>JAJYLC010000083.1 GCA_021787935.1 Chloroflexota bacterium | reverse complement strand
CGATCTGGTAAGTTTGTACATCCGCCTCATTGGCTATTCCGATGAATATTTGTTTCGAGGGACTTTGACTCGAGGCCTGCACCTTTATGGTTGCTATGTGATGTCCGCCTCCGAACCATCTTGATTCTAAATTTATTTCAGCGGGCTTGGTTGTTATAGCATAAGAAGGCCTGTCAAGTTGGATTGTACCTGTGGTGATAAACCCTTCGCTGTCCGTGTGAGCTTTGTCCAGCCAGACCAGCGCCCCGCCACCTGTAATGAGAGCAAGTGCTATCAGCAGAATGATGGCTCCAAAAACCAGAAGCACAATCTTGCCTGCACTCATGGCTACACCTCCGCTTCAGCGGCATTCTATCATCTCATACCGAGCACGTCAATAACAGAACAGGGGCGAGATTTGCCTTGCTGGTGCGTTGTTGCCTGGCGTTTCAATGTAGGGTAGGTTAGAAAAAGCAAGAAGACTCATAAAGGGAAAACAGTCGTGATAAGCTTGTCGAATGGTTCAAGGTAAGGGGCTACATTCAAAGCATCAAAGTTAAGTCATGCCGCTTCAAGGTTCTCGAATGCTCTCACTATCAGCTCACTCATAGCAGGATGTATGTGCATGCCTTCATTGATACTGTGTATACCTCCGCCAGTCGCCATGGCATTGACAACTTCCTGAATAAGCTCGGGAGCGTAAGGCCCTATGAGGTGAAAGCCAAGTATTTTTCCGCTGTGTCCGTCGACTATGGCCTTAGCGAAGCCTTCCTCTTCCATCATGGCCTCACCCTTCGCGGTATCGAAATACTTCGCTTTTCCTACCAGTACATGGTAATCCTTCTTGGCGTTCTCCTCGGTCAACCCGACAGAGGCAATCTGAGGGTGAGAATAGACTGCATGAGGCGCTGCACTGTAGTCCATTTTTATTCTATTTTTATGAGTTGAGTTATGCCAGGCCAGCGATGCCTCTCTGTTTGCCACATGCGTGAACATCTGTTGCCCGTTCGCATCGCCTAGAGCGAATATGTCCTTTTTCGTAGTCTCAAGATAATCATCGACTTTTATAAAACCCCGTTTATCTAATTCAACACCTGTTTTCTCTACCTTCAGCAAATCAGCGTTCGACCTTCTACCCACTGCGACCACTACCCTCTCAGCAGGGAACTCCATTTGCTTACCGGTAGCTTTATCCTTGGCTACAGCAATGATTCCCTTACCATCCTTCTTTATCTCCTCCACCAGTGTATCAGTATAAATATCCATACGCTTTTTCATCTCTTTTTTCAGGAGTTCAGATATCTCTGGTTCTTCCGATTGAGCAATCCTGCTGAGCATCTCTATAATCGTGACTTTAGTGCCCATTGCCGCAAAGAAATGCGCATATTCAACCGCTATATACCCGCCGCCTATTATTACCAGGCTTCCCGGACGCTGCGTAAGCTCCAATGTGTTCTCATTCGTTAAATAATCAATGCTGTCCAGGCCCTTGATAGGAGGGATCACAGGTCGTGACCCAGAGACAATGAAAATCTTCTTACTTTTTATCTTCTCTCCATCGACCTCCATTACGAAGTCCTCGACAAAATACCCCTCCTGCTCGTAGAAATCCAAATTTTCAGGCTCATTAATTCCTTTTCTTATATAGGCCTGGCTTTCAGCCCTGCTTTTCCTCATCCGCTCCATTATCGAAGCAAAATCTATGTTTTTTATTTCGGCGGTAACACCCAGCTTCTTATCTTCTTGTATCTCAACTATCCTATCCGCAGTATATATCAACATTTTAGAAGGCACACAGCCCAGATTCAGACAGGTCCCTCCGAGAGGCCCCTTATCCACTAAAGCAACCTTAAGACCCTTTGCTACAGCCTCATCTACAATAAGCGCCCCTGCGCCGGAACCAACTACAATGATATCGTATTGCTTCATCTTCAACTCCCTGTTTTTGAGATATCAACGCAAATATGATAAGCATGTGTGATGAAGAAGTCATAAAATGAAAAGAAAAAAGGTTAAAAAGTTATCACATTTTGGGCACGCCCGCCAAGGTCTACTCAAACCACATTAGGAAACGAGGGCATGCAATTGTCACGACAAACTTGGCTGGAGTTTCACGGAGTGTATCCCGACCCTTTCCTTTGAAAGGCAAACCCAACCGAGAAACCGCCGATGACTCCCAGAATTATGGATAGCCTGAGAGCCTGTATCTGCCAGCCCATAATCAGGTAATCGCCGTTGTAGCTATAAGGTGCAGAGCCCCAATAACCTGTACGGGAAATCGCGAGAGCGAGGGCGATGGCAGCCAGACCCAGCAAGCCTCCGCCTAACCCGACAATACCTCCTAAAATGGTCAACAATACGGTCGGCACCCCCTTGCTTCCTCCCGCTGCCAGCAAGTTCTTTCCGACCAGGAAGCTACCGCACAATGCAAAGAAAACTCCAACGATGGTAATGAGGATAAAGCTGACAGGAAGCGACCAGTAAATATCCTGATAGCTTCTCATGAAGAATAAGCCTCCCAGGATGAGGCTAGCGAAGACCATAGAAAGCCCTATGAGTATCTTGCTTACCTTTTTCATCGGATGACACGCATTGAGAGCAAGGTTATGAAATAGTAGGCAGGGTAAAGCTATGCTTATTTCGTTTATCAGGGGTCAGCTTATCTTTAATACAAGCCGCAAACCTGTCCACGATCCACCAGTAGTAATCTGGCGGAATGCAGTTCTTGGTAATGTCAGGAACCTCGTTAAAAGCATCAATGACCCAGGGCTGGCCTTTCTCATCCACACACCATTCCACAACATTAACGTCCATATCCAGACATGAATTCATGCGTATAGTCTTTTCTGTCAATTTATTTTTTATAGCGTTGATCTCATGCAAGTCACTGTACAGGTATTCCCCCATGGCGAATGGTTTCGGTATCCATCTGATAAACAGTACATCTTTCTGGTCAATACAGAAAACCCTGTAGTAGTACTTGTAGTTTATCTTGTGCTGCACCAGCCAGACCTTCCCCACACCATGCGAAGCGTGAAGGTGCTTCAACTCTTCCAGCGTATTAACTACATAGACATCGTCCCACCCATAGCCATCTACAGGCTTAAAAACGCAAGGGAACCCCACCTCATCTGCGATTCGAATCCAGGAAGGTTCGAGAACCATGCCCCCCAACTCTTCCTTTAGCTCAGGACCAGGCAGAACAATCGACTTGGGAGAGGGTATCTCCAGAAGCCGGAATATTAACTCATCCACCAATTTATTGCTGGCCGAAGCGGCGAAGGGGTTATTGATCACGTAAGTCCCACCCAGGGACATGTTCTTAGCCACTTCTTTCAAAAAAGGAAAACGGAAGCTCAACCGGTCTACGATAACACTATACTCGCCGGTTATTGGAACGGTCTGCTCACCAAAGGAGAGGAACTCTACGGGAAGATCCCCCAATTTAGACACTACATCTATCATAAAGGGGTCACTTCTCAATTCGAGTATCCCTATCTTGCTCCCTTTCATATCTGGTTACAGTCAACCCCTTAAGTTTCCTCAAGTATAGCATAACAACCAATATTTGGACATTACCTGTCAATCGAGGGATAATCCTTTTCTCCTATTACCATTAGTTAGCTAAATTAACCCTTTCGGGTTATTGTGTGACTTAATAACCCAGGCTTATAGTAATGACAGAATAGCTTTGATATGAACGAGGATAGATAAGATGAAAAGCAATCTGACAGACAATATGCTCACAGTAAGAGAAGTAAGCCAGATTCTTCATGTCCACAGCAACACACTCAGACGGTGGAGCGATCTGGGTATAATAAAAGCATACCGCATTGGACCTAGAGGTGACCGAAGGTTCAGACAGGAGGATATAGACCTGTTGCTACTGGAGGAAAGTAAAAGCCTCTCGACGAATGTAAACGACTCAACAAAAACGGAGCAAATAGGCCAGTACGTGATGTCGAGGTAATAAATGCAGAAAATACTTGTAATGATAATAGATAGCGAGCCATTTTTCCGGGCCGGGCTACGCCAGGCGCTATCTCAGCACGAAGGGCTGGATATACTCGAGTGTGATCCCGAAGAGGAAGGGAAAACGGCAATCGCTCAAATTACGGCAAGCTCTCCCGATGTGGCGTTACTTGACATCGGCTATCCGACCCTGACAGGGCTTGACCTGGGCAAAAAGATTGTGCGCAATTTTCCAGCCACTAAGGTGGTGGTGCTAAGCTCAAACCCCAACGATGATGACGACGAACTCTTCGAGGTTATCAAGAGCGGGGCAGTAGCCTATTTGAGAAGCAGAGATTGCACCTCTGTAAAGCTAATTGAGACGATCAAAAGGGCCTCTCACGGCGAATACCCCATAAACGACAGTGTAAGCAGCAGGCCAAAGGTCGCCTGGCGGGTATTAAGGCAATTTCAAGACATAGCAGCAATGGGGATGACGATAGAGGATATAACCACGCCGCTCACCTCCAAAGAGGTGCAAATTCTAACTCATATTGCTGAAGGTAATACAAACAAACGGATTGCCTCTCTTCTGGGCATTAGCGAGCAAACCATTAAGAACCATGTCAGCGCCATACTGCGTAAGCTAAATGCAAACGACAGAGCACATGCTGTATTCCTGGCATTACGCAACGGCTGGATAGCCGTTGAAGCGGACAACAACGGGAAAAGTCGAGCGCAAGGTATCCCTCCTGGCCCCCACCCCGATTCTTCCCGCTCAGGATAAGCATCTAGCTTGCCAACGTTTTCTCCGGCCTGTTGCCAAATTGCTGTCAAAAATAGAATAATCAAAAAACGAGCGGTCCGTACCCCGTTTCCGCCTTGAGATTCCATTTGCCCAGAGGACATTCCATAAGCTGTTCCTGCCTCACCTTCAACACCCACTCACCATCAGGCAAGTGACAATATTCAACAATACTTTCCTCGCCGGTTTCCACTTGGAAGTATTGGCAGGACCTGGGGCAAAGGTTCGTTCGCGGTAGAATCAAAATCATCGACCTCTCCTCTCCAGCCCATGATACCATATCGGAAGGATTACTGAAACGGTCTCAAGCTAAGCTGAGTCCCAGAGGCCTGGAGGGTCGTTCCGACTGAGGGACAAAGCGGAGAAAGTCTGAGGTCTCTCCATAAAAAAACAAGTTATATTCTAAAGCCATACTTCAGGATGCCAATAAATATAACCGGCTTAAAACGACGCCCTCACTTATTTCGCCCTATTTAGCGACAAATGCATCGCAAGCCTGCGAATCAACCCTTACCTGCATCCCATACTTAAGCCCACCATGTTTAGCACTAGTGCAATTGAAGAATTTCTTATCCTTTTCCAGCTTGAAATTCTGGCAATTACCGCATACACTCTGCTTCACCTGCTGCGCCATCTGTCACCCCTTCTGTAAATATAAAGGTCTATCTCCCTCTTCCCCTGGGAGAGCACTTAATATAAATATTATATCATCAAATCTCTACCCAGACCACCACTTGTATACGAAGCTAACCACGATGGCCCTTGACAAGAATATAGAGATGTAACATAATGAAATTTTAGGAAGAGTTAGAGGTGTACAGGGGGTAACAAACAAATGTCGTTACAACTTAGACTATACATTCTAGTCGCTTTGATGTTCGGGCTCCTCTACGGCCTGATTGTAGGAGTATCTGCCGCGTTAGGGTACTCGAACTTCATCTTCTACGCCATCCTATCGCTTGGCCTGGTAGGCATCCAGTACCTGCTTGGACCGACGATAGTGGGCTGGGTGATGAAGGTAAGGTATGTGTCTGAGCAAGAGGAACCAGCGTTGCACCAAATGGTCGCCGAGCTTGCCAGAACTGCTGGAATACCGAAGCCGAAGGTAGGCATATCTAAACTGTCCATTCCTAACGCCTTCGCCTTTGGTAGATGGCAGGGGGACGGCAGGGTTTGCGTTACCGAGGGCATAGTTAAACTGCTAAACAAAGATGAACTGAAAGCAGTGTTGGGCCACGAAATATCCCATCTCAAGCATCGGGACATGGCTTTGATCACACTTTTAAGCGTCATTCCCATGATTTGCTGGTATATAGCCTGGGGCCTGGTGTGGGGCAGGTGTGGTCCCGATCGAAACGGAGGATACGTGGCGCTTATCGGAATCGGCGCTTTCCTACTCTACTTTATCACCAACCTTCTCGTTCTATATGGCTCTAGGATCAGGGAATATTATGCAGATGCAGGCAGCGTCCAGGTTGGAAATCCGCCATCCCAGCTTGCCACCGCCCTATACAAGCTGGTCTACAGCAACACGCGAATGCCCAAAGAAGCACAGAATCAGGCGGGAGGCTTTAAGGCATTCTTCGTTAACGACCCGGCCAGTGCCTGGAACGAAATCAGAGACCTCAGACAAATTGACCAGGATAAGAACGGCGTTATAGATGATTCAGATCTCATGGCACTCAGGTCCAAGAAAATCCACGTGGGTTTCGGGGGAACTCTTAAGGAGATATTCAGCACGCATCCCAATATGCTGAAGAGAATCAAACGCCTTTCAATGCTAGCAACTGGCTAAAGAGGGAACCTCAGAGCACACAGAGAGCGTAGGAATAGATATTAAATTTTAAATAACTAGGGCATCTGCCTCCGACAGATGCCCTAGTTATTTACCGAACAGACGAAAGAACCTGTCTTCGTATTCCTCAAACAGGCCCCATCTGTCTAGTTCAGTTTTAAGAGCAGAAGGGTCTAGCTCCCCATTTTTGACTGAGGCAAATAGTTGTTCGATCGATTGTCTCGCCTCCAGGGGGACTCCCTTGCGGTCAATGTCCAGGAGCCCCCTCCTCCCCAATTCCAGCATATTGTTACCTACTGAATTTCTGGTCATGTCGAAGATAAATTTCAACAAAGAGACATCCCACAGCTCATCTATTCCTTTGATGATCGTCGAGAGCTGGTTCCCCTCTTTGTCTATTGTTTCCCCGAGTTTGCGCACTACAGAATTAATATCTGAGGACACGATGTTCAGTTCTTTGGGTTCATTCTTATAGCTGTAGAAAAGCCCGGGAGTATTCGCCCCGTACTCTTTGACTATCATCTCAAAATACCTTTTCGCATGTTCGCTGAATCCCTCTACGTTAGTCAAATACGATGGAGTAACCACCTTGGGCTTCTCGGCACGCACCTTTCCCTCTCTCACCACCGTTTCCTCTTCGCCTTGCACAATCTCTTTATACGAAGGCTCGGAAAGCAGATAGTAATAAATGGTGGTGCTGCCAAAAGTAAGGAGTGTCTGCTTCGGGGGACGCAAAACCTCGGTGTGGCTTATGGCATATTCGATTCTTTCGTCGTCCGTACTCATTTCCTTAAATTCTATTCTATCTTTCCTACATGGAACTCTATTACATCCCCTTCCTCAAGGACATACCCTCTGCTGACCCTCTGCCCGTCGAATTTCCCTGAGCCCCATACCTGAGCATATTTCAATCTTCTCAGGAAGTCCTTATGCACGGAGCCTGCCGCATCCTCGACCGTGCTCCCTGTTTTCAGTATAACTGGCTCGCTAAAATCAGCCTTGGCACCCGGAGACTTGGTATACACTCTGATTATGTCAAGCATATTATATACAGTCCGCTTCATTTCCTCAAGACCTATCCCCTTCTGCGCAGAGACAGAAACCACCGGCATCTTATCGCCATAGGACGACTTCAACAGCGCATAGTTCTCTCCCCCGTTATCCAGATCGTTCTTGTTCCCTACAATCAGCGCCTTCTTTAAAGCGACGCCAATCAAGAACTCATCTTTTAATTCCATCCCCAAGAGTTTAACCTTCATACCTTCCAACTCGGCCAATATAGCGTCCATCTGCACCAAAGGGTCTTCACTAAGGTCGATCATAACCAGCAAAACATCCGCATTCCTTAGCAAATGCGAAAGCCACGGCTTTGCTTCGCGGTCGGTTAACGGCGGCATATCCACAAGTTGTATCTTGATATTCTCAAATTCCATCATCCCCGGAACCGGTGCTTTAGTAGTAAAGGGATAGTCTGCCACTTCAATGGCTGCCTCAGTGAGCGCCGATACCAGTCGGGATTTACCTGAATTGGGTAAACCCACTAATACAATCTGCCCGGCCCCTTCCCTCCTGATGTTATAGGAGCCTCCTTTCTTGCCGCCGGAAGGCCTCCTCTGAGATTCCTCCTGATGCTTGGCTATCCTTCTTCTCAGCTCTGCACGTAGATGGTCCGTGCCTTTATGCTTGGGCATGATGGCGAGCATAGCCTCCAGGGCTTCCACCTTTTCCTCGGGAGTTTTGGCAGACCTGTATATCTTCTCAGCTTCGTGATATTGTGGCGGCAGGTTTGCCGGCATTTCACCCCCTCCAAAGCGCTTCTATGCCCGCGTTAACGTACGTTCAATATCTCCTTCTTATATTCGTCAAGCAATCTGAGGTACTGCGAATCAAGTTGAGCCATGACGGCTCGCCATTCCTGCTGAAATTGCGGTTGGCTTTCGACGTTTACCTTGGGTGGAGTAGCTGTCCCTAGCTGCTGCTGGGCCGCCTGCATGAGTTTAGCTTCGTAATCCCTTCTCACAGCTTCGTAGGTCTGTCTCCTCTGTTGCTCCCCTTCTTTCTCGTAATGGCTGAAAAGGCGCCTGAGCTTGGTATAAACATTTTCGATGCCCACCTTGTCGCGTTTCAACTCCTTGATTGCCTCCATGACCATCTTATTTCTCTTTTTAGTGAATTCATTCCTGGGTAAGTCTATATTCCTGATAAGGATCCCCTGAGCGCCTTCAAGCACATACTTCCTGGCCTTATCATCGTATTTACCCAGCTCCGTGGAGATGTCATATTCCTCCTTAAGATATCTGGCCGCCAGCTTCTCCCCTTCGGGGATATACTTCCATTTAGCCAGGTCATCCTCCGAGGCTTTACCCAAACTATCTGCCCTTTCCATCGCCCGCTCGTAGGCGCTTTTCATCTCGTCCATGCGTAACCCTCCATCCTTTTCCCCTATTTAAAAGACTGTGCTTACGTTCTCGATAGAAGCTATTGGAAGCTATTTTAACACCTCTACTCAAGTTAGACAACGCGAGAAACAGCCCCAGTTAGCATTGACATCGTGCCTAATAGCATGTTAGGCTAAGATAAATGTGTGATGTTCGACCGTTTTGCGGCCTGCGTTACAACCTGCAGCAAGTCACCGATCTCTCCTCAGTTATCACTCCACCTTACGATGTGATATCGCACACCGAGCGTCTTTCTTATTATCGCAAAAACCCCTATAACATCATCAGGCTGGAGTATGGCGAGGAGCAGCCCGGCGATTCGGCCGATAATAACAAATACACGCGTGCTGCCTCTATATTGGATGCCTGGCTAAAAGAAGAGATACTTGTTCGGGAAGAACAGCCCGCCTTATATATCACAGAGCATAGCTTCTCCTATCAGGGCACGATCAGGAGCCGGCTCGGCCTTCTCGCCAGGGTGCGTTTGGAAGAACTGGATAACAAGGGACACATTCGCCCCCATGAAAAAACAGCCAGAGAGCCTGCTGTAGACCGCCTAAACCTGCTCAGGGCTTGCCGCGCTAACCTGAGCCCCATAATGGGACTGCTGCGCACCGAGAAAGGCGAGATGGTATCACAGTTGCGCAGGTTAGCCAAAGGAGAGCCGACACTCAGCGCTACTGATAACCAGGGGGTTAACTACCGCCTCTGGGTAATAATTAACAGGGCAGCCATTGATAGAATCGCCAAGCTGTTCTGTGACAGGGTCATCTACATAGCAGACGGGCATCACAGATACGAGACAGCCCTGCGCTATAAAAAAGAGCAATGTGCTGCCCGCTGCCGTTGCACTGGAGATGAGGCGTTCAATTTCGTGATGATGAGCCTGATGGACTCACAGGACCCCGGCCTGGTTATGCTGCCCACTCATCGGCTCGTCAAAGGGCTGGACTCAGATAAGATAGCACAGCTCGAGGAAAAACTGTCACCATATTTCAGCATGGATAGCCTGCTTCCACCTCTGCCCACATCGTCCGACAGCATTAATAGCTGGCTTTACACCCTCGAGGCCAAAGGTAAGCGGGGTACAGTTTTAGGACTCTACGGGGTACACGGGAATAGCTTCTCCATGTTGAGACTTAAGCGAAATGCCAATATCCAAAGCTTAATGCCTCCCGAGGAGCTGAGCCTGTGGAAAAAATTGGATGTGGTGCTATTGCAGAGAATCGTATTGCGAGAAGCTCTAGGCATTGATACTCTGGAGAAAGAGGTTAAGCACCTGGAGTATACCAGGGACGGCCTGGAAGCTGTCTCTCAGGTAAATTCAGGGGCGTGTCAAATGGCTTTCTTCCTCAACCCCACGCGCATCTCCAGCGTTTTCGACGCTGCCGATGCCGGCAAGAGGCTGCCCCAGAAATCGACCTACTTCTACCCCAAGACACCGGCAGGCCTGGTGATAAACCCAGTTTGGGACGACGTTTAACCTGAGAGCAGGCTCTATTACCATTTCAGGTTAATCTAAAGAACCTCAGCGCATTCTCAGTAGTCTTATTGGCAATAGTTTCTTCTGCCACGCCCCTTAGCTGCTCAACAGCTTTCAGAGTCCTGATAACATCGGAAGGTCGCGACTGGTATTTTGTCTCCCTGCCATAGGTAACCGGACAATCTGTCTCCAGGAGCAAGTTCTCCAGCGGGGTTTCCCTGACGGCCCTCCTGTGCTCATCGTGATATTCTGTGGCAGGGGTAGCAGAGATGAAATATCCTGTAGCAATTATCTCGCGCAGCACGCTCGAAAAGCCAGTGTACCAGTGGAAAACAGCCCTTTTCACCCCTGATTCTTTAACCAAGTCAAAGCTATCTTTCCATGAATACCTGGCATGAACGCTGACCGGCTTGCCGCATCTTTTCGCCAACCCCAATACAGCCTTGAAGGCTTCTTTTTGCCGCTCCTTGTCCGCAGCGGCTATCACCCTCTTATCGTAGTCAAGTCCGATTTCACCGATTCCAACCGCCTTATCGATATTGTCCTCAATGAGCTTCAGAGTCAGCTCTACTTTCGAAACATCCATGTTGCCCAGGTTCCAGGGATGCAAGCCCAGTGCAGGATAAACAAAATGCTTATGCTTCTCGGCGATATCCAATATCTTTAGATTAGAGTCGTAGTCCTGTCCCACAGCTATAATGGCAACAACACCCGCCTGCTTCGCTTCTTCGATAGCTCTATCAAGACCTTCTACCTCGTCGAGGTGAGCGTGGGTATCAATCAATTTGTAAAGTGTCATATTCATTCTCCAGACATGCCTGGGCAGACACATTGGTCTGCTCCTACAGGTTAGAGTAGGTTGGAACACCTGCTCCAACTAGTAGGGGCGTTCAATTGAACGCCCCCGCATAGATAAGCCTATAAAGTTCAACCTCAGGCACTTATTCCGCTATCAGCCCGAACCTCTCGATATTACGGTCTGCGACTTTCTGGATTTCGGCAATCTCCTCTTTCCTGCCCGCTCCTTCGAAGAGATGCCTGAACCTGACCTGGCCCTTCAGGTATTCCTCGACAGGCACCCTTTTAGGGATTCTCCGCACTTTTGTCACACCGTCTTCCACCTCATACAGAGGGTAAAGGCCTGTATTCACTGCCAGCCTCGCGTAATCGATGGTTCGCGAGGGGTCAGTGCCCCAGCCCAGAGGGCACGGGACATGTATCTGCACATATTTAGGTCCGCGTATCGAGAGAGCCTTCCTCACTTTTCCGTCCAGGTCCATCGGGTAGCCCACAGAGGCAGTAGCCACGTAGGGTATTTCGTGAGCGGCTGCAATCTGAGGCAAGTCCTTTTTCGGCTTGGGGTTGCCCGTAGAGACCTTGCCCGGAGGGCTGGTAGTAGTACGGGCATAGGTAGGGGTGGAGCCGCTGCGCTGGATGCCAGTGTTCATGTAAGCCTCATTATCGTAGCAGACATAAAGAATATCATGGCCACGCTCGAACATACCCGATATGGCGCCAAATCCGATGTCGAAAGTAGAGCCATCGCCCCCCTGGGCAATCACCCTCACCTTGTCCAGGCGTCCCAGGGCTTTCAACGCTGCCTCAACTCCTGAAGCCACCGCCGCAGTGTTCTGGAACAAGGAGTGGAGCCAGGGCACCTCCCAGGCAGACTCGGGGTATTTAGAGCTAAAAATCTCCAGACACCCGGTGGAGTTAACTATTATTATATTTCGTCCGGCTGCTCTTACCACCAACCGGGCCGCCAATGATTGGCCGCAACAGATCGG
>JAJYLC010000082.1:7797-12314 GCA_021787935.1 Chloroflexota bacterium | reverse complement strand
CGATCTAGAATCCGGCAGATATCTGTGTTCAGTCAAGCAGGTTCCAGCAAGGCGAAAGTGTGGTCTGGCGCATCAAAGTGTACGACCCGGCAACCGGCAAACCTATGGATAACTCAACTCTCGACTCCGTCGTGGTATCGCTTAAAGATGGGCAGACCTTTACCGCTGCATATGGAGGTCATCCCGGGCAACCAGGAGTCCCGGTGACAGACTACTTCTGGTCAGCCGCCTGGCCTATTCCGGCAAATTATCCCACAGGGACTGTTAACTATACAGTTACCGCGAAGGCCAAGGATGGTCGAACAGGTACCTTCAATGAGTTCAATGTGGCGCCGTCGCTGTTGACGGTAGTGGCAGCACAGCCACCGGTGTCGCTAATGGTGAATGCGAACACGGTCATAGGCGCCGAGGGCGCTAAGAATCCGGCAGATATCTGTGTTCAGTCAAGCCAGTTCCAGCAAGGCGAAATGGTGGTCTGGCGCATCAAAGTGTACGACCCGACGACCGGTAACCTTATGGATAACTCGACTCTTACCTCTGTGGTGGTTTCCCTGAAGGATGGACAGACCTTTACCGCTATGTATGGAGGCCATCCTGGGCAACCAGGAGTCCCGGTGACAGACTACTTCTGGTCAGCTGCCTGGTCTATTCCCAAGACTTATCCTACCGGGAGCATCCAGTACACGGTTACAGCAAAGGGTAAGGATGGGCGGACCGGCACATTCACCGAGTTCAACGTGACGCCGTCTCTGTTGACAGTAGTGGCCGCTCAATAGGGAGGGTTTGCTCATGAAGAGAGCGAAACTTATTCTAATTGTAGCTGTTATGGCGCTTGGCGTCATAACAGCTACCTCGTGTCAGAGCGCCTTAGTTCAAACTAGTGCTACGCCACAAGCGAACTCACCTCAGCCAACTAGTAGCTATATTGGTGAGTTCTCTATTAACCCTTCTCATGCGCCGATCGGGGCCATAGTAACCGCGGTAGGCAAAGGTTTCGACCCGAACACGGAGCTCGAGCTTGTCTGGGAAGGTTTTACAGGTAAGTGGAACATCGCGGGTGGTAATTACACTGGCCGAACCTTTACTGACGCCATGCAATCGCTGGGTAAGGTCGAGACAGACGCTAGCGGTGGTTTCCAGACCACCTTTACGGTTCCCAGTGGATTTGGGTTCGGCCATGACGTGTTGGTCGAAAAACAGAACGAAATCCAGAACAAGTTTAACTTCGATGTTGACATGAAGGTATCGATTTCTCCGTCCAGCGGACCGGTTGGCACACCCATCAATATCGATGTTCAAGGAATGGGCTGGAGGCCATTAGAGAACAGCCCAGAAGTGATCTATGATAATAAGTTCACCGGCTGGATTTCATCGGTTACGACAGATGGAATTGCTCATCTCACCATTCCAGCCGTTGGTGCCCCCGGTAAACACATTATTCAAATCATCCACGGCTCGTTCACTTTCCCTTACATGAATGTACAGCAGTCGCCAGTGTCATACCTTCCCAGTTGGACATTCGAATTCACTGTGACTAACGAGACAGTCATACAGCCGCCAGACGCTCAAAATCAAAGTCTACCCATAGAAAAGGGCGATGGTAAGCCTGATTCCACCACGGGGCCAGCTATCTGGACGGATATTGCGTCAGGAACTGTAGGCACACCTGTAACTCTTCAGGGTAGCGGATTACCCGCGGGAAAACGACTGGATCTCCTGTGGTTCCGAGTAGTCGGCAGCCGCGTCTCAGGTCATGGTTGGGAAGAGGCTCCGATTCCCCTGGGCAATGTAACAGTCGGAGCCGATGGAACAATAATTTTCCCGTTCAAGGCGCTGGATGACGTGGGTGGGCCTCATAGAATTGAAGTGCAAGATGCTGGAACAAAACTGGCAGAAACATCCTTCACTATTACCCCGTCCGCTTTCGCCATCTCACCTTCATCGGGTCCTGCTGGTACCACTATAACTATTCATCTCAAGGGGGTGGGCTGGACTCAGACAGCTAACATCTACACTCTGGTTTACGATAACGCCTACGTGGGGTATGCCTGCGGCTTCAATAGCCAGGGAGATGTAACTGTCTATCTTCCGGCTACTGGCGAGCCTGGCTGGCATTACATTGACCTGTACCCAGCTATCTACACTGGAACAGACATGAGCCAGACCAATAACTTTCGCATACCTCAGTTGACCTTCCAGGATGACCATCCCGGAGAGAAGTTGCCCGCTTTCCATTTTGCATTTCAGGTCACGCAGGGCTGAAGTTGATGGTACGCGAATCCTTAGCTAGTGCTGGTATAACTTAGTCAGGAATCGGGCCAATGTGGGATTTTCACAATTTTAGTCCTGGTTTTGAGACATATAAGCTGTTTTGGCTCTGTTTATTCGTAAAGCAGGGTGGCAAGTTGGACCTTGCGATTGGATGGTGCTGGTATGAGTGAACGAGTCGGAGAGCAACCGATGGCGAGGGCTGCGAAGGCTGAGTCGGGGCCGCTCGTCCCTCTATGGGGACTTGCGATTGCCGGTGCAGTGATCGTCGTGCTTATTGTGACCATCGCGCGCAATTGGTTCTGGGGGATAGATTTCTTCCACGTCGTTGGCGGTGCCTTGTGGTTCAGCATCGACATGTTCATGGGCTTCGTCATTGGCCCTATTTTGGCGCGCTTGGACGTTCCCGCGCGCATAGCGGTTACCCGGCGCCTTATGCCCAAAATGCTCATCATCATGCCCACCGTGGTGATCTGTACCTTAACGGCAGCTTGGCAGCTCACTCAGCAGTTAGGCTTGTTCAATCTCCCATACCCACAACACTGGTGGCTAGTGGCAGCGTTTATCGTCGTCGGCTTCATGGCCATTATCGCCTACGGCGTTCTCGAACCAGCCAACATCCTTGTGTTGTTAGAACTGCGCAAGCCAGAGCCTAATGGTGTCCTTATTGGTAGGACGATGAGGCGCTTCATCTATGGGGCTGCCGTTATTGGGCTGTTACAAGTCGCCGTAATTATTATCATGACGAGGATAGCCACGTGGTAAATGCACCTGAGCCCTATGTCGGGGATACGACGCGGTCGCCGGTTGTGGCTTTTGCGATTGGATCAATTGCCTGTGCCCTCGTTTCAGTGGGCATTCTAATATTCTATGTGCCCCATCCTGCGTCTCTGGCTTGGGCATCCGGCTTCTCAGGCGGGTCGGCGGCACTGCTGCTCGCTGCGATGGTAAGCCTCCTACGACGGCGCCCCTTCGCTTGGCGCCAGTTCTTCATAGTGGCACGGTGGGTGTTCCTGTTAACCATGGTGTACACGGGTATGTTAGAGTATGTGATCGTTTACGATGGTGCGCGAGGCAAACCTCTCATCATCATGACCATTGTGCTCCTACTCACAGCGATCGATATCCCGATTCTTTGGGCGTTCTCGGTCGCCCGCCACGAGCGAATCCCTGGTTGATCATGATCCGCAGCATTTCCAGATGATGGTAAACACCAAGAACGCCATGATGCAATTCACGGTAGGCCACTTCCTTGCCCTTTGTTAAATGCCTGATTCAGGGACTCTTTCTCCCGATAATAGTTCAGCGCAGAAGGCCATTTGTTAAATAAAAGAATTTAGGGCAAAATATCCTCACTTACTTACATCGCAGCTGAATTAGCAAAGGAGGTGGCATGACTCTTCCAAACTTTTCGTTAGAGGGAAAGGTGGCTGTAATCACGGGCGGGAGCCGGGGGATCGGCAGAGCTATTGCTTTTGGGTTTGCCGAGGCTGGTGCTGCTGTGGCAATCTGTGCGAGGAATCCTAATGATTTAGAGCTAGTAGCTGAACAGATCCGAGCCCGGGGTGGACGCTCTCTGGCCGTGCCCGCAGATATTTCAAAAAAAGGGGATATCGAAAATCTGGTGATAAAGACCATCAAAGAGTTCGGCACCATAGATATCTTAGTGAATGGCGCCATTGAGTATGAACCTGGTCCCTTCCTGGAGCTTCAGGATAAAGATTGGGATAAGATGATAAATAACTACCTCAGAGGCTACTTCCGCTGTGGTCAGGCGTGTGCGCGGATAATGGCGGAGCAGGAGAAAGGGAATATCATAAACTTCACTTCTGTCGGTGGCATAAAAGCTCCTCCTGGGTATGGCCTTTATGGGATAGCCAAGGCTGCTATCATAATGCTGACTAAGGTGATGGCAATAGAGCTGGCACAATATAATATCAGAGTAAACGCCATCGCTCCTAGCTTGGTGCGTACCGAGGGCAGCAAACCCCTCTGGAGCGATCCCCAGGTATTGGACCTGATCACTCCGACGATTCCCCTCGGACGCATCGCCGAACCAGATGAGGTGGTAGGGGTTGCCCTGTTTCTTGCTTCCAATGCTTCAAGCTATGTTACTGGGCATACTATACTTGTCGATGGAGGCACCCTAGCGTAAGAGATCAACTTTACTCGATTACCTCTTCTCGGCGCAGGCGTTCAAAGTCTTCCTCGCTGTAGCCGAGTAGGTTGGTCAGGATCTCCCTAGTGTG
>JAJYLC010000082.1:0-7787 GCA_021787935.1 Chloroflexota bacterium | reverse complement strand
CTCTGCATATAGCGGTGGGCGTGTCCTCACTTTTGCTGGGGTATCAGAGAATTTATAAGGAGTATTCAGTAGTTTCACCGTGCCAGCCTTGGGATGCTCCAACTCCACCACCAGCTTGCGATGCCTTATCTGAGGGTCTGCGAAAGTCTCTTCAAAGGTATAAACCGGGCTGACGCAGACATTGGCCTTGTCCAGCAGCTCCACCCATTCGTCGCGGTTTTTGGTAAGAAATATCTTGGAAAGTTCCCGGTACATCTTTTTCTGCTTATGCTTGGGCGCCCAGTGAAGGTCGATGAAGTCTTCTCTTCCCACTAAGCGGCAGAGATTAGCCCAGAGCCATGGTTCGAAACAACCCACAGTGAAATATTTGCCATCTCTGGCCTGGTAGATATTCATCCAAGCCATATCAGAGCCTGTAGGCAGATCCGAGCGTTCTGGGTTTTTCCCATTTTGGAAGAACATCATAGCGTGTGTCCAGAGGTAGAACACCACGCCATCAGTCATGGAGACATCGATGTATTGTCCCTTGCCCGTTCTCTCGCGGGCGAGGAGGGCGGCGAGGATGGCGATAGTGGCCTGAGAGGTACCCCCTGCGAGATCGCCTATCTGGAATGGAAGCTCCATAGGCGGTTTGCCCTTAGGGCCGACAAGCCCGGTCACCCCGCCTAGAGATACCGCATTGAGGTCATGCCCTGCTCGCTGTGCATAGGGGCCGTCTTGTCCGTAGGTTGTGATCGAGCAATAGACTAACCTCGAGTTAAGTTTACTCACTGTCTCGTAGTCCACGCCCAGGCGCTTGACTACTCCTGGACGATAGGTTTCGAGGATAACGTCTGCTTTCTGAGCCAAACGGTAGAATATATTTTTACCTTCTTCCTTCTTCAGGTTGAGAGCGATGCTCTTTTTGTTGCGATTCTGCCCGAGGTAGCGGGGGCCGGAATCATGGGTCATCAAGTCGTGCAACTGTGAGGCGTAACGAGGTGTCTCCACAGTAATAACCTCGGCGCCGAAATCGGCCAAAATCATAGAGCAGTACCTTCCTGGGCCATACCGTGACAAGTCTATGACTCTGGTTCCGTCTATCAGTCCCATGATCTCTCCCCATGCTTCAGCGCCATAAGCATATCATGTGGAAGGTGGTCGTGCAACGTTGCCCTGAAGGTGGAGCTATCAGCTGTTCCGGTGCTACGACTGAATTCGGATTTACGTGACTGGACCCAGCGGATGCGAGAACCACCAGCACATGCCAATCCTCAATGGAAGATTATGGGAGGCGGACCTTGTAGCCAGGCTGGGAATTAAGCTCTTGCCTTCCAAGGATCTGAAGTCGAGGAGAATACTCTGTCGCTTGAACGTTGTCAAATTAAAAGAAGAAAGAGAGCAGATTGGTTCTGCAAAAGTCACCTTGGTGGAGCTGAGGGGACTCGAACCCCTGACTTCCTCCTTGCAAAGGAGGCGCTCTCCCAGCTGAGCTACAGCCCCAGATGGACGCGTTACGTCGCCTTTTTTCTTTCCTGTTCCATATCGTCTATAGAGTTGTAACCCAGTTGCCTAAAGAGGTAGGTGTACCGTTCTGCCGTTAAATTTCTTCCCTCACCCAGAGCTTTTTTGAGGTCTTTGAGATACAACTCTAGAGTCCGGTCAGAGTAAGTCTCGAGCTCGCTTTTGAGATAAATCCCCGCAGCAAAGTCAGCCCGACTCCGAAAAGTGAGGGGGTACTTTTTCTCCAACTCCTTCAGCCAGCGCCCCTCGATTTCGACAATATCGCCAATAAGGTGGCTATCGTTAAGACAGGGAATAAGCTCATCGATACGAGCGTACTTTAAACTTACCAGATTCCTGTCCTCTTCAAGGGCTTCCTGGAGGTCATGAAGATATGATCCCAGAGTTTCACTGGATAAGACCTGAAAGCCAGCTCTCCGCATCAACTTGAAGGTTTCAGGCTGCTCCTGGCATGCTGTAGGGCCCGCAGTCTGAACGGTCAGGAACATGCGCAGTTCGATAGCAACTATTTCATTTATTAGCTCTTCACGGCTCTTGCTTCCTGCCATTGTATTGCACCTTCTTCAGTCAATAATTCTACTGTATCAAGCAACTTCGGTCAATAATTTTAAGCGAAGGTGGTTCTGGAAGTGCTTCGCAACCTGGGCTTACATGATGCGGCCTAAGCCCTTATCCAAAACCCAACCCAGAGCGAAGCAAGCAGGGAATGTCAGAACCCAGGCCGCTACGATCCGCCTGGCTACTTCCCAGTGTACTGCTGACAATCTGCGTGTAGCACCAACACCCATGATAGCGGTGTTTATAGTATGAGTTGTGCTCAGGGGCACACCAAAAGAGGAAGCCAGCATAATAGCAGCACCTCCGGCGGTCTCGGCAGCGAAGCCGTTCACAGGCTCCAGCTTGGTGAGCTTAAAGCCCACGGTTCGCATTATGCGCCATCCACCGAAAATTGTGCCCAGCCCCATTACTGTGCCGCAGACGACGATAACCCACCATGATACGTGGAACTGGGTCGCGGCTCCTCCGAGCAGGAGTGCTAACGCAAAAACGCCCATAAACTTCTGGCCATCGTTGCTGCCGTGGCTGAATGCCATAAATGCAGAGGAGGCAATCTGCAGCCTGCCGAAGATGCCTCGCACAGATGCCGGGCTACGGCGCCGCAGAATCCAGTAAAGACATATCATGACCAGTGTACCCACGAAAAACCCGCCGAAGGTGGAGAGAAGCAACCCTATTATCACTTTCTCCCACCCTGCCCAAAGGAGCACAGATACTCCTCCAGAGGACAGCCCGGCGCCTGTGAGGCTGGCGACAAGTTCATGGCTCTTGCTGGTAGGTAAGGCAAGCCGCCAGGTCACCACGCTCCACAGCACTATGGTAATCATAGAGGCTGCAACTACTGAGAGGGAGATAACCTCCGGCTTGACGAAGCCTTTGCCTATGGTAGCAGCTACGGCGGTGCCGGTAACGAGGGCTCCCACCAGGTTGAATACAGCAGCCATACCGACTGCTCCCAGGGGAGGCAAAACGCGAGTCGATACTACAGTAGCTATAGCGTTGGGGGCATCTGTAACGCCATTAACAAACTCAGCAGCCAGTACCAGGAACAAGATAGGTATTAGAGCATCATGCATTCTTGAGCACCACGGCTTCGAGTACGTTAGCTACATCTTCACCCCTATCCGCCGCGTTCTCCAGGTGCTGGTAGATCTCGCGCCACTTAATAACATCGTAGGGTGGCGTCCCATCGAAAAGCTCCGCAAGGGCAAAGCGCATTATTGAATCGGCTTCGTTCTCCAGGCGATTGATCTCGACGCAGTACTGCAATATCTGCTCCATATGAGAACGATTTCGAAGGAGTGGTACCGCCTTTGCAAGCTCTTCAGCAATCGCCACGAGAATAGCTGCTTGCTCTCGGGCCCTCTTGGTAGGCTGCTCAATTTTGTAGAGAAGCATAGCATTAGCGGCGTCCTCGATGAAATCCATCACGTCGTCTAGCCTTCCTGTCAGCGCTGTGATATCCTCGCGGTCCAGAGGAGTCAGGAAGCTGCGGTGCAATTGCTCGATAATTTGGTGAGTGATGTAGTCTCCCTGATGCTCAAGCTCTGTGATGCGGGCTACTTTCTGAGGGACATTGGTATAATCATTGAGGAAAGCGTGTAGCTCCCTGGCGGCCGCTACGACATTAGCTACACTTCTTTCAAAAAGGTCGAAAAACCTGGGCTCTCTGGGCACTACGGAAAATCTAGGCAAAATGCACCTCTTTGTGGCGACGAAAATCTATGTAAGAATGACGTTTAGAGGAAAGAGTTTGAACAACTAAAAAAATGAGGGCAGTACTTCTCAGAATCGCACTTTGTTTCTCGATATCCCTTGACAAAATATCCCCGCCTGGTGCACTGGCTTTACGCCCAACCGAATAGTAAATTAGGGCTCTCTGATTGTCAAGAGTGAAAGACGATTATTAACAGCGTATTTTTATTGCGGAACCTGCCCTGCATTAGCTCATCGAGAACGTCGAGCCTTCTTCAGTCTTGATAACATCGATACGTACAGGAAAAGCATCTTTCAGCTCTTCGATATGTGTAATGACCAGTATTTTCTCGAAGTCGTCCTGAATCGAGTTTATAGCCTCAACCAGCTTTTCCCTTCCTGCGCTATCCTGAGTGCCAAAGCCCTCGTCAATAATTAGTGTGGGCAGTGGCGCTCCGGCCCTTCTCGCCAGAAGCCTGGAAAGGGCAATTCGCAGAGCGAAATTCACTCTGAAAGCCTCGCCCCCGCTGAACATCTCGTAATTGCGAGTACCAAGCTCATCTGCTATCTTTATGTCAAGTGTTTCAATCGTTTCCCCTTTTCTGGTATCACGCTGGCTCTCTATTTTTAGGTGCATGCGGTTGTCCGTCATCCGTCCCAGCAGACGGTTAGCCTCTTCCTCTATCTCAGGAAGCGCTCTTTCTATTATCAGGGCTTGCGCTCCCCTCTTGCCGAAGGCTGTGGCCAGCTCCTCGTAGATGCTCTTTTCCTCCACCACTTGACGCATTTCCTTGCTTTTCTCCCCTTTTTCTGATTCGAGTTGAGCGCAGCGGCGCAGGCTTTCTTGCAGTTTGCCTAAATTCACTCGAAGTTTACCTTCCCCTTCCCGAAGTTCACGGTGCGCTTGCTCAGCATCTCCCAGCTCTCTCTCAATTTTAGGCAGGGACTCGATCTCACCGAGCAGTGTCTTCATTACCTTTGTATCATTCTGGATCGCCTCAGTCAGGTCCACTATAGATTTTTGGGCTTTAGCCAGGGCTTCCCTCTCCTGAGGCAATGATCTCTCAGCCTCCGCTTGCTCCTTGTCAAGAGCCCCTGCTTGCCGTTCCAACTTTGTCCGCTCCGCAGTAATTATCGTATCAAGCTTCTTGATTTCCTGTGCCAAGATTCTCAGTTCCTCTTCCTTTTTCTGCATCTCAGCATGATTAGCTCGATATGTGTCTCTCTTATCCTGTATTTGGTTTTCGTAGTTTGTCACAATCCTTTTACGCTCTTCGACACCCAGTCTTGTGCCGCACAGAGGACATTCCGCTTCTCCCTCACCGCTTCCCAGAAGTTGAAGCTTCTCTCTTAGCTCTTCTCCTTCCTTTTTCAATTGGACATTTGTTGAATTCAGCAGGTGAATTTGACTGGAAAGTACCTTCTCGTGTTCTCGTTTTCCCCTTAAATCATCTTCCTGCTTGGTCAGTTCATCCAGACGCGTTTTGATTCCGCCGTAATTATGCTCATAAGTCGCTAAAATCTTCTCGTAACTCTCAATCTTAGAGCGGTGTCCCTCGGCCACAGTATTCAGATTTTGTAGCTGTCTTTCTGCCTGCTCTATTCGTTTACCTATCTCTCTGTATTGCTCGTCCTTGAACTTCAGTGCGTCTCTGGATCGGCGCAAAGAGGTGAGGGCCGCCTCCTGTCTCTCTACATCGGTGATAACCATAGATATAGCTCCCTGTGTGTTTTGAAGCTCAACTTCATAGCCCGCCTTCAGGCTCAGCTCTTGTTCGATTCGAGTGATTTCACTACCAACCCTCTGCTGAATTAGGTCCCTCTCTTTGGTATAGTCCCTGGCAAGCTTTTCGAGCTTATCATAGAGTGAAAGCCCCAATATGTTAGCGAGAACCTCTTTTCGCTCTCCCGGCTTCTTCATGCTGAACTCGTTAGCACGGCCTTGAAGCAACAAAGCGCTGTTGATAAAGGTCTGGTAATCCATACGCAGTATCTCGACTATCTTTCTCTCCGTCTCCCTGATGGTGTTCCCGGTGAGTGTAGCGAATCCATCCGATGTCGCTATCTGCAACTCCAGAAGGCTCTGGCCCGGGCGCTTCAAGCTGCTCCTGGTCCGCTTGCGCAGGACACGATAGCGATTTTGGCTTACCGAGAACTCGAGTTCAACTTCCATTTCATTTTGTCCCAGATGGATCAGGTCATCGTCGCTTTTGGCTCTCGCCTCTCCCCACAGTGCCCAGGTGATAGCATCGAGCAGCGCCGATTTGCCATTGCCATTATCGCCGCAGAGGCAGGCCACATGGAAGCCCTCGAAATAGAGAGTGGGTACATTATCGCGGTAGCACATGAAGTTTTTGAGAGCAAGCTTAATCGGAACCATAGCTCTACCTTGAGTTATCCATTTCTTGGCCTAGGCACGGGCAGTGGAAATAAGCTGTGGCTGTTTGCTGGCGGCAGATTTTCGGTATTCTTCTATAATAACTGCTCCAAATACCAAGAGAGAGGCGAAATAGAAATATAACGAGAAGCTGCGCCAGGCGAAGAACAGAGGTAGGACTGCCAGCAGCAATCCTGCTTGAGGATATTTACGGCAATTAAAGTAGTACCAGACCATGGCTAATATCAGAACTACTACCTCTATAAGAGTAAAGAGCAAAGAGTTCGGAGGCAGAATACCGGCGATGGAGAAAGCCACGAGACCAGCCCCCTTGGGAAACATGGGATCGATAATCGGTGCGAGCACGCCCTGCATCCAGGCTTGAGGAGCACTGAAAATGAAAGGCAAATTGGTGGCGATGAAAGTAAAAGCGATCACGCCCAGCGATTGCCCGGCGCGTTTCCAGCCCGACTCGCGGAGTATAAGAATAAGATAGAATAGAACGAACAGCCAGGCTGTCTGTTTAGTCGTTGCGGCAAGCCCCATAAACAATGCAGATAGCAATAGCTGCCGCCTGAATATCCAGCCTAGCAGTACAAACAGTATGTATAGCGTATCAGTCTGACCGGTGCCGATGAGATTCCAGAGTACAAGATTAGTGAGAAAGGCAATTATTACGAGCGGCCGCAGGTTTTTCGGAGCCTTCCAAAAAATCACCGCTACCATTGCAATAGCACATAGCAGGTAGAACCATCTGGTATCTTTGAGCCCGAGGGCGACGAAGGGCGCTTGAAAGAGAAAGGAGCCGGCAGGATAGCTTACCTTCGACTCGAACTCCACGGGCGGTTTATTTGTTGAAGTCTCTGCCTTGCTCAGAACTGCATCCACTTGCTCATCTGTAGGATAGGGGAAGACTGTGGCAAAAGCTCCCTCTTTCAAAGGGGTAAGATATTCAGGGGACACTTTAAATTCCTCGGCAGCGCTGATAATGTTAGATTTTTTATAAGGGTTTTCGCCTTCGAGAAGCGTCTGGCTCGCTTGTTGGTTTAACGCAGTAGCATCGTTATAACCGAAGCCATCGACAAGCGTCGTGGCCATGGCATTGTCTTTTACAACACCTGTATTAACCAGATGTACGCCTATTACCTCACCGATACCCAGGAATATCATTATCACTACGATCGCGGCAGCAGCCGCATGCACTATCTTGCGATACGGACTTAAGGTGTGGTCGACCGAAGGCTTAGCTATCAAAAAAACCACGCCGAACCAGAAAAGCCAGAGGAGCACAGCTAAAGAGATGGTAATGGCATTCCCCGCTTTCAAAGCATACCAGCTGAGGACTACTCCGCCTATCTGGATGATGACGGCAAAAAAGATAAGCAGTAATCGCGGAGGCAGACTTCGAGGGAAGAGTTTGCCTAAGAAATTACAGGCTACCGAGAATCTTGCGCCTCTCATTAAGCCACTCTCTTAAGTGTTCTCTATATTTTACCGCATACTGCGCAAGAGGTCTACTCTGGCGTAAGAACTTGTTGGATCAACTTTTCACCATATTTAATAAGAGCCTGAGTCCTATCCTTCGGAGTCTTCTTGGACTCAAGGTATAACTTTAAGGCTTGCAACGGCATCAGTCCCTCAGCAGGGTAACCTT
>JAJYLC010000081.1 GCA_021787935.1 Chloroflexota bacterium | reverse complement strand
TCAGCGAAGACGCAGTAATAAGATTCTTCGGCAATGCCGAGCTGATACCCTGCCGCTCGTTTGCCCAGGTCTTCGAATCAGTAACTAAAGATGCAGCCGATTTCGGTGTGGTACCCATAGAGAACTCGCAGGCAGGCAGTATCAACGAGACCTATGACCTTTTATTAAGATACGACCTTAATATATATGGCGAGATAGACCTCAGGGTAAACCATTGCCTCATGGCTCTTCCGGGTGAGAGCTTGGCCAGCATAAAGACAGTCTATTCCCACCCCCAGGCCCTGGCCCAATGCGAGCAGTTCTTGAGCAAGATAGGCGCGGAAATAGTGCCCACCTATGATACTGCCGGCAGCGCCAAGCTGATAAGAGAGAAAAGGCTGGTAAGCTGTGCCGCCGTGGCCAGCAAGAGAGTCGCTCAAATATACGAGATGCAGGTGCTTGCCGAGAATATCCAGACGATTCCCAGCAACTACACAAAATTCTTTGTCATCTCTAAGAAAAAAGCAGCTTATGCTGAAAAGAATAAGACCTCGCTTATTTTCATTACAAAGAACATACCTGGCGCTCTGTACCATTGTCTGGGCGCTTTCTCCAGAAGGGGCATAAACCTGACCAAGCTGGAATCCAGGCCGATCAAGGATAAGCCCTGGGAGTACATTTTCTACGTAGATTTCGAGGGGCACCTGGAGGACGATATCTGCAGCCAGGCTTTGACATATCTGAAGAAAAAAACTAGCTTCATTAAGATACTTGGATCGTATCCCAAAGCCTTAGAGTCGGGATAGGAAGACATCCTGACAAAAGAGCCTAAGATTCACTCAATTATGCCACCGCCCAGAACCATATCGCCACTGTAGAATACCACGGCTTGCCCAGGCGTGATGGCCCGCTGTGATTCATCGAATACAAGCCGTGCCTGCCGCCCTTCAGGATATAGCATCGCCTTTGCCTCTGGCGACTTATACCTGATCTTGGCAGTTACGTTGATAGATGCCTGCGGAGGCTCGCCGGAGACATAGCTTACCTCGTCAGCAGTTAGTTGGCTATTAAGAAGCTGCTCATTAGTTCCTACTACAACGCGGTTGTTATCGGGATCAACTGACAAAACGTACAGCGCCCGTTGTGACGCCAGCCCCAACCCGCGGCGTTGGCCCACAGTGTAAAAGCCAATCCCTGAATGTCTGCCCAGCAGCTTGCCATCGGTATCGACAATGTCGCCGGGCTGGGTCAAGCTTCGCTCAGACAAAAAGTCATGATAGTCACCATTGGTAATAAAGCAAATCTCTTGGCTTTCCGCTTTGTCCCAAACGGGCAGCCCTGATTCCCGCGCTATACACCGCGCCTCCCCCTTGCTATATGAGCCCATGGGAAACAGCAAATGCTCCAGCTCTTTCTGCCCCAAGGAGTACAGTACATATGACTGATCCTTAACATGGTCGATTCCTTTAAGCAATACAAAGCCTCCATCGCGCTGCTCGATGCGAGCGTAGTGGCCTGTAGCCAGGTAATCAGCGCCGAGCGTCAAGGCTCTATTCAGTAGAAAATCGAACTTTATCCACTTATTGCAGGCAAGGCAGGGATTAGGCGTCCTGCCCCGGAGATATTCCCGGCAGAAATAATCCACCACATAAGTTTGGAACTGGGCCTCGAAATTGAGCACGTAGAACGGTATGTCGAGGACCTGGCAGACCCGCCGTGCATCCTCCGCTTCCTGCAGAGAGCAACAGCGGCGTTGTGGAACGGGAGTGCTGCCATTCCCTTCCGTCCACAGCCTCATTGTTACTCCTATGACTTCGTAGCCTTCCCTCCTTAGAAGGGCGGCTGCCGCCGAAGAATCGACCCCGCCGCTCATGGCTACGACCACCAGCTTGCCTTTTCTGCTCATAGCCTGCTCTTTATGTACTCAATTGCACGGTCGAGTTGAGGGTCTTTGCCCTGCTAAAATCCTGCTCGCCTCACCCTGATATTAACAGCTTTTGCCGAAGCTAGCAATCAACCCAGGGACTGAACCCTTTCATTGACATTCCCATCGTGGACTGGTATCCTAAATGAGGTTGCCCGAAGCTGAAAAACAAGGAGGATATTGAATGGCCGGCATCACTTCCTATGGTGCTTATGTGCCTCTCTGGCGATTAAGCAGAGAGGCAATCATGAAGGGGGTGCGCGGGGAGAAGGCCATCCGCAACTACGATGAGGATAGTACTACAATGGCGGTGGCCGCTGCAATAGATTGTCTCAAAGGGCAGAAGAGGGAGGCAGTAGACGCGGTGTTCTTCGCCACCACAACCTCGCCCTACAAAGAAAAACAGATGTCTACCACCATCGCTGCCGCCTGCGACCTGCGTCGCGACATAACCACCTGTGACTTCACCAGTTCCCTGAGGTCTGCCACATCAGCCATAAAGGCTGCGCTCGACGCCATAAAGGCTGGCTCTGCAAAAGAGGTGCTCGTGGCGGCAGCCGACTGCCGGATTGGTGCTCCGGGCACCGAGTTTGAGCAGAATTTCGGTGACGGCGCGGCAGCGCTGCTCATCAGCGATAAAGATGTGGTTGCCAGTATAGATGCCTGGCACTCCATATCTAACGAGGCTCACGATTACTGGAGGCTGGACGACGATACCTTCGTCCGCTCCTGGGAGGACAGGTTCGTCTTCAACGCCGTCTATTACGATATAGTGACGCAAAACGTGACTGCGCTGTTGAAGAAAACCAACCTCGCGCCGAAGGATTTCGCCAGGGTTATCATTACTGCCCCCAGCCCCAGAGTGCTTTCCGATATACCGAAGAAGCTCGGCATAGACCCCAAGGCACAGATGCAGAACCCGCTCTACGACATCATGGGCAATACCGGAGCCGCCTACGGCTTGATGCTGCTTGTCGCAGCCCTTGAAGAGGCTAAAGCAGGAGACAAAATACTCCTCAATAATTACGGCAACGGCAGCGATTCCTTAGCGATAACCGTCACCGACAAGATTGCCAAAAAGGTAGAAGGCCGTCGTGGCTTGAAGACTCACCTGGCCTCAAAGAAGATAATCGATGACTACAGGATATACCTCCAGTGGCGCGGTCTGCTCACATTTGAGGCTACCCCAACGCCCCCGGGAGGTTTCATCTCTGCCTCTGCACTGTACCGGGACCGCAGCCAGATTTACCCGCTGCATGGCCGCAAGTGCAAGTCGTGCAACAATATCCACTTCCCGCCGCAGAGGGTCTGCCCGACCTGTAAGGCAAAAGACCAGTACGAAGACTGGCGCCTGTCCGACAGAAAAGGCACCCTGTTCACCTTCGCAGCAGACTACCTCTGCCAGAGACGCGAGGCGCCCCGTGTTACCGCCATCGTAGACTTCGAAGGCGGCGGACGCATGGCCACTATAATGACAGACAGGGTGCTCGACGAGATAAAGATAGGGATGCCCCTAGAGATGAGCTTCAGAAAACTGGCAACCCAGGACGGATTCCATAACTACTTCTGGAAATCTATCCCTTTGAGAGGCTAATTGATATAGCGTTGTTCAGCAACTGGGAAGTGCAGAGGGGCGTAGCCCCTTTGCTGGGGGTCTGGGGGTATCCCCCAGCTTTAAAGTCCCCCAAGACTGGGGGATTTAGGGGGTTCAAAAGCGTTTCTAAACGCTCTCAGATATATCATTATGATTAAGGAGGAGAAATAGAATGCCTGGCATTAGAGATAGAGTAGCTGTAGTAGGCATGGGCTGCACTCGGTTCGGAGAGCTCTTCCATTGGAGTGACCAGGACCTCATGGTGGAGTCCTGCTATGCAGCTTTAGAAGATGCCAAGATGGACCTCAAAGAGATTAAGGCAGCCTGGCTGGGTATCCAGGGCGCTGAGACCGGCTACAGCGGCTGCAAGCTCGCCCGTGCCTTGAAGACAGACTATATCCCCGTCACCAGAGTAGAAAACTACTGCGCCACCGGTATCGAGGCCTTCAGAAACGCCTCCTATGCCGTGGCTGCTGGCATATATGATATTGCGCTGGCCTGCGGCGTGGAGAAGCTCAAGGACACCGGCGCCGCCGGCGTCACCCAGATGGGCGGCGAGGGGCAGTTCGGAAGCTGGGTCTGGGCGCCCGTCATTGCGCCCGCCAGGTTCGCTCTGGCTGCCACCAGGTACTTCCATACCTATGGCTTGACCCCGCAAGAAGGCAAGCGCATGCTAGCCATGATTGCGGTGAAGAACCACCACAACGGCAGCCTCAACCCCAGGGCTCACTTCCAGCGCGAGATAACCATAGACCAGGCGGTCAATGCACCCATGATTGCTTGGCCTTTAGGGCTTTTCGACTGCTGCGGCGTCAGTGACGGCTCGGCGGCGGCCATCATCACCACTCCTGAAATCGCCAAGCGGATCAGGGATGATTATCTCCTGGTCAAAGGCTTCGGTGTCTGCGCCGACGGCGGGACATTTGGCGTCATCCCCAGCGATTATGACTATGTCCACATCGAAGCGATTGTGCGCTCCGGCAAAATGGCCTACGAAGAAGCTGGCATAAAAAACCCGCGCAAAGAAATCGACGTCGCCGAGGTACATGACTGCTTCACCATTACCGAGGCCGTAATCTGCGAGGACCTGGGCTTCACCCAGAGAGGTAGATACAAGCAAGATATAGAAGCCGGCACCTTCAACATCGAAGGCGAGATAGCCGTGAACTCCGACGGCGGCCTGAAATGCTTCGGCCATCCCGTAGGCGCCACCGGCCTGAGAATGGTCTTCGAGTCCTGGCTCCAGCTCAGAGGACAGGCAGGCGCGCGCCAGATAAAGAACGCGCGCATCGGCATCTCCCAAAACTACGGCGGCCTGCCTGGAGGCGGCATCTCCGGCATGGTCATCGTTGGAGCCCGAGACTAAACTTGCCTCCCCCCTTTTCTAAAGGGGGACTAAGGTGGATCAGCACCCCTCTCAAACTGCAAAACGTAGGGGCGACCCGATGGGTCGCCCCTTTCATATTTGGGGTTGTTTAGCAATAAGTCTACCATACCGACGAAAGTCGGTATCCAGATACCTTCACCGTAATTTTGAAGCTGGGTTTTCTGGATTCCGTGTCAAGCACGGAATGGTAATTGTATTTCTAAACACCCTCCATATTTCCTACTTTCCTAAAAGGGGTCTGGGGATTACAATATCTAGAGGGAAGTAGGGAGGTGCTCCAACTAGCTCGAGTAAGAGAGTGCAGAGGGGCGTAGCCCCTTTGCCAGGGCATTGGGGGTGTCCCCCAAATTTTTCCCCGTCTCCCAAGATTGGGGGACAAAGGGTGCGGATGTTGGCGCTCCGAGCGCCCTTTCTTCTTGACATAACTTACTAATTGTGGTATAAGACTATATGACAGAGAATCGGAAGCTAATCACTGTCAACCGCAAGGCGTATCACGATTACCATATCGAGGATACCGTTGAGGCTGGCCTCGTTCTCACGGGCACTGAGATTAAGTCCATCAGGGGAGGGCGGGTCAACCTTAAGGATTCCTACGCCAGCCCGAAAGACGGTGAACTGTGGATGGTCAATGCCCATATTGCGCAGTATCCCGGCGGCAACCGGTACAATCACGAGCCTACCAGGCCCCGTAAATTACTGCTGCATCAAAGAGAGATAGACGACCTCAGCAGCGAGGTCGAGAGAAAAGGGTATACAATAGTGCCCTTGAAATTGTACCTTAAAAAAGGAATAGCGAAGGTGGAACTGGGTCTCGCCAGAGGCAAGAAACTTTACGACAAACGTGAAGCAATAGCCCGGCGTGACGACCAGCGCCAGATGGAACGGGCGTTGAAGCAAGGCCCCGGCAAAGACAAGAGACGGTAGGGCATACTTTACATAATACTTAACCGGGATATCCCCGTAATGTAGGGGCGAGGTGCCCTCGCGCAATCCCCCTTTAGTAAAGGGGGATACAGGGGGATTAGGAAACTCGTTTGATTTAGCATTTCGAAATTCGAATTCAGTGCTTATTTATTTGGGGACGTGTGGTTCGACAGGGGAGTAGTGGTTCGGAGTTGCAGGCCGAGCTGTCATCTCACTCGTAAAACAGATGGCAAAAAAAGTAACTGGCGAAAGAGAATACGCCCTAGCTGCCTAACAAGGCAGCTACGCCCACCCCGACCTCTCCTCGATGGGTTGGGATTGGGCGCCGAAATGTCGAGGTGCTGCGGCCCCGATGTCGGTAAGGGCCGCCTAAGAAACATCGACTGGCTCTATTGAAATCGGCCGGCGGATGACAGTGGAGCGAGAACAAACAGCCGGATAAGCTTGTAGAGACTCTGAATAGCGCTCTTCTGGACGGGGAGTTCGACTCTCCCCCGTCTCCACCAGAAATATAACGAGCCCCTTGGGTTAATTCCCCAGGGGCTCGTTTATTATATGTATAATAGCCCTGCTTTTCGTACAAATTGACGCTCTCCTTATCTGGGTTGTAAAATTATGTTGTTAAAGAGTCAATAGCGAAATAAGGGCATTTTTGAAGATTTTGACCCAATCCAGCCGGTACAAGAATAACGCCAGTTACCGTTCAAAAGGGAAGGAAATACCCCGATGAACTGGTCCTATGCTTATGATCCGTACGTCTGGCCTGCATTAGTTACTATCGCCGTCGCTATCTTCCTTGGTGTTTATGCCTGGCGGCACCGCAATATGACCGGTGCCCGCTTTTTCGCCATCAGTTGTCTGCTGGTGATTATTTGGGTAGTCGGCTCTATGGCACAGGCTACTGCTGTTGACGTTACCAGCGGGGTCTTCTGGTTCAAGTTCCAGGGAGTCTGGCAATTGCCCACCATGACCTGCATTACTTGCTTTATTCTGGATTATGCCGGTTTCGGCCGCTGGCTGACCCGCCGCAACCTGATCTTGTTGGCCATACCATCTCTGATATTCCTGGTATTAGCCGTTACCAATAATTATCATCACCTAGCGTGGAGGAGTTTTCTGACAGATGAATTAGTTGTCCCAATCCGCGGTATTGCCAACTGGGTCGTTGTCGGCTACACCTATATTCTGGGTCTTGTTAGTATCGCTGTTTTATTGCGGCTAGCCGTTCGCTCACCGCAGCACCGCTGGCCACCGGCACTAATATTGTTCAGCCAGATTGAAGGTCACGCTATTTACATGCTGAATGCAATCAAAACGGGTTTTATCAACCCGGCAGGATCAATTTTACTCATCTTCATGCTGCCTATTACCATGTATGCACTGGCACTTTTCCGTTTCCGGGCCTTCGATCCGGTCCCGCTGGCCCGTTCCGCTGTTATCGAGCAGATGCACGAGGGCATGCTTGTGCTTGATCTGAACGGAAGGATCGTAGATCGAAACCGAGCGGCGAAAGTAATGTTAAGAGAGATTGCACCCCACCTGCGAGGACGGTTCCTCACAGAAATACTGCCCGCTGATTTCTACAATCCGTCACAATCGGACAGGACGGCGGTCGTTCAATCGGAAATCAGCCTGGGGACAGGAAACGCGGCCCGGCATTACAACTTGAATCTCAGGCCATTGACTGTCGGGCGCGGCGAGGTAGTCGGGCAACTTCTTCTGCTGCACGACATCACCGAGCAAAAACTTGCTCAGGCGAAGGTCGTTGAACAGCAGCGGGTAATGGCAACCCTCGAGGAGCGTGAACGCCTGGCACGAGAGCTGCACGACGGCATCGGGCAAGTCCTCGGCTATGTTAGTATTCAAGCCCAGACCGCTAGCAAATGGATGCAGGATGGCAATACAGAGAAAGCACGGTCTCTACTGGGTCGACTGACAGAAGTCGTAAAAGATGCGCATACCGACGTTCGCGAGTCCATTCTCAATCTCAGGGCTGGCTCAGCGTTGGAATGGTCTTTTGTCCCGACTCTCAAACAGTACCTTGATAACTTCCAGGCGAATTATGGCATTCGCACCGAGCTGTCAATCTCCAATGAGATAGGAGTAAATATCTTAAGTCCTGATGCAGAAGTCCAGATTCTGCGAGTTATCCAGGAAGCTTTGACCAACGCCCGCAAGCATAGTGGCGCCCATGCAGTAAAAGTGACCATTGAACAGGATAAAAGTCAGGCGCGCATCACCGTCACCGATGACGGGCGTGGTTTCGATGTCGGTCAGGCCGGCACGGTAACCGGCAATCACTTCGGACTGGTCTTTATGCGCGAGCGCATGGAGCAAATCGGAGGTTCTTTGAAAATCGATTCCAGACCCGGAGCGGGCACTGTCGTGGAACTCTATGCACCTATCCAGGCTTAAGGAGGGACGCGATGAAAGTATTGCTGGTGGACGATAACCGCCTGATGCTGGAAGGACTGCAAAACCTGCTCGAGGCATACCATATCGAGGTCGCCGGCATGGCGAAGGATGGATGGGAAGCCGTTGCACAAGCGCGGGCGCTAAAACCCGACGTAATCCTGATGGACATCCGCATGCCCGGGTGCGACGGTCTGACAGCCACACGTTTGATCAAAGCGGAGATGGCCGATGCCAGGATAGTTATTCTGACGACTTCGACTGAGGACGAGGACCTATTCGAAGCAGTTAAATCGGGGGCTTGCGGATACCTGGTCAAGAGTATGGATACCGATGAGCTGGTGGAAGCGCTCGACCAGGTTATGCAGGGTACTCCACCATTTTCGCCTGGTCTCGCTGCCAAATTGCTGAGCGAGTTTGCGCGTGTCAGCAGTCAACCTCCGCTGGATAATGCCACATCTTCGGGAAAAACCGGCAAGGCAATACCAAAAGACAGGTTGAACCCGCGTCAAATCGAGGTACTGAAGCTCGTCTCAGAGGGGCTCTCCTATAAAGAAGTGGGAGCAAAGTTGGGATTGAGCCCACGCACTATTAAATACCACATGGCGGAAATCATGGACCGGCTGCATCTGGAGAACCGGGCCCAGGTGCTGGCTTATGCCGGACAGATAGATTGGAAGGGTAACAAGCCGGATAAATAGAGCCAGGCAAGCTGATATTTTCCCCCTTGGACAGTCTCTTATTTTTCAAGAGACTGTCCCTTTTTTGTCCTCGCAGACAGTGCAAAGCATTCCGTCCTCTGCTACTTTCTAGCCAGCACAAAATAAAGAAAGGACTTTAATGGAAAAACGCCTGATCGTCCTTTATGGCAACAGCGTGATCGTTGGTACGGTCGGGGCTAGCTTGCAGCGCTCACATCAATACAAGGTGGTCCCTATGTTGCCATCGCAACAAAACGAGCTGGAAGCGACTGCACCGGACGTAGTGGTGTTCGACCTTGAGGCCGCCCGTCCCGAGGCGGCCTTTTCTATGCTGGAAACCCGCCCTGACCTGAAGCTGATCGGTATCAGCCCGGACAACAACCTGGTGAGGATATGGAGCGGAAAACAGCTGCGGGAGCTATCCACAAAAGATTTGTTAGACGTAATAAATGAATAGTAAACAGCTCGCCCGTTTTTGAACTTGGGAGTTAAATATGAAGAGATAGATGCTCAGTGTGTAGATGAACAAAAAATAACGCCGAAATGACCGGTATTATGAGGAGGAGAAAATGAGGACACCAAAAACAGCCAGCAAAAAATGGTTCAAGAAGAATTACCCGAAGATATTCTATCCGGGTATTCTACTACTGATTTTGTTGGCGTTAACCCTAATTATGGGAACGCCGGCGCGGGCGGTAACCACGTACACCTCAACGCTGAGTCCGGTTTCCGATGATGCCACCTTGCTCCAGCTTGGTCATACGGGCCCAAGCACGCATTGGAACCAGGTCAGTGACACATCCGATTCAACGTATGTTGTCTATAATTCCACCAGTGGTACAGATTGGAAGACAGACAGGTACAATCTGGCAGATTCATCGTTGACCGGCACTATCATTTCGGTGACAGTATGGATGAGAATAGGGATCCCATATCCATATCATGGCGTCGAACCCAGTGCCATGACCTATGTCAGGACAGGAGCAGGTTATGAAAGCTATGGAAGTGCGGTAACTCTTCCAACACCTCCTACAATGGTTGACTGGAGTTGGGGAAACTATAGCACACAGTACTTCTATGTTCCCGGTACCTCATCGTTCTGGACCTGGAGCGACGTCAATAATCTTCAGGTAGGCGTATCTCTAAAAAGGTCAGGCACAGATGCAGCCGGGGTCAACACACAAACCCGATGTACAAAAGTCTGGGTAGTTGTACAATACAAAGCCCCCTTTACTATAAATCCACTCTCTTTGACAACGAGTGAAGGCGGCAGCCCTGCCACGTTCCAGATCAGCCTGGACGCCAAACCCTCAGCCAATGTTACCGTCGGACTGAGCAGCTCGGATACATCGGAAGGCACCGTTTCCCCTGCCAGCGTTACATTCACCGCTGACACACCCGCCAGCCAGGAAAGAATACCCACTGGCAATGGGTATATAAATGGTTCATGGAGTGGAGATTATACCGATGTGGATGAAGACCAGTCCAATTACAATGACAGTGATTATATTTTAGGGGACGATACTAACAATTGTAGCGAGTATGCATTATTTACCTTCGGGAACTTTACCATACCTGCTAACGCTTTCAATATCAGCCTTACTGTCTATTTTCGTGCCCGAGATAATGCGTGGGCTGCATTTCCTAGTAACATGATAGCAGCAGCAGTACAAGTTAATGGTCAACGCTATCATGGCGACGGCCACGATGCTCCGGATTCAAGTCAAAGTTTCGCTCAATACAGCTATACCTGGAACGTCAACCCGTATGGGGGTTATGGGTGGTCCTGGACCCCTTCAGACATAAACGGCTCTGTCAGCGGCATTGAATTGCAGCAATTCGGCGTTTACTCCAATGATTTGTCTCCCCGAATCCGAGTATCTGCAGTGTGGGCAGTAGTGAATTATACCATCCCGTCTAACTGGAATGTCGCACAGACGGTCACAGTCACTCCTGTGGATGACCTTGTTGCTGATGGTAACATTAACTATTCCATTGTTACGGCGCCAGCCGTCTCCGCGGATCCGAATTTTAACGGATGGAACCCCGACGACGTCAGCGTAACCAATAATGATAACGATACGGCTGGCATCATAGCTAATCCCAGCTCCGGTCTGGTTACCACGGAAGCCGGTGGCACCGCTCAGTTCACTGTTAAGTTAAACAGCCAGCCAACTGATGACGTAACAGTTAACCTCAGCAGTTCCGATACGACTGAAGGCACTGTTTCTCCTTCCAGCCTCACTTTCTTGGCCCCGTATAGCGGACCGGGTTCACAGAGCCGGGTGCCGACTAGCGTTTATGGGAGTACGGGCGGCAACTGGACACCCAGTTGGGGAACCAACCCGGCCCTATGTGTAAATACCGATCCTATTAACCTGTCCCATGCCGACGATGACTGGGTAACCAGCCCGCTGAATGCTTCGGGCGGTCGGATCATGTTCTCCTACGACGATTTTGATATCCCGGTCGGCGCCACCATAACTGGCGTGACGGTGAATTTTCGGTCCAGAGACAGCGGCACTACTGGCACAAACAATATTCAAGCCTGCATAGCAATTGGTGGCGTTAACTACTACTACGGTGGCTCCACCAATCCATCAGGCAGTTTCGGGATTGGCGGTTATACCTGGAATGTCAATCCTATGCTGGGAACCGCCTGGACGCGCGATCAAATAATGGGAGGCGGGTATTGCCCCAGGCAGTTCGGCGTTTATTCAACAGATTTATACCCGGCTATCGACGTTTCAACTATCTGGATGCAGGTGTCGTACACCTATTCGGTCACTCCCAACTGGAGCGTCCCGCAAACGGTCACGGTCACAGGCGTAGACGACTCTATCGATGACGGCAATGTCCCTTACACCGTTACGGCTACGGGCGCATCTTCAGATAGTATCTACAACGGTATGACAGCCAACGTCAGCGTTACCAACAACGACGATGACACCGCCGGATTCACACTCAATCGTACCTCCGGCCTGGTTACCACAGAGGCTCACGCTACAGACACCTTTACCATCAAGCTGAATACTCAGCCTACGGCTGACGTCACCATCGGGCTATCCAGCAGCGACACTACTGAAGGCACGGTATCTCCAGCCAACGTTACCTTCACCTCATCTAACTGGTATATCCCACAAACGGTTACGGTTACTGGTGTGGATGACTCCATTGATGATGGCGACATAGGTTATTCTATTATTACCGCCCCGCCTACCTCATCCGATACTGTCTACGCTGCCCTCAACCCGCCGGATGTAAGTGTTACCAACCTGGATAACGATGTAACGATTGCCGCTAGTGCCAATCCCGCCGCAGGCGGTAATATAACCGGCGCGGGAATTTACATTAGTGGATATCCGGTTAATCTGGTTGCGACCGCCAATACTGATTATGAATTCGTTAATTGGACTGAAGGTGGTAGCCAAGTGAGCACCAGTGCATCTTATTCTTTCACGGCATCGGGGAATAGGAATCTGGTAGCGAATTTCACGTCTATTGTTACCACATATACCCTGACCTTCAGCGCTGGCACAGGCGGCTCGGTCACCGCTC
>JAJYLC010000080.1 GCA_021787935.1 Chloroflexota bacterium | reverse complement strand
GCCATTGCAATAGGTTCCTGTGGCTGTGAATTGTATAGTATCGCCTACGTGTATAGTTGGATTAACCGGCGTCACCATAATGGAGACCAGATTCTTCTGCACGGTGAGGGTCTGAGCGGGGCTGGTAATATTACCGGACATAGCTGTGATGGGAGTTGTCCCCACAGCCAGACCTGTAGCATTTCCGGTGGCACTTATGGTAGCGACGCTGGTATTCCCCGACGTCCAGGTCACACTTGTGGAGATGTTCTGGGTGCTGCCGTCGGAGTAGTTCCCCATAGCGGTGAATTGCTGGGCGCTGCCTACACATATGGTTGGATTAACCGGTGTGACGGCGATGGATACCAGCGTTTTTTGTACCGTGATACTAATGGTCTCGTTGGCGATTTGAGCCTTATTTTGATCCTCAAAGGTAACTGTGCCATTAAGCTTACTTCCCGGTGTGGCGCTGAGGGAGACCTGAATCATCTCAGTGAAGTTGCCGGCCTCACCGCTGTTCACCGTTCGATTACCCGGCCTCAGCGTGATTGTTAGACCGGGGTCACTGGTTACGACAGGCGTAATAGTAGTGTTTCCACCACCGTTCGCTGCGGTTTGCACGATCTTTTGTACTGTCATATTGCCGCCCGGCGGAAGCTCGGCCGTGACGTTGCCGGGAGTAACCCCCGCTGCAAGCGCATTGATTTCAGCAAAACTCGCAGAACTCACTTTAGCATCTATAGTAAAACCGGACACCAGTCCCACTGTAATAGCCAGGATCGTCAGTACAAATAGAATTGGTTTCATTGCTCCTCCTCCGCTCTGCTTCCTCTTATTATCAATCTTAACATATATCCCTTGTTTATTTTATTAAGAACCTCATATAATCATCCTCTCTCCCAATCTCAAGAGACCTGTGTCAAAATATTATCCATAAAGCCTCAAAAAATCATAAAAGAATACAGAAAAAGATTACATATTCGTGACATTTTCGATAATTGTTTTGAACATAGCCTCTAAGTCAAAACATAGAGCAGGTGCTCTGTACCGGCCGCCGGTAATGCGGGTGACAGAGCACGCGCACCATTTTCGTGTCTAGTGGTGAGCATTTCAAGCCATGAAGGATTAAATAGAAAAATAGACTCTTTATATGTCATTCCCGCGCAAGCGGGAATCCATCCCGACAAGTCGGGACTGCTTCCGCAAGAGTGACATGAAGTCCTCATCAGTGATGGTAACACACACGATGTCATATTTTCATCGTTCGTTGGTACGCGGTAGGCGCGTGGTAAATTGTAGAGAAATCAGAACAATCCGCCAGGGAAAATATACTGAGTGACGCCTTGCGGAACAAAAACTTTATATCATTGCCATCGGTATTTGTCAATGTACGTCAAGTCACATTACCTTGGTAACAGCTTTTTTACCGTTCGCCTAAGCTTTGTCGAAGGGTGAATGGCCGTGGCTTAACAATCTAGGAGAACCAGAGTCTGGAAAAATTTTTAGAGAGTCTTGTAGCTTGGTTATTTCTTACTGCCTAAATCGTCAAGTGTTCTGCGCGGGGTCACTTATCAGACATGCGGCAACCAACCATGCCAGTTGGGTATCCATTCTAGTTTCCAATCACAAATAGCGCCTTTCTCAACGATGGGTTTCAAAAAACAGTACGTCTTTCTAGCAACCGAGTCGGTATCGGCAATCAGTGGCTGATATCTGAGGTTGATCACAATTTTGTAACCGTGAGGTTTGCCCGTGAAGCGCCATCTACCGCTATCATAGTATAGTTCGTTAAATCTTTCGCTGATATCTTTCTCAAGCTCTTCTGTAAGGATAAGTTCAAGTGGTTCGTTGATCGGAAGTTCATCAATGACGTTGGATTTACACCATGCTTCCGCTCTGAAGCCTGAGCATATTAGGGCATGTACGAAGATATCGCCTATCTTCTTGGGCCCATGGTTACATATAGAGGTCGTTATGATCGTCTTTTCGTCACTTTTTGAAATATTAGGGAGGTGCCATGCTACGGGAGGATACTCCTGGCGCCGAAACAGTGTTTCGCTATGATGCCAATTCCATAAAAGCGAAACTACACTTAATACGAGGGCTGCAACTGCAATCCAAATGCTGATATCCAAACCCATTAATTCCTACTTCCCCGACAGAATGAACAACAACTTAAAAGAAAGGAGTCGTATGAATGGTAGCTTTGCAGCGTATTTTTGTCAACGTTAAAATGAATCTTGATATACCTGGGCCCTCGGTTACTCAGGGGCTATCCACAATGAAACATATGAAATTAAATTAAAAAGCCAATTAATCTAGCCATGGGCAGGATAGGGCACCGTTCTCGCTACGTACCTATCCTATCACTTCCGCCTCTCGCAGTTTTTTGATACGTGCCTTTTTGTAGCCAAGCTCTTGCATTATCTCATCGGTGTGCTGGCCGAACCGCTGCGCCCAGTTCCTGGCCTTAAACGGCGACCTCGAAAGCTTGATGATAGGGCCGATTTGTTTGGCCTCACCCATGGTCGGGTGCGGCACTTTTACGAACATACCGCGGGCTATTAAGTGGGGGTCGGAGATTACCTCTTGAGGGGAATAGACCGGGGCCACACAGGTATCTTTCTGCCGCAATATCTTCAGCCATTCGTCCCTGGTCTTAGTCAGGAAGGTCTGCTCGAAGTACTTTAGAATCTCCTCGCGTTTCTCGCCTTCGGCGTATTGATGCTCGATGAAATCCTCACGTCCCAGCAGCCGGCACAGGTTGGCATAGAACCAGGGCTCGACGCTGCCTACGCTGATATATTTCCCATCCTTCGTTTTGTACACATTGTACCAGGGACGGTGCTCTTCGCCCGTAGCTATGTTCTCGCCCTGCTCCGATACTGTCTCGCCGAGCAGGCTCGGCAGCAGCACGGGCATCATCAGCCCTACTATGGCGTCGGTCATCGACACATCCACATATTGCCCTCTGCCTGACTTGTCTCGCGCCGTGAGCGCAGCCAGTATCCCGATGACAGCGGCCATCCCGCCTGCGGCGAAGTCTGCCAGGACTGTACGCGGGATTGCCGGAGTTCCATCGGAACCCCTGGTTGTGCCCAGAAGTCCGCCTATGGAAATGTAGTTGATGTCATGTCCTACCACATCGCGGTACGGCCCGTCCTGCCCGTAGCCCGTCAGGGAGGCATATATTATCCGTGAGTTGATCTTTTTCACTGCATCGTAGTCAATGCCCAGGCGCTTGGTCGTCCCCGGCCTGAAACCCTCGACCATGATGTCGGCAGTCCTGGCCAGCTTGCGGAATATGCTGAGGCCTTCTCTGGTTTTCAGATTAATCCCCATAGTCTTGCAGTTGCGCCACCCTGGGAATATGGGCGAATCCGGATACAGGAACACAAGAGGGCCTCCGCGGCGCTCCGGGCGTGCCTCGTAGATTTTTATCACTTCGGCGCCCAGGTCGCCCAGGATAGTGGCGCAGAATGTACCGGGCCCCTGCCAGGCCATGTCTAAAACCCTTATGCCGTCGAGCGCTGCTGCCATCTATATGCCCCCTGTTTCTTTAACATTCGTGCCTTACTCGAGCACGCCTTCGGTAATAAGTTTATTTACTTCTTCTTCGGAAAAACCCAGAACTTCCCGGTAAACAAATTCGTTATGCTCGCCGAGTAGAGGTGCCCTGCGGATTTCGCCGGGAGTAGCAGAGAGCGCAAAGGTCAATCCGTCATGGGCAATTCGCCCCGTCTCCGGGTGGTCGAGATAAACGTAGAAGCCGCGCTCCTTCAACTGTGGGTCACGGGTCTGTAGGTCTTCTCCGTCCTGGACTACACCGGCCGCTACGCCTGACTTCTGCATCAGCATCATGACCTCTTCAGGCGATCTCTTTAGCGTCCATTCCCCTATCAGGCTGTCCAGTTCATCCTCGTTTTCTTTTCGCTTTTGGAAAGTGGCGAATTTCTCGTCCTTTGTCCACGGTGGGTTGCCTATGACATTGCAGAACGCTTTCCACTCATCCTCGGTGAATACGGCAATGGCACACCACCTCTCGTCTTTCTTCCTGTGCTCAGGTTCGGACTCAGGCATGGCGCAGTAATCGACCTCTCTGCCTTCTGCGAGGCAGCGATAAACTCCGTGCGGAGCAGCATAGGACAGGTGGTTGCGCATACCGGTCTGAACACGCTGGTTAACTGTGTAGTCCAGGATGGACGTCTCGGTCCAGCAGGCAGTGGACTCGAACTGAGCAAGCTCGATGAACTGTCCCTTGCCCGTCTTATTCCGATAGTGAAGAGCAGATAGTATAGCAGTCGCCGCATGGTAAGGATTGCAGGTGAAATCAGGGAAGGCAGCCATCCCCGTCCCTATCGGAGGGCGTTCAGGGTTTCCCGTAATGTAATCAATGCCTGCGACGGTCCTGATTGTAGTGCCGAAGCCGCGCCACAGCATATATGGGCCGGTGATGCCCATCACCGGCATGGTACAGACAATGATATCGGGCTTTATCTTGACCAACTCATCATAAGTCAGCCCCCATTTCGCCATAGCCCCCGGAATGAAATTGTCCAGGACTACGTCGCTTACGGAGACTAATTTCCTTGCGATTTCTATCCCTTTAGCAAGATTAAGGTTCAGGGTTACCCCCAGCTTCCCCGGGTTGAAGTTGTTGTACATGCCGCTGATGTTGTAGGTCTGGGTGATGCCCGGCTTTCGGGGCGCCTGCCACCTCATGCCGTCGATCTTGATATTGCTTTCTATCCTTATCACCTCTGCGCCGTAAGCGGCAAACAGCCTGGTAACATAGGGCCCGGCTCCGAACCAGGAGAAATCGGTAACTCTGATACCCTGCATGGGCAATCTAGTTTTTGCCATCTTATATCACCCCCTGCTCTTTGAGCAGGCCCATCTGCTTCGAGGTTAAGCCAAGCTCTCTGCCGTATATCTCGCGGTTGTGCTCACCGACTAACGGAGCACGGCGCTTTATCTTCCAGGGGGTTTCAGCGAATCTATACGGGGCGCCGGGGTACTTGAGTGTATCATTCAGCTCGGGATGCTCTACATCTGCAAAGAAATTTCGTTCCAAAAGCTGGGGGTTCTCCACCACATCTTTGGCATTGTTGCACGGTATAGCTATGATGCCTCTCTTCTGGCCCTCCTCGCAGACCCACCTCTTATCATGCGACTTGGTGAAGGCATCGGTAACCTCCGTGATGTGCTGCCTCACCTCGGGCCTGATCTGATAGTCCATGTCCTTGAATTTATCATCATCGAGGTCGGCCTCTCCTCCGCCGCTCTTCAGCCAGTCAACCAGCAGGTCCCAGTCAAACAGGGCAATGAAGTTCGCCCAGCCGTCTTTACACTCCTGGAGAGGAACGCCGAGTCGACCCGACCTGGACATAATTCGCTTCTGAAGGTCGTACATCTGAGTCACCCACTGCAAGCTGTGTGCCACGCACTGCTGCATGGATACATCGACGCGCTGCCCTTCGCCTGTCATATCTCGATGGTAAAGGGCGATCAAGGTAGCGGCACAGGCATGTACCGAAGTTATATTGTAAGCCTGTGAGCCGCCGACCCTGGAGGGCGGTTCATCTTCCCAGCCGCAGATGAAAAGGAGTCCCCCCATAGCCAGGCCGATGAGGTCGGAGGCCTTGAAATCTTTATATGGTCCGGTCCGACCGAAGGGAGTAATGGAGGTCATGATAAGCCCCGGGTTGATTTTTTTGAGCGCCGGATATCCCAGACCTATGGAGTCGAGATACCCCGGCCGGAAGGTTTCCACTATGATATCTGCCCCTTTAGCCAGTTTTTTGAAGATTTTCTTTCCCTCTGGGCTCTCTATGTTCAGGGTGACGCTTTTCTTGCTGGTATTGAAATGAAACCAGTAGAGGCTCTTTTCAGGATGCACCTCATCGTGGTAAAAAGGGCCGATGTTTCTGACAGGGTCGCCGCCGGGAGGTTCAATCTTGATAACGTCGGCCCCCAGGTCGGCAAGCTGCTTGGTGCAGTAGAGCCCTGCCGGGCCGGCCAGGTCGAGGACTCTGAGCTCTGCAAGGAGGGCACTTCGTGGCTTTTGCTTGCCCATGTTAAACCTCCTCTGTTACAGGAGCAGCCAGGCTGGTTCATTTTACCTTATTTTTCAAAAACGTGCATGAGGCGTTTAGAAACACAATTACCATTCCGTGCTTGACACGGAATCCAGAAAACCCGGCTTCAAAACTAAGGTGAAGGTATCTGGATACCGACTTTCGTCGGTATGGTAGACTCATTGCTAAACCACCTCTGCATTCGATTTGCAAAATATCCACTCTGACGTTACAATTCAATCTAATACACTTTGGGGGCAGTTTCTCATGACGAGAGCAAAAATACTCAGTGTGGGCCGGTATCTTCCGGAACGACGTGTGACCAATTTTGACCTGGCAAATATGTTTGAGACCAGCGACGAATGGATTCAGCAGCGCACCGGCATAGTGGAAAGACGCTATGCCGATGAGGGGGTTTTCTGCTCTGACCTCGCGCTGGAAGCTTCCAAGGATTGTCTGAAGAATGCGGGGATGAAGCCAGAGGACATTGATTTCATCGTCTTCGCCACTCTCAGCCCTGACCATCATTTCCCGGGGACAGGGGTCTACCTGCAGAGAAAACTGGGCATCACAGACATCGGCTGTCTGGACATCAGAAACCAGTGTACCGGTTTTTTATACAGCCTCGCTGTCGCAGACGCTTTTGTCAGGATGGGAATGTACAAGAGAATACTGGTTGTCGGCTCAGAGGTACATTCCAGCGCGTTGCATTATACCAAAGAAGGCCGCGATGTGGCGGTTCTATTCGGGGACGGAGCAGGCGCGGTACTTGTGGGGCCTTCCGACGGATCGAGCGGAATCCTCTCCTCTCATCTTCACGCAGACGGACGGTATGCCGAGATTCTGATGCTGGAAATCTTCAATATAAGCAAGAAGCCCTATATCACCCACCAGACCCTGGATGAAGGTAAACAGTACCCCAAGATGGTGGGCAGGGAAGTTTTCAAGGTGGCGGTAACCAAGATACCGGAAGTTGTGAACGAGGCGTTGAATGCGAATAATCTCAAGGTCGAGGATATCGATATATTCTTGCCCCATCAGGCTAACCTGCGCATAAACCAGTTCGCTGCCCAGCAGCTAGGTGTGCCGGAAGAGAAGTTTTTCAGCAACATTCAGCGCTATGGCAATACGACGGCAGGCTCGCTCCCCATCGCCCTGAGCGAGGCGCTGGAGCAGGGCCTTATACATGAAGGCAGTCTCATCATGATGGTGGCCTTTGGCTCCGGTTTCACCTGGGGAGCCAATATAATCCGGTGGTAAGTGGAAGTGTGAGATTGCTGAAAGCCGCACTTTTTGACCTCGACAATACGTTAATCCATTTCGACGAAAGAGAATTTTTCGAAGCTTACGTACCTCAGGTTTCCAGGGTATTCTCGGATCTGATGCCCCCTGAAATTCTGCTCGAAAAGCTGCTGCTGTCTACCCAGATGCTGGTGATGAATAATAGCGGGCAAATGTCTAACGCAGAGTACTTTATGAGTTCTTTTTCTCAGGGCTATGAAGAATACAGGGACGAATTCTGGAGGCGCTTCATAAAATTCTACGAGGCCGAATTCGACCAATTTAGGTCGCTGGTTTCAGTTACACCGGGTGTGCGTGAAGTCTTTGTGAAACTGAAGGAAATGGGCGTGAAACTTGTGATTGCCTCCAACCCCATATGGCCCGAGATAGTGCAGAGGAAGCGTTTAGCATGGGCAGGCCTGGGAGATTGGAATTTTGAGCTGATCACACATATCGAAAACATGTCTCATTGCAAACCACATATCGAGTACTATCTGGAAGTCTGTCAGAAGATTAACGAAAAGCCGGATGGATGCTTGATGATTGGTAACGATCCTGTCAATGACCTCATAGTAGCGAAAATAGGGATGAAAACGTTTTTGGTAACGGATAGCTCCGAAATCGGTGTTTCTGGGCTTGAACTCAGCAAAAGCATACGTGATGATAGCGCTACAGAGTCAATAACGCCTGATTTCAAGGGGCCGTTGTCCAATGTACCCGGCGCAGTCGAGGCCCTGCTTAAAGAATGAAGCTGGAATCGCTCAGTCCCTGTTTATCCTGTCAATCGTTGCCTGGCAAGCAGTGAATAGCCAATTTCCTTAGCGAAGTACTTCCTTCAGCGCCCTCGCCGCCGTGTAGACACAGCCTACGCCGCACACATACTGGGCTACCCTTAGCGCCTCGGCTATTTCTTCCTTGGTCGCTCCGGCTTTTATTGCCTCTCTCGCCAGTGCCTGCACACCCTCAGATGCCCCATGCACTGCATCCAGCACCATGGCAATCAGAAGTTTTGTTTTCCTGGGCAGGGCGCCGTCGGCCAGCGCCAGATCCCGGGTGTCGCTGACTAATTTCAGCAGCTTCGGATCAAGGTCTTCATAGATTTTTAAAGGATGCTCCGGCATACAACCACCTCCCAATGATTTTTCCAGTTACTTATTCTGTGCCTGCCTGATTCGAAGAGAAGATGTCTTTATACCTTAAGCCGCGTCCTGGCGATAATCTCCAATTTTGCAGCATCAGGAAGATCATCAAAGTAAGCGCAGTAGCCCGATACCCGCACTACAAGCTCGGGATACTTCCCGGGATGCAGACGGGCATCTTCGAGTACCTCGCTGTCCACCACGTTCAGTTGCATTTCCATCCCGCCCGAGTCGAAAAAGCCTTTGACCAGGCCCACCAGGATATTTGTGCCCTGCTCGCCAGCCAGAGTAGTAGGATCGAATCTAAGGTTCAGGGCGTAGCCGTTGGGCGATAAGTTTGAATTTACATGCGCCACCGACTTGAGTAAAGCTGTCGGTCCAAGGCGGTCATGTCCGTTTGCCGGTCCGAGACTGGATGCAAATGGTTCACTGGCCCTTCTGCCGCTAGGCAGGGCGCCGACTTTCCTGCCGAAAGCAACATGGCAAGTGACAGAGTAGAAGCCGGACACATAGGGGCCCCCGCGGGTGTTGCGGTGCCTGGCGAGGGCGGAGTGGAAAATATTTGCCACCAGGTCAGCATATTTGTCGGGCAAAGAGTGGTCATTGCCGTATTTGGGTGCCTGCAACAGTTCATTACGGATTTCTGGGGCAGAGGCGAAGTTATCATGCAGAGCCCTGAGCACCTGCGCCATAGTGTATTTCTGACGCTGGAACACCACATAATCCAGAGCTGCCAGCGAATCAGCAATATCTGCCAGGCCTATACCCTGAATGCCGCTTGAGTTGTAAAGTGCGCCTCCTTCGGTGATATCTTTTCCTGACTCCAGGCAGCCGTCGACCAGCATTGATGAGAGCGGAGTAGGATGATAATCGCGATTGCCTTTCTCTATCACCTGCAAATCGACAATCATTTTATCCAGCATATACTCTACCTGCGTCTGGAAAGCATCGATCACCTGATCCATGGTGGCGAAGGAAGTCGGGTCTGGAGTGGCTGCGCCCACCCTGCTGTGGCTTTTGAACCGCCTTCCGCGATTGAGTGCCAGCTCAAGGCACAGCGGTAGATTGAATAGCCCGGCATCGGTAGAGAAGAAGCTTTTCCCGGGCAGCGCCAGTTCTACGCACCCAACAACGCCGTAATTACGTGCCTCCTTCAGGGGATAGCTGTGCGCCCTGAGAGATGAGATGGCAGCTTCATCATTGAATAGCGCGGGCACTGCGTTACCTTTCCTGGCTACGTCTGCCACTCTTTTCAGGTAATTTCCCGGCGAGCCCGCATGAATACGTGCCTGGTAGTTAGGGTCGCGAAGACCTGCTTCTTCCATCACGTCAAGCAAGAGGTAAGTGAGGTCGTTGACGGCATCCTTACCATCGCTGTCCATGCCTCCCACAATCGCCGCCTGCGTTACCAGGTAGCCGCCATGGTACTGGCTCACCTTCTCCGAAAGTAGAAAGACATGCTCGGTACACTTGGCGGAGAAGCAGAGCAGAAGCTCGCGGGCAAAATCTCTGGTAATATTCCCCTGTTCTATGTCACGCTTATAGTAAGGATAGAGATACTGGTCCATCCTGCCAAATGAAATAGCAGAGTTCAATCCTTCCAGGTTTATCGCCAGGTGTGTCAACCACAGCGATTGCAGAGCTTCGTGGAAAGTTTCGGCAGGAGCGTAAGGTACTTTGTCGCAGATGCGACATATTTCCTTAAGCTCTGCGGCACGGGCAGGGTTTGTTTCCTCCGCAGCCAATCGCTCCGCTTCCCTGGCCATTCGATGGGAGTATTCGACCAATCCCTCGCAGGCAATTCGTACGGCGCGGTGCAGGTCGTCATTCTTCCCTTCCATGGTTTCCAGATAGCCCTTCACACCCAGCTTGAGGATCTTTTCATAGTTGGGCAAGAAGTGCCCTATGCCGCCCGCCTCATTGATAAGGTAATACGTGGCATTGAGCTGGTCCAGGACATAGTGCGCAAATTGCCCCAGATGAGGGTAATAGGCTCTGTAGGGCATGTTTCGCAGGAGCCAGTATGGATAGACCCGGAACATAATGTTGAGGCGGTCCGGCCAGGCCATTTTCAGGGGGTTAGTCTTTCTTTTATCTATCCACAGCAGTTCCGTGCCCATGAACACTCCGGCGAGCTCGGGTTGTATTAGGGCTGAAACGCGATGGCTGCCCATATTGCCCACAATCAATTCATCAGGGTAAATCCGCACTGACTTATTCCTGAGAAGATAGCGCAGGGCTCTGGCTCTTCGGATGGCCATGGGTTCGTGATGCTTGTCGTGATGCTTGAAGTAATCCGTAATCAGCGATGCCCGCTCGGGACATAGATAGGTGGGGGAGGACAGGAGGTCTTGCTTGATACGTTTGAAGCGTTGCGAAGTCTCCTTTGCCGCAGAAACAAGAGTCTGTGTCATTTTAACCTCCATGCTCGCACGGGTTCGTTAATATAATTTTACCACATTTGGGGAATCAGGTTTTTTTGCAACAGGAAAGTCAGATTACTTCTCTCAAAAATGTCACAACTCCTTAATTTTTTTGCTTCCAATTTTATGACTTCTTTATGACCTCTTATCTATCATATAGCAACGTTTTTCGCATGTAAGTCGAGCGGCGAAAAGCTGAGCTTCCCGCTGAAATCTGCATAGTGGGGGAGGGGAATAGGTTATGAATATCTTCAGAAAATTTAAATAGTCGTGAATTCAATAAATATGTATAACTAGGAGGTAGAAAACAATGCGTATCTTAAGGTTTCCCTCTCTGGCTTTGGTTATAGCCCTTGTTCTGGCTCTGAGCCTATCCCTGGGGGCCGCTGCGAAAGCGCCAGACTCTTCTCAGCAGACATACACCGTCTTGGTCGGTTGGGAGAATCCCCATCAAGGCATCGGGATCATGGCCTATTTCCCTGACACTGTAACCATCCATGTTGGCGACACAGTTCACTGGGTACAGAATTCGAACGAAATCCATACCGTCACGTTCCTGGCTGGCACCGAGCCGCCTCCTTTACTCATCACAGCGACACAGTTGGGAGTTCCTCCGGATCCAAGCCCGCTGCTGCTCAATCCGGCGGCGGTCGACCCCGTGATCCCGGCTGGCGGCCTCTATGATGGCACGAGTTTTGCAAACTCTGGCTTGATGGGTCGTGAGCCAGGGGAGTCCCAGCAGTTTGACCTCACTTTCACTGCAGAAGGCACCTACGATTACTTGTGCCTGGTGCACGGGGTTGTGATGTCCGGCCAGGTGGTGGTTGTGGGCCAGGAAGTGTCTATCCCGTCCCCAAACCAAGCCATGGCTCAAGGTAAGCAGCAGATGGCCGAGAAGCTGGCACAGGTGCCGGCGGTTCAGATGGAAGCCGAAATGCAGGTACAGCCGCCTGTTATGAACGATAATGGCACCATGACACATCATGTCATGATAGGCTATAACGACGGACAAATCGACCTGATGCAGTTCTTTCCCGATAAGCTGGTAGTAAGCCCGGGGGACACTGTAGAATGGGAGATGTCGCTTCACAACGTCGCTCCCCATACTGTCACTTTTTTGAACGGCGAGCCGGCGCTCGCGCGGCTGGGCGAGGAGCGGTTCGACGTGGTGGTTACCGATTATAAGATGAAAGGCATAGACGGGATGGAGATACTCAGGAAGGTGAAGCAGCTCTACCCGGAAACCAGCGTCATCATGATTACCGCGTTTGCGAACCTCGACACCGCGATCGAGGCGTTCAGGGGCGATGTGCACGACTTCTTCCCGAAGCCGGTGAAGATAAAGGAACTGAAGGCGTCCATCCAGCGCGCCCTTGAAAAGAAGCAGGCATGAGGAGCTTTTCCGATAGCCTGAAGTCCCTGTTCGGGCTTGCGAGGGGCCGGCCCGTTTCGTTCAAGACCATGTTCACCCGGTTCAGGCAGGTCCTCGACAACCACAACAGGGCGGTCGAGCTGATCGCCGACATGGGCGAAAAACTCGGCGGCGACTACCTTTTCGACATCAATTACATCAAGCGCGCTTATGTGGAGCTGCACCTGAAACTTTCCGACTCACTGTCCGACTTCGATGTCCTCACCCGCGACAGGTATAGCGGCCTCAGGGGTGTTTTCGACCGTATCG
>JAJYLC010000079.1 GCA_021787935.1 Chloroflexota bacterium | reverse complement strand
ATCTTAAAGTGGTTAGCCGCATAAAGCGCCCCTACCAGGATGCCAATAGCCAACTGCAGGCCTGTGATACCATTTACGTGATTAAGAGTTGCATCCGTCACGCCGCGGGACATTAAGTAGAAGGAAGTGGGCAAAATAAATAAGGCTGACCGACTTAAGCTGCTTTTCATCCTGAATACCTCACCGTCAAGCCGAGACTTATGGTGTCTTTGGTACACTATCCGCCGACATTTGTCAAGTCAACCGATGCAGTCATGCAAGCTCTCGCGAGATGTATTTACAGTCGCTCTCAAAGATGATATTATTGCATTCACCGGTAACTCAATTTTATACACTATGTTCTGCGGAGGCATTTCAAGACCGCCCGGAGTCTGGTTGTACAAAAACGTCTGCGCCCATAGAACCTGCAAGTCCGCCAAAGAGATAATAATAATCATACTCGGCAGAGTATTACACCGCAAGATTCCAGATCAGCTTGGTGCATTCAATATCAAAGGTTGAATATTCGGAGTTAGAGGTGATGTCACGAAGGCTATCATAGTCGCTGCCGGACCCAGCACCCGCCTCAGGCCTCTCACCAATGAGAAGCCAAAGTGTCTTCTTGAGATCGGCGGCAAGACCATCCTTCAGAGAGCGCTGGATACACTGACACAAAACGGCATTAAGAAGATCGTGGTGGTAAAGGGTTACCAGGGGCATTCAATTAATTATCCGGGCGTAACATACTACGAGAACCCTGATTTCAAAGAGAACAACATCCTCAGGTCTTTATTTTACGCTGAAGCCGAAATGAATGAGGATTTCATCTTCTCCTATTCTGATATCTTATATAGCAAATCGATCGCAGAAAAACTCATCGACAGCCGTGGAGACATAGCGCTGATCGTTGATGTTAACTGGCGGCAGCACTACTTGGGACGTGACCTGCACCCCCTTTCTGAAGCTGAGTTGATCAAAGTTGAAAACGGCAGGGTTACCAGAATCGGCAAAGAAGTGGTTAAAGCAAACGAAGCCCACGGAGAGTTTATAGGGCTGGCAAAATTTTCCAGGTCAGCGGCACAGGCTATGCGGACAGCCTTTCATCAGGCGGCCAGTGAAAACCCGGCAGCCCCTTTTCATCGGGCAAGCTCTCTGGAGAAGGCTTATATGACAGACATGCTCCAGGAGCTTATTGATAGAGGGCTGCAGGTGCGAAGCGTGGATATCGAGGGGGGATGGATGGAAATCGACACACCTCAAGACCTGGCGGAAGCCCGCAAGCGGTTCGGCAGCGATAGCTGAGATTGTTGCGTGATGATTACCCCGCGTATGGGAAGCTGAAGTGAGTCCAGACTTTAATGATTACGAGCACGAGCTTAGTCCTTGTACTAATATCAGCGCTCATTCACCCTCTTTGGAATATGCTCTTAAAAAGAAGCGAAGACAAGGTTGTATTCTATTTAAATATACACTTGATCTTCACGGTTCTTTTTAGTTTTTTTCTTTTCATATATCCGGTAACCGGCATCAATTCAACAGGGTGGATTTTAATTGGTCTTTCCGCCCTGACACATTTCTTCTATCAGGTGTTTTTATGCAGAACCTATGAATGCGGCGATATGTCTCTGACATACCCTGTAGCGAGATCATCGCCTATTTTCGTACTTATTATAGGCCTGGTCATACTGAAAGAAATACCGTCGCCGACAGCGATCGTTGGCATTATTATTGTAGTATTTGGTGTATACTTGATGAATATGAAGAACTTATCTGTTTCGGAGCTGGTAAGCCCTTTCCGGATTAGATACAGAGAGGCCATGGTCTTTGCTCTACTGACAGCCCTTTTCTCTGCGGCGTACTCCATCGTGGACAAAAAAGGCGCTTTGAACATGTCACCGGTCCTATTTTTCTACATGTTTTTTGCCATTTCCGGCCTTATGTTTCTGGTTTACCTTCTATTGATGAAGGAGAGGCGCAAAAACTACTGGCGTATCCTGCGAACTGACAAATACAAAATAACGCTGGCATCGATTATGGAGTTCGGTTCATATGTACTGATCCTGTACGCTTTTCGCATTTCCAACGTATCGTATGTTGTAGCCTTGAGGCAAATAAGTATCATCTTCGGCGTCATATACGGAATGCTGTTACTAAAAGAGACGGATGGAAAAGTTAGGCTGGTGGCCTCGAGTGTCATTGCTCTCGGTTCGTTTCTAATAATTGCCTTCGGGTAAGTAATACTGCTTTAGTGCATCACGAAGGCAGAAGGAGCAGACAGCATGGGTGAAAGAAAAGAGAAAGTCACGTTATTTCCCGGCATGGCTGGCGTGACCAGAGATATGGTAAGCAAGCTAAAGGCTGAGGGCGTAGAGCTTTTTTCAGTTGATATAATGGTGACCCAAAAATGCAATTTCAGATGTATCTACTGCTACGCAGAAGGGGCACCCGAGAGGACGAAGCAACTGACCATGACGGAAGCTAAAGCCATTGTTGATGATTGCGTAGAAATGGGTGTAAGAGTTGTCAACATGCAGGGCGGCGAGCCTCTTATTTGGAATCCCCCTGATTGGGAGGGCACGCAGGGGGAGGCCCTTTTCCACCTTATTAATTACGTTAAAGACTCGTTCGGGAAACGAAACCTGCCCGTGAACATTGTGAGTTTTACCGATGTCGGTGTTATGACTAAGGAGAAAGCCAAAAGGTTTTTAGCTTATGAAGTTTCTCTGTGCTGCAAGCTTGATTCACTGGACGAAGCAATACAGGACAAGCTCCTGGGTCGTAAAGGCGGCGCAAAAAGGATAATGAGCGGATTCGAGCAACTTATTGAGGTAGGTTATGGCAGAAGTGACGCCCCACCTCTTTCTACGAACACCGTAGTTACCGTTGTTAATTATGGCGGCGTTCCCGAGGTGTTTCGCTGGTCTCGCAGCCATGGTTTCAAGCCATTCGTGATTCCGGTTCATGTTCATGGCAGAGCAAAGGACTACAGCAGTTCCATGCTGTCCGGCAAATCAGGAGGCTCTACTCTCAACTCCAGCGATATAAAGAGACTATTTGAGAAGCTGGCAGAGATCGATGGCAAAGAGTTCGGTATACACTGGAAAGCGGAGTCGCCGTGGGTGGAGAACAAGGCCTGTTCACGGCATCTAGGGGGCGTCCATGTAAGAGCGGATGGTATCGTAGTACCTTGCTCGGAAGCCCCCGACTACTGGGCTCTGGGTGACATACGCACGTCTTCGTTGAAAGACATCGTTTGCTCCCCCAGGATTAGAAAGTTCAGGGAAATCTACAGTCAATTGCATGAGACTTCGAAATGTTCGCCCGCTAAATGCCCTCTGAGTGCTGAGAACAAATGCTACGGGTGCAGAACCAGAGCTTATGATGATTCAGCCTTTAATGAAAAAGGCGTTTTCGATCCGGCTCGATTGAACCCGGAGGCGTTTTTTGCGGGAGACCCCGCTTGTTGGAGAACAGCCTAGACTGGTGGGGGTAGTGCCATGAAGAAGTCAAAAAACCTGAGGCAACTATTGAGCGACAGCAAGTTGATTCGAATTGTCGGAGCTCATAACGCGATGACCGCAAAGCTCGTTGAAAGAAACGGTTTCGAAGGCGTGTGGGCTTCCGGACTTGAGATAGCGACTTCACACGGCGTCCCTGATGCCGAAATACTGACTATGCGAGACTGCCTGGATGCATCGAGTGAAATCGCTGGTGCCGTTTCCATACCGGTCGTTTCCGACTGCGATACCGGGTTCGGTAATTCCAATAATGTAATTCACATGGTAAAGAAGTTCGAAGCTGCGGGCGTAAGCGCCGTCTGCATCGAGGATAAAAGATTCCCCAAGGTCAATAGCTATGTTCCCGGGCGGCAGGAGTTAGCTCCTGTAGCCGAATTCGTGGGGAAGATCATGGCTGCTAAAAATGCAAGACAGACCGAAGATTTCCTCATATTTGCCAGAATTGAGGCGCTGATTGCAGGTTGGGGTCTGGACGAGGCGCTCAAAAGGGCTGATGCATATATGGAAGCCGGGGCAGATGGAATTTTTATTCATTCCAAGTCAGAAACTCCCGCTGAGATAATCGAGTTCTGCAAGAGATGGGAGAAACGGGGCATCCTTTTGATATGTCCCACCACGTATAAATCGATTACAGAAAAGGATATGCAAAAATTAGGAGTGAACATTGTCATCTATGCTAACCACGGTATCAGAGCTGCGATTAGAGCTATTAATGATGCGTTTGCTGAAATAGAGAGACACGGTATAGTCACTGTCGATTCCAGGCTGGCGAGTCTCTCCGAGTGCTTCGAAATACAAGGCATGCATCTCATGAAGAAAGATGAGGAGAAGTATCTGAAATCCGAAATTGGCAACGTTAAGGTCGTTATACCGGCTGCCGGCTCTAAGATAGATGATTCGTTGAAAACGCTGCTGGAGGACAGGCCGGTCGGCATGCTGGATATAAACGGCAGACCTTTGATACAAAGAAATGTTGACACTCTAAATAAAGTTGGAATCAGGGATGTCAGTGTAGTGGTTGGATATAAGAGGGAAAATGTTGCCATCAAAGGCGTGAAGATAATCGAGAACCCCGACTATGAAACCAAAGGCCTGATGTACTCAATAATCAAAGGTGTGGACGAGCCAGCCGACAGGAATATTATCGTCTACTCAGACATAGTTTTCGACCAGGAGCTTGTCAGAAAACTGTTGAGAAAAGAAGACGATATTATTCTGGTAGTTGATCGCACCTATAAAAAAACACACGTCAGGAATAAGGAGCTGGAATTAGTGTTAACCGAACGTTCTCCGCTGGATAACGTTAGAACTATAAATGTCAACCGGAACAATAGAATTCTGAAAATAGGGAAGCACCTGTCAGAATCAGACGGACATTATGAATTTATCGGGATAGCATGCCTGTCAAGGAAAGGGCTAGGTATTCTGCGAGAGGAATTTGAGAAAGCTAAGAAGAAAGTGTCCGGAGGTAAACCCGTTGAGTCGGTTTCCTTTGTCGAATTTATTCAATATGCAATAGACAAAGGATATCGTGTATCAGCACTCGAGGTGGCTGAAGGCTGGATGGAGGTACACAATTTCAATGATTACAAGAAGGTCTGTTCTCTCCTTCTAACGGAGGAAATTTAGAACATGAAGCCAATCGAGCTAATAAGAGAGTTCAAAAGATATCGGCTGGGCCCCTATATAGAAGTGCCCTGTTCCTTTCTAGGCCCTCTCTTAGAAGCTCTTGCTCGCGATAGCGAGTGTGAGTTGGTGAATCCGGCCAATGAGGCCATAGCGATGGGGATGGCGACTGGCAGCTTCCTTGCTACAAACAGAATCCCAGTGGTTCTGATGCAGAACTCCGGCCTGTGTAATGCCCTCAACGCATTCACATCCTTGAATCAAATATATAAAATACCGGTACTGTGCCTCATAGCCTGGAGAGGGCAGCCCGGCATTAAAGATGCCCCGGAACATACCATAATGGGTCCGAAGTTAAGGAGCATTTTAAAAACGTTTGATATTCCCTATGAGGTACTCTCAGCAAAGTCCTACAAACGCGAGATAAAATCTGTAATAAACACTATAACAGCAAGTATGAAACCCGCGGCACTTCTGGTGACAGAAGACCTGATGAAAGAGAAAATACCAGAGGCAAAAAATAGAAGGGCTGGGGCAGGATTATCGAGGGCTGCCGCGGTTAATGCCATAATCGCTGGTACAGCAGGTAAAGCATGTTATATCTCCACAAACGGCTTCATATCCAGAGAAGCTTGCTATGCTCTGGAAGCCAATGAATTGAAAAAAAACAATCAATGTTTCTATATGATGGGCTCTATGGGACACGCCCTGCCGATAGCGCTTGGCATCGAGAGGTACCAGAATGATGGCAGGAAGACAGTTGTTATAGATGGTGACGGTGGATGCCTCATGCATCTGGGAGCTATGGCCTCAGTAAATGGCAAAAACCATGTAGCAAAGAACCTGATTCACATTGTGCTGGATAACGGCACCTATGCATCTACCGGAGGTCAGCCGAGCGTGTCGGGTGATGTGGATTTTCTAAAGGTAGCCCAGGGCTGTGGTTACAAGAACGTATACAGCGCGAACGAAGCCTCATCGCTGGCTCGAATCATGACCAGGCTCTCGAGCCGCGAAGGTCCTTCCTTCATACACGTACAGATTGATGATGTCGGGGAACCGCCTAAGCCAAGGGTTTCCGACAAGTATTCCTGCGAGGCAATAAGACAATCCTTTATGGACACCATCCGTCCGTCAAGACAGACTAGACGACTCCGACATAAATAGGCCACCTGATTGTAAGCCCCAAATTCACCAGCCATGGCTCAGCCTTGCTGCAAGCCCGTAAGGCAGTCCTTTTTCTTTCATTCTCTGCTGAGTATTGGAGATATCGTAGGTCACGCGGTGATGCCAGATCACATTACGGTCACTTTCGTATATAGCGTAGCTGGCACGGGGATCACCATCGCGAGGTTGCCCCACACCGCCGGGATTTATGATTAGACGATTACCGTCAAGTGAAAGTGGGACATCCTCTGAAAACTCATGGACTAGACATTCTCTACTAGGTATGAGTAACTCAAACACCATAGGTACATGGCTGTGTCCCACCAGGCAGAACCCGGTCTGGAAGTAATCGAAATTGAATCTGGCGACCTGTGTGGAAACCAGATACTCCCATATCGGCTCCCGGGGGCTGCCGTGCGCCATTGTGAAATCGCCCTCGCTGATAACAAGTGGAAGACTAGCAAGGTAATCTACATCCTCTTGGTCTAACTGCTGCCCGGTCCAGCGACAGGCGGCAGCAGCCTCGGAGTTGAAATCATCAATGTCTATCTTGCCTATCGCGCCCCAGTCGTGATTCCCCGCCACACAGATATGGTCGTATTGGCGAAGCAGCTCGATGCACTCCTTGGGGTCAGGGCCATAGCCGACGATGTCACCCAGACACCAGATACGCTCGAATCCGCCTCTCGACTCGATGTCCTGGAGCACGGCCTGGAAAGCAGTGAGGTTGCTGTGGATGTCAGAGATAATTGCGCAGCGCATATTATAAGCTAATATATCAGGTTTCACTTCGTTTGGCTATGTTATTGTAGGTTTGAACCAAAGCAGCTATAATCACACCCATGAAAGTCCGGGAGCTGGGAGAGTTCGGCTTAATCGAGCTTATTGCCAGGACCGTAGGCAAAGCTAAAAGTCGTGACCTCGTGGTCGGTATCGGTGATGACACTGCAGCCTGGCGCACAGAGAAGTCCATACAACTCGGCACCACAGATATTCTGATACAGAACGTGCATTTTACCCTGGGCATCGCTACCTGGAGGGAATTGGGCTGGAAAGCACTTGCAGTGAACATCAGCGACATCGCTGCCATGGGCGGCAAGCCCGGCTTTGCCATGGTCTCACTGGGCTTGCCAGCAGAGACTGAGGTGGACAACGTTGTCGAGCTTTACCGCGGCATGAAAGAGATAGCATCTAAATTCGATGTTGATATCGTCGGCGGCAATATCAGCAGGGCTCCTGTAGTAATCATAGACGTCAGTTTAGTAGGAAAAGCATCAGGTTCGCTGCTCACCCGTTCGGCAGCAGCGCCCGGCGATCAGATTGCCGTTACCGGTTACCTGGGACTGTCTGCAGCCGGCCTTAAAATACTGAAATCCAAGCGCAAGCTTGACTTGAAAACAACCGCTTTTTTCAGAGAAGCCCATTTGAGACCGTGCCCCAGGGTGGCTGAGGGTCAAGTCCTGGTGCAGCATGGTGTAAAAGCAGCTATAGACCTCAGCGACGGGCTGCTCAGCGACCTGACTCACATCTGTAAGTCAAGTCGCGTTGGGGCCAGAATATGGACAAACAAGCTGCCCATACACCCGCTACTAGAGTCTGCCTTCAAAAAGCAGTCTCTGGGACTGGCGCTATCGGGTGGAGAGGATTACGAGCTTCTGTTCACAGCCAGAAGAGGAGTTATTAATAAGCTCAAAAAGGTTATGTCAAGCCCAATAACGGTGATCGGCGAGATAGTCGATGATAAGCAAGGGCAAATTACCCTTCTAAATTCCGAGGGTAAAGCAGTCAAGTGGAATGAAACAGGATGGGACCACTTCAAGTCACCCGGACTGACAAGAAAGTGAAACCGCTGCAGATAGTCAGCAACAGCCCGGAGCAAACACGCAAGATAGGAATGAAGTTGGGCGAGCTGGCGGCTTCAGGCGATGTCATACTTCTGGTGGGCCCGCTCGGCGCAGGTAAAACATGCCTCACCCAAGGCATCGCCCGTGGACTGGGCATACATGAATACACCGCTAGCCCTTCCTTCGTGCTGGTCAGAGAGTATCATCAGGGTAAGCTGCCTTTATATCATATAGACCTTTACCGTCTTGACAGGGTGGAAGAAGTAGCCCAATTAGGTCTTGATGACTATCTCTATGGCGATGGGGTATGTGTGGTGGAATGGGCGGATAAGGGATCGAGCGTGCTTCCAGAGGAGCACCTGCTCATCGAATTGCAGGTTGTTTCCCCACTCAAACGCAAGCTCAGCTTTATGCCCAAAGGCACAAGATACATGAAGATGTTATGGAAGTTAAAGGTCATGAAGCAAGGAGACAAGAAGTAAGCGATGGAGCTATCTATCGACACCTCGACAGATACTGCTGGTATCGCCCTATCGTCGCAGGGCGAGATAATTGCCGAGCTTACCTGGCATGCCGGACAGAACCACACCGCTGAACTGGCGCCGAACCTGCTCTGCATTATGGAACAGACCGGGCTGAGCCTCAAAGATATAAATGGTATTATCGTAGCCCAAGGGCCCGGAAGCTTCAACGGATTAAGAGTGGGGATGAGCTTTGTCAAGGGGCTTGCGCTGGCTCTGGATATCCCTCTGGTGGGAATCAGTACCCTTGAGGTCGAGGCTTTCCCGTATGCCTCCACAGCCTTACCCATCTGTCCGATACAGAATGCCGGGCGCGGCGAGATCGCCACCGCCCTTTTCCAGACTAAAAAAGGAAAGTGGTGCCGTCTGGCCGAGGAGCATATAACAACAGTAGAAGCCCTGATACCCGAAATAGAGCGCCGCACTATCTTCTGCGGTAGAATTCCTCTGGCGATAGTGCCGCTGCTCAGAGAAAGGCTAAGAGGAAAAGCCCTGATTGTCGAGGGCTCGGCAGGGTTTCGCCGTGCTGGTTACCTGGCTGAGTTGGGTTGGAGCAGGCTCAAGTCTTGCGACTTTGACCACTCCCCTACTCTGGAGCCTCTATACCTGAGAAGGCCGTCAATTACAGTTAGCCGTAAGGGAAAACATTAACAAATAGAAATTTGGTGTTCAGAACTGAGTTATATCGTTTTCTATAGAGGTAAGTACCTCTGCGAACGTAGCATTATGTATTTTATGTAAAGTTGATTGGTCATGAAAAGAGCTTATCTTCTCAGCGGCGAGCCCGGCAGCGGCAAGACCACTATTATTAAGGAAGTGCTGAGCAAAGCGAACAAAAGCGCCGGCGGCTTTTACACCGAAGAGATACGCAGCCAGGGTGTGCGTCAGGGATTCCAGATCATCACCCTCGATGGTAAAAGTGCTGTACTAGCTCACACCAGCGTACGCACCCCAAATCGTGTCGGCAAGTACGGGGTCGATATAAGCAACATGGACAAAGTAGCTATCCCAGCTTTGAGGCAGGCGATACAAAGCAAAGATATTGTAGTGATCGACGAGATCGGTAAAATGGAGCTGTTCTCACAGTCTTTCAAGGATGCTGTAATAGAGGCGCTGCGGAGTGAGAAGAAAGTTTTAGGCACAATCATGCTTGCCTCAAATCCCTGGGCTGATAAAATAAAGGAGCGACCTGATGTAGAGACAATAATAGTAACCAGATTCAACCACAGCGATGTTACCGAAAAGCTGTTGAACTGGCTGGGAAGCTGAAAAAATCACTTAAAGGATAGGGAAATGGAAAGAACTCTTGTTTTAGTCAAGCCTGATGGCGTACAGCGTGGACTAATAGGCGAGATAATCTCACGATTTGAGAGGACCGGGCTCAAACTTGTCGCCCTGAAGATGCTCCAGATGGACAGGGCGATGGCAGAAAAACATTATGCCATCCACAAGGGCAAGCCCTTTTTCGAGGGACTGGTGAGCTTCATCACCTCAAGCCCTCTTGTCGCAGCCGTTTTCGAGGGCAAGAGTGCAGTCGAAGTTGTACGCAAGATAATGGGAGTCACTGATCCAGTCAAAGCAGCACCAGGCACAATCAGAGGCGATTTAGCATTGGATATAGGGCGCAATATAGTGCATGGCTCGGACTCGCTGGAGAACGCGCAAAAAGAGATCAGCCTGTTCTTTTCTCCCCGGGAAATCGTCAGCTATGAGCGGCAGGTAGAGCCCTGGATCATTGAATCCTGATTACAGGTGTGGCTTTTTCCCACAACTGCTCTAAGTCATAATATTGCCGTGTGGTCTGGTTGAAGACATGCACTATGACCGAACCGAGGTCGAGGAGCACCCAGCCTGAATCTGCACTGCCTTCACGGCGATAGATATTGATGCCTTCCTTACTCAATACCCCATCGATTTCATCGCAGATGGCGTCTATCTGGCGGTCACTTTCGGCACTGCAGATAACGAAGTAGTCAGCAAAGGAAGTCACCTGTCTGATATCCAGCATCAGGATATCAGCAGCCTGCTTATCGAGGGCAGCCTCCATAGCCTTCTTGGCTATTTCCGCAGATTCCAGATCGACCTCCCTGCTCTTCCGTTGGCTCTATTATAGCACGCCTGTCACCATGTTCAACAAAATCCTATCAGGCTTAAGAGTCGTTAAACATCCCTTTAAAACTTGATTTATTCTTAGAAGCTGATATTATATGAGCATCCTCTAAGAAAAGATATCCTTCTAAATTGAAAATTCCCCAAATAATAACTCTTACTATAACTCTTACTGTCCTCCTAATCACTATCTCAATACCAGTGAACATCCTCCTCTCTGACGATGGAGTTAATCTTTTACAAAACCCCGGCTTCGAAGAAGGTATTAACACATGGCAATCATACGGAGGCGACTTATCGCAGGTGGCCTCACCGGTGCACGATGGCAGCTTCGCCGGCGCTCTTGAAAGCACTCCACCTAAGAGTCTTATATATCAAGTGGTACATGTAGTCTCTGGAGAGTCTTATACCTTCAGCGGATGGGCCATAAGAGATGCCCCCGACCCATATACTTCGATTCATCTGCAAATTTCCTGGTATGAAGATGAAGATGGATTCAAGCAAATACTTGGCCCAATTAAAAATAGCTCAGTAATATTAACCTACAATTCTTCTGAATATCAATTTATCACCGTCACCGACACTGCTCCTGCCAACGCTCACTCTGCCCGCGCCCAGGCAGTGATGTCTGTTTATACCCTTACGCAGTCTGCCGCTGTTTACTTCGATGACTTCTGTTTTGTCGGCCCAGCTCCCACACCTTCTCCTGCTCCTACGGTTACACCCACGCCCACGCCGACCCCTACACCCACGCTATCGCCAACATCGACGCCTGCATCGACACCGACGCCGATTCCAACTCTTACACCCACATCGACGCCTACCCCCGTCTCAACTCCTACTCCTCCAACCCTCACAACCACGCCCACCTCAACTCCTACTTCCACACCGCTGCCTACGCCCAGTCAGTCCCCTACACCCACGGCTACCCCAACTCCTAGTCCCGCACAAACCACGGCACCAACACCAACGCCTACGATTATTCCTACCGCCACCACATCGCCCACCCCTTCACCTACCACCACTCCGGCTAATGAAGGCGACGTCGTAATCAACGAAGTCCAATATGACCCTCCGCAACAGGGTACAGACACGGCCTTTGAGTGGCTCGAACTGCTCAACCGCACAGGCCAGCCAATAGATTTAACCGATTGGAGAATCAGCGACAACTATGAGTCTGACTCTATCGGTTCCTTGTCTTTGCCTCCAGGCGGCTTTGCTGTGGTTGCCGCTAGAACCGACTTCTACACCAACTTCCCCAGCTTCAGCGGCAGCATAGTATTTATGGCTGACGGCAGCATAGGCAACGGATTAAACAACACCGGAGATCGCCTCATCCTGACAGACCCAACAGGGAAAATTATCGACTCACTCTGTTATGGTGACGATACCACTATTATGTCTCCATCTTGCAGCCATGTGCCCCAAGGTCACTCACTGGAGCGCCGTCCTGCCGGTCTGGATACAAATTTGGCCAGCGATTTCGTAGACAATTCAACTCCTTCACCAGGCTACGGCTTGCCATCAGTTATAGATACGCCAACGCCAACGGCATCGCCATCTCCAACATCGACACCGCCATCATCACCTTCCCCATCACCATCATCCCCACCTACTGTTACGCCTGCACCATCGATAACATCTACGCCTTCTGCCACTGCTACTGTCTCTCCCATCTTCACACCCAAGCCCACGCCAGAATCGAACCCAACAATCTCACCACCAGCCAGCCAAACCCCACCCCGGACACCTGCAATAATCCCTGTATCACTCTTCTTAATAGGGGTAGGCCTTTTCGCCGCTGTTTTCTGGCTAAAACGGCCGCGCTAAGGTTTGCGCTTACGCTCACCATGAGAGATAATTTATAAGCTGGGCTCGGTTTGATAAAGAACAGGCGCGGGCAAACTGCTAGCGTTATCA
>JAJYLC010000078.1 GCA_021787935.1 Chloroflexota bacterium | reverse complement strand
CCGATCTAAAGGCGAATCATAGTAGGTATGACAGGGCCATTTGGAGCGGGGTGCTCTACCCTGGCCAAAGAACTTGAAAACTATCATCATTTTAGGAAGTATTCATTATCTGATGCAATGCGTGAATTGGCACCTAGATTCATCAAGGATTTAGATAAACAAAAATTGGTTTCCCCAAAAGATAGAGAATATCAACAATGGGTAGGGAATGAAATAAGAAAACAAGATTTTTATGCAATACCTCAAAAGGTATTTGGCAAGATACGTGATGATGAAAAGAAGGATTCGGCACTTGCGTCTATGGACATTGTGGTAGATGGCATTAGAAATCCAGGTGAGATGGTTTTTTTGAGAGACAAATTCCCTCATTTTTTCGTTATATCTGTGTTTGCCTCTTTCAGTACTAGATGGAAACGAAGTCAAAAGGCATACGAAGGTAATGAATGGTCTTTTCGTAGAGATGATGAACGTGATTCTGGTGAGTCAGAACCGTCGCATGGGCAAAAAGTTCAACTCTGTGTTGACAGGTCGGATATTTCGATTAGTAATGATATACAATTTGACCAACCAAGTATTAAAGAGGAACTGCAAAATAGGCTTGGTGAATATGTGCATTTAATGAAAGAACCTGCATGGAGAGGATCACACCCTTGGGAGTTGAACATGGCACAAGCCTACGACGCAAGCCTTGCATCCACTTGTTGTAAGAGAAAAGTCGGAGCTGTCGTGGTCAAAGAAGAAGCTGATGTTGGTGACCATCGACAAAGAAATTACGTTATAGCTACTGGCTATAACGAAGTTCCATTGAATATCAAGTCATGTGCGGACAGGGGCGGTAGGAACAATCCTGAATATTGTTACAAAGATGAGAAAATAAAAGAGGTAATAAGACGAGACTACCAAAAATGTCCCAAGTGTGGAACCGAAATCAAGTTCGAGGAAAATTTCACGTTGCCTATAATCTGTTCAAATCCCGAATGTGATGCTAGAATAGGCAAAGACTTTATTCCTGGACGCATGCTAGACATATGTCCAGCAGTTCATGCTGAAGAATCAGCTATTCTGCAAGCATCAAAATTTGGGGGTACACAAATTGATGGGAGTGTATTGTATACGACGACATTTCCATGCCCTTTATGTGCGAAGATGATCGTTCAGGCCGGAATTATAAAATGCTATTTTGTAGAACCATATCCCCAAGATGATGCGATAAAGGCTTTAGATGAAGGAGGCATTACAGCCCAATTATTTGAAGGAGTAAAGGGAAGAGCCTATCACAGATTATTTGAGCATTTACCCATAAAGTAGGGAAGGAGGTGAAATGGAACTTAAACTATGTCCAAAATGCAATCACTATTCAATATCTTATGATTATAATCGTGGCGTGGAGATATGTCGTTGTAGAGATTGTGGGTGGGTAAATGTGAAATGTGAAGAACTACCCATCGCCCATAAAACCATCATTACGGCACATGTCGAATATCCACATGTTTCTTCTCCGAGTATACAAGCACAACATGCTGGGTAGGTCGAGGCAAACTCACAATCTGACTAACTCTGCAATTTCCTCGATACTCCAGATATGGTCTGTCAATCCTGCTGCCATGGCTGGCGTCCTCGGATAAGGATTGGCTAGGCTCTTGTGAACTCTATAGAGCCCCTACAGAATAATTCAGCGCTTGTTCATGGAAATCAGGAAGCAACATTGGTTGGGAAGGTAATGCAGGGTTGCCGGTTATTTCAGCTTGTGCCTTGCCTTTACTTCTTCCAGAATCGAGTCGATGTCGGGCGGCACCATCGCTCCCCGGGGTTTGCCCAGCGGGTCGGCGCCTGGGGTGTTTCCCAGCAGCACCTCGAGGGTTGCCTTTATGGAGTGGGAGAGCGCCTCGAGATGATAGCCGCCTTCAAGGGACAGCAGGAGCTTGCCCTGGCACAGTTCGTCTGCCAGCTCTTTGATTATGCTGACGATGCCGGCAAAACCAGAGCAGGTTAGTTGCATCAGGGAGAGCTGGTCGGCCCAGTGGGGATCGTAGCCCGCGGAGACAAGGATAAGCTGCGGCTGGAAGCGCTTCGCTACAGGAATAAGTATCTCTTTGTAGGCTCGCATCAACTCGTTATCACCGCAGTAGGCGGGCAGAGGTACGTTGATGGTAAACCCTTTGCCCTCTCCAGCGCCATCCTCTTGGATAGAGCCGCTGCCGGGATACCAGGGGTATTCATGCGTAGAGAAATACAGCACCCTGGGGTCTGAATAGAAGATTTCCTGGGTGCCGTTGCCGTGGTGGACGTCGAAATCTGCTATCAGTATGCGGTCCAGCTTGTGTTTTCTCTTGGCGTATTCGGCTGCTACAGCGATGTTGTTGAACAGGCAGAACCCCATCGCCTCGTCTGCGGTGGCGTGATGTCCCGGCGGCCTCACCAGGGCGAAGGCATGGTTCACCTCTCCTGCCATAACTGCATCGAGTCCGTTGAGCACGCCGCCGACGGCCTGGAGGGCGACATCGTAAGAGGCAGGTGAGGCATAGGTGTCACCATCGAGCCAGCCGCCGCCTCTGGCAGAGTAGCTCTGGACGCGGGATATGTGGTTGCGGCTATGAACAAGCGAGACCTCTTCCAGTGTGGCAGCCCTGGGTGAGATTGCAACCAGCTTGCCCATGAGTTTGGATTTTTCTAGCAGGGCAACAGTTTGCACCAGGCGGCTGCTGTTCTCTACGTGACCGCCGGTGTCGTGTTTGAGGTAGATGGGATGATAGACGAGGCCAACTTTGCTCATTCGTTTCACCCTCACCCTTCGACAAGCTCAGGACGGGCTCTAATCTCTCCTGTCAAGGGAGAGGAATTGAACGGCCTGCCTTTCATTATTGATATTCGGCCGTCAGCTTTCAGTGGTGAGTAGGGGCGGTTCGAGAACCGCCCCTATATTATCTAATTGGCTTTATCTATTTGTATATCCGGGCACGGACAGAATCAGACTGGCTTGAAGTACTCGATGTCCAGGATGCTGCCCTCGCGCTGCTCTTTGAACACCGGCTCCATTTTCATGCCGACCTTTATCTTGTTGAGGTCGACTCCGCCTATCATGTGAACGATGCCTGTGTCGGCGCCATCCAGCTTGATAACGCCGTAGGCATAAGGAGGTTCTTTGGGCATGTACTGCTCTTTATAGCGCACAACGGTATAGGTATCGAGAGTACCCTTGCCGCTGAGCTTCACCCACTCGGTCATCTTTACGAAGCAGGTGGGGCAGTGTGACCTGGGCGGAACGTACACTTTTTTGCAGCCCGGGCACTTGATTCCCGTAATAGTCTTGTTGTCCTTGAGCTCTAACATGAACTGATGGCCTGTGTTCCCCACGGTTACCAGGAAGTTCGAGTGCCCCTGTACTTCAACCACAATGGTGTCTTCGGGTATATCGGCTACGCTTTTCTTAATATTCTGGCTCATTCTCACACCTCTCTATTACTACACTGGCTTCCAGTAGAGGATATCGTCTACTCTTCCCTGGCGCTCTTCTGCGGGCCTCCATACCGCCTCGAGGACCATGCCCGGTTTCAGCTTTTCAGTGTCTGTCTCGGAGCACCAGCCATCCATTCTGGCGCCGCCTTCGAGCTCGATGGAGACTATGGGCGTCTCCCAGCTCTTCAGGTCTCCCGTCCTGGAGTCAAACATGGGGAAGTTAATCTTGAACGCTGAGAGCAGTTTGCCACGCTGCCCCTGGTCGACCCACTCGGTCTGCTTTACATGGTGCATGGGACAGACTATGCGAGGGGGGATGGTGCAGCGGCCATCTACAGGGCACTTGGTGGCGATGATTCTGCCCATCTTCAACGCATGGGCGAACTTGCTTTGATAGCCCAGGGAGTGCTTATATGTAATAACGCGCGGATACCGAAATGCTACTGACGGGTCCTGCGGTTCTTCCTTCTTCAGCATACATAACCTCCTAAGTATTTCTCTGATGAAATTGGCTAAAGCGTTTTCTTGAGCAGGAAGACGACATTCTCGCCCTGCCCACCGTAAGCGGTTGCCAGAGCTCTGTTAATCGTGCCTGGAACCTGGTGTTCTTCAGCGTCGCCGCGAATCTGCAGCGATGCCTCTACCACTCTGACTACCGGGGTTGCTCCGATGGGATTGGTGGCAGTGACGCCGCCCGAGGGGTTGAAGGGGATCTCTTTTTCTATGCCGACTTTACCCTGCTCGAACAGCTTCCAGGCTTTGTAGTCCTCTGCTACTCCCACTTCTTCCATCCACCTCAACTCGGCAGTCGATGCCGGCTCGTACACCTCCCAGGCGTTTATTTCTTTCTTGGGGTTAGTTATGCCGCATCTCTTATATATCTTCCTACAGGCATAGCCGAGGGTAGATGCCTGCGGGTCTTCAGCCATGGTGAGAGCGCCACCCTGGTGGCAGGTGAACCAGTCCTCGACCCATACCGGCTTCTTGGTGACCTTCTTCGCCCTCTTCTCAGGGCAGACTACAATGGCAGCCGAGCCGGCTGTGGTGGGACACATATGGAGACGCCTGATGGGCCAGGCCAGAAGGAAGTCGTTCATCACTTTCTCTACAGTGAGCCCCAACTTGAGCTGCGCGTTCTTGTTTCTCTGGGCGCACTGGTCCTGCTTAACCCTGACCATGGCCAGGTGCTCTTCCGTGCAGCCAGAGCGTGTCATATAATCATAAGTTCTGCGGGCAAAATTGGTGATGGGGGACATAGGGAACTGGCCTGTCCAGTACTCGTTGGCGCCGCCTCCGCCGCGACCGAAGGCACCGGCTGCCTCGTCCATCTTCTGCCAGGCCACGCAGAGGACGTTTTGGAATAGCCCTGACGCAGCCATGTTAAAGCCGGTAGCGGCCACCACACCGCCGGTGGTGCCCACGTTCTGCATCTCGAATCCCGCTTTGCCCACAGCGCCGATTTCAGGGACAATCCACTTATCGGGACCGCTGTAACCATCTGCTGGCTCGAAGGAGCCAAGTATCACGCAATCGATATCTTTCATGGTCATCTGCGCATCGGCGAGAGCGGCCTCGACCGCCTCAGCGCACAGTTCTGCCGTATTGATATCTGTCCTTTTGCTCTTGTGTACTGTCTGCCCTACTCCGACTATAGCAATCCTCTCTCCATTCATATATTCCTCCTAGTTCTCCAATGTGATTACGCAGTGTAGTTGTCCGGCAGGGCCGTCGACCCCGTGAGCAAGCGCTTTTTTAGCACCTTTGACCTGCCTGTCACCGGCCTCTCCTCGTAATTGCAGTGCACACTCAACTACACTATGCATTCCAGCCAGACAGTGAGGTATTCCCGAAAGGACGCCGCCTGAGGGGTTTACAGGTAGTTCGCCGCCCATCTGGGTCTTCCCGCTGTCGATGAGCTTGCCTCCCTGACCCTTGCCGCAGAGTCCCAGCCCCTCATACCACAGCGGCTCCTGGTAGGAGTAGTGCTCTGAAATTTCTGCCACATCGAACTCTTTAAAGGGATTTGTGATCCCGGCCATCTTGTATGCTTTCGATGCCGCCGTGACCAGGGAATCGCAGTCAGCCAAATCTCTGTATCCCAATTCATGGTGGTCGTAGCAACTGGACACCCCTGTGATCCAAACCGGCTTCTTGGTGAGCTTCTTGGCCTTCTCCTCGTTGGCCAGTATCAGGGCACAGGCACCATCCACAGGAGTGGGCTTGGCCTCCTGAACTCTAATAGGGTCACACAGCATGGTGGACCTGAGGACATCTTGTACAGAGAGGCTGTCGCAGCAGTAAGCGTACGGGTTGTTTTTGGCGTTCTTGCGGGCTTTCACCACTACCTTGGCAAGCTGTTCGGGGGTTATACCGTATTTGGTAGTGTATCTCATCGCCTGCAGGGCGGCGGATGAGACGAAGTCAAGCCCGATCCTTCTTTGATATATCTGGTCCAAACTCAGGCATTCTATCAGGTTCTTGTCGATCTGGGTTTCCTTGGAGTAGCCCACTACAAGGGCGACATCAGCGTGTCCCGAGAGTATCTGCGCGGCTCCGTAATATACCGCCATAGAGCCGTCTTCGATTACCCTCTCGTCCTCTCTCTGCCAGGCGCCGACGATATATCCAAGAAACATGTAGGCACCGCCGGGACCGCTCATCATGTCATAGCCTGATGCTACGGTACAGTCTATGCCGGTGCCGTCGTCTTTGAACTCGAGGCCTGTTTGCTTCATAACATCCCGGCTGGCCTGGTAAAGCAGTTCGCCGATGTGTACCCCTGGCTTTTCTTCAAACTTGGTCTGGGCCACGGCTACAATGCCGACCCTTCGCGCCATCAAGCACCTCCTGTATACCTTGAATTATTTGCTGTCTGCGAACAAAAATCAGCAAGCGCAAACCTGAAATATATTAAAACATTCCACATTCGGTGTCAAACACGCTCGATGGCATTGGGTTAGGAATTCTCGATGGAATCTGAGGAATTTCACCATCGGGGGAACCATGAGGGGCAATTCATGAATTGCCCCTACCTCAATCCACGCGCGTTTATCATTTGGCAGGGGCACAGCGCGCTGTGCCCCTACGCTGTTCCGACAGCTCGCGACCGCGCTCTTGTGTAGGAGCACTACGCGTTTTAACAGTCTCCGTTTTGCGGCATTTGCAAATCTTGACTTTTTCTGTTATAGTGCATCTCGGTGGTTAATAGTATAGGTTGCCAATCCGCAGAAGGATCCTCAATTTACAGCGATATCCCCAAGCTTTGGATGACCGAGCATTAACCAACTAGCATAAGAGAGGAGGTCATCCATGAGCTTCGTGGACAAGTCGCTGCAATGTTCTGATTGCGGCACTAGTTTCACCTTCAGCGCCGAGGAACAAGAGTTCTTCGCAAAAAAAGGGTATACCAACGAGCCCAAGCGGTGCCCGTCCTGCCGTGAAGCGAAAAGAGGGCAGCGCGGTGGCGCCGGCGGAAGGACAGTCAACCGCCAGATGTACCCTGCGGTGTGCGCTGAGTGCGGCACTGAGACCCAGGTGCCATTCGAGCCCCGTGAAGGCAGACCAGTGTATTGCAGCCGTTGCTACGACAAAGTAAGGTCAAGCAACAGGCGGTAATCCGGTTAGGATAAGATAGTGGAGGCCGGGGCTTTCCCTGGCCTCCACTGCTTACGCCGTTACAAAGAGGTTATCCCAGACTCATTTTAAGAGAAAGGAGCCCCGTATGAATATCTATGTGGGCAACCTGTCACGTGAAGTGACTGACGAGGAGCTGAGGAAGGAGTTCGAGGCTTTCGGTAAGGTGGAGTCGGTCAACATCATCAAGGACAAGTATAGCGGTCAGTCTAGAGGTTTCGGGTTTGTTGAAATGCCGGCAAAGGCCGAGGGACAGGCTGCGATTAGTGGGCTCAAGAGTAAGGTCTTGAAGGGCCGCACTATCGATGTCAGCGAGGCGCGCCCCAGGACTGAGGGTGGCAGAGGTGGCGGGCGGGGTGGTTTCGGTGGAGGAGGGGGCAGGGGTGGTGGCTTCGGCGGAGGCGGCGGCAGACGCAGGTCGTTCTAATCTCCGCCCTTCAATAAACGGGAAACCATTGGAGGCTGGCTGCATCATAACAGCCAGCCTCCAATATTTTACCTCTACAGAACACCGGGTTACTAGTAGAATATCTCCACGCGGTGGAAAGCCTCTGCCAGTTTAAAGCTCTCACCTTGAGCTGCAGCCTCATGTTGCTGCTTCAGGAGGGTCTCAAGGTCTGGCAATGCCACTTTGCCGATCTGACTCTTGTGGCAGCGCAGCGCAGCCATCTTGAGGTCGAAGGTTTTTGATATATCGGAGAGGTAATTTATCTCCTGAGATTCGGGGAATAGCATAAATCCCCACAACAGCACCTCCTTGACTTTGTGTGGCTGCAGACCGTCCAGCATCAAATCGGGATAAGAGAGGAAATCTCTGGCATAAGGGAAGACCGCATCCAGCACAACCTGGCCTGCGATGCGGTGGTCGCGGTGCCAGAGATAGCGGATATACGGGTTGGTGGTCGCTACAATATCAGGGCGGTATGTCCTAATCAGGCGCACAATCTGCTTTCTGAACTCATAGGTATCCTCCAGGCCCTGGTCTGGGTGGCGCAGGAAAATGACCTCCCTCACTCCCAATACGTTGGCTGCGTCCAGTTGCTCTTTCTCTCTGATTTTGGCCAGCATCTCAGGCTTCATTTTCATATCGGCTGTGCCTTTGTCGCCATTGGTGCACACAACGTAAATGACATCCTTGCCCTCTTTGGTCCAACGCGCCACCGTACCCGCGACGCCGTATTCCGCATCGTCCGGGTGGGGTGTTACCACAATAGCGTAAGCAGGCTTGGCCAACAGAAGATCTCCTCGACTAATTCGCCTGTTGATTTTACAACATTGATTGCACAATCACAAATTGATGGCAGAACCATGGGTCTGCCCTTAGCAGACTGTTGAAAAAATACGCCTTTAGCCACAACTCTCTGTTTCAAGCCACATGGCTTTCAAAAAAGGCTCAATATTCAGTTGTATTTAACTAGCTCAGGTCATATGTTCCTCCTCTCTTTTTTCTTTTCTCCTTCGGATCTAAGCAGCCAAGGACGGCTCCGGCGGCGATTTGGGGATTTCCCAGAGCAAGCTTGCCATGCGTTTCACGTTGGATGCAATAGCCGCAAGAAGTGTATGTATGCTCGCCTTACCCAAACCTCGGTATCGACAGCGCCGCATTCCACAGTACCTCGCCAGATCGGCGACCTTATGTTCGATCCTGTACCGTTTGTGGCGCGCCTCCTGACCAGCTTCGGTTGCCAGCCTCTCTCTCATACTCTGAAACAACGGCTCGTAGTAGCTGATATATACCGCCCTTCCCTTATTACTTCTATTGCATTGAACCTTCAGTGTACACCCGTTGCACAGCCTGGGGCTGAAACCGAAGACAACGCCTTTCTTCTCCGAATGCTTACCATGACAGACCGCCCTCCGGCTATAGGCAGCAGTATGTCTGGCCGGGCAGGTCAGGGTATTTGTATCCGGATCATAGGTGAAGTCCTCAACGGTAAAGAGGTCAGGGCCGATGTGATTAGCTTTCCGGGTGAGGCTTATATGGCCGGTAATATTCTTGCTGTCGAGCAACTCCAGGTTCGCCCCCGAGTCATAGGCTTTATCCGCGCTGATCTCCCCAGGAACCAGAGAGTAGGCTTTCTCCTGGTGTCTGAGCAACACCTTAAGCTGGTTGCCGTCGTCCCTGTTGGCAGACGTCGTTTCCACAGCCGTGATGATCTCCGAGTCTTCTTCAATGACCATGTGCCCCTTGTAGCCTGCCCAGCGTTTGGATTCTTTCCTGCCGATCCTGGCATCCGGGTCAACGGGGCTGACCAGCCGGTCTTTCACCCCTTCGTCCCTGTCAGCGACGGCTTTCTCCAGTATCTCCAGGTTGCTCTTAAGCTGCGGCGTTACCTTTAGCGTGCCCTGTTTCAGCTCACCAGTGGCCCTATCCAGAAGGGCCCTTGCCGCTTCCAGTTCCTTATCCAGGTGCTCCTCCTTACGGGCGAACCTGTCCTCCTTGGAGCATACGACTTCGTCACAGGCTGTCTTAACGGTTATGCCGGCGTTTTGCCTCTCCATCTCCCTGACGACGTTCTGCCGGCAGAGCTTGACCAGTCCGGTAAGGCTGGTTACGGCGATATCGGCGATGATATGAGTCGAGTCCACTATTTGCCGTTTGCCTGTGACCAGTCCTTTGTCGATGCACTGGCGCACTACCTGCTCGAAGATGTGGCGGAACTTCTCCTCTCCGAGGCGGACGGTGCGAAAGTAGGACACGGTGGTGAAGTCAGGCACATCCTCGTCAACCCCCAGCCCCAGGAAGTACTTATACGCTAGGTTGACCTTGGCGTTCTCGATGACCTGCCTGTCCGAATCACCGTAGAGGTACTGGAGCAGGCATAGCCTGAGCATGAACTCCGGGTCTTCCGCCGGCCTTCCGAAGTCGGGAGTGTATCTGTCTTTGACCAGCTCATGTATGAAAGAGAAGTCTACTACTGCGTTTATCTTTCTAAGCAAATGATCCTGGGGGACGATTCTGTCGTAGAGATAGCCGCCGAAAAACGAGCTTTGAGGTGACCTGGGCTTGAGCATGGATACCCTCCCTGGCTGTTTTGCGCTCATTTTATATCAGGAGGGAGAGTATTACCAGATGTTGGGGATACGATTTTCCTCAGGCAATTCTCAAACTCTTTATTCATAGAAACGCTACTGCTGCCCAGACTGTCAGTATGCATATATTTCAGGTTCGTCCCATTCTGCAACGCCACCAGCTTTATCCATTAATTTCAAAGACCAGACCCAACTGCCCCACTGTGGCTGACTACATACAAATCACCTAGGCGTGATTTGTACTGTAGCCTCTATGCCCTTTTCTCCGTGTAACTCTATTAGGCCGGTGACAGGCGAATATTTGGAATTGTCGACTTTGGATAGGTTATCTATTTCTTCTTGAGCATTCCTTAACGCGCTTTGGTAGAGCTTACGTCCCCTTATCGCTCGTTGCACAGCCCCTTCATCCCAGACCGCGTACTCAAATCTTGGATAACAATCCTCTAAGCTCGATGAGTAGTCCATAATAAAGAGATTTGCTGTCTCTTTAATATTCCCAATAAGCCATTCTCTACTAATCTCGATGGTCCCGTTTCCATCACTTATGGGAAGCAAAAATTTATAATTATTTTTATGCTTGGCAAATAATTTGATCGCAACTGCTATATTAGGTATTGGTTCCCCGGTACCACTATTTATTACTCTTATCTTAATAAAATCAGGGAAATTACTCATGGCCAATACCCTCCTAATGCCCAGTAGAATAACGCGGGAATTTTCTGTTGAGTGGTCATTTCAATAGCATCGCTACCCTCAACAATCCCGGCATAGTTATAACTAACAGAATTCTGTAAAAACGCAACCCCGTATTGAGGTGATTCGGTAGGCCCACTCGGATTTTGTGAACCTATCTTTAGGGCATTTTCTGCCTCGCTAACTGTAGAAAACTCGTTCGGTGTGACAAAAATACTTCTTGGATCCATATTTGCATCTAAACATTAGGTATTATGCCACCGTTATTTTGTATAGCCTTTAATTCTCCTTCGCTAACATAACGGTAAGCCAACCCTACTGTGTTTTCGACTGTCGCTTCTTCCGCTGTCGCTGTACTTGCTTCTGAACTTGCTGACGGTAATTCTGATTCTATTGCCGGTGCCTGCTCAGCAACCCCTGATACAAGATTTGAAACTGCAGTGTATGCTGTTGCCGTCACAACTGATGCAGTTGCTACTACTGCAGTTGCGGCGGTTGAAACGACCGATGTTACCGCGGAGGCAGCAGCCGTTAACGCTGGCACCACTACAGGCGCAGCTATAACAACAGCCGCTGCAACCACAACCGCAGCTACCACTATTGACGCGACTTTTAGAATACTCTTCCAATGGATATGTGGCCAGTTCCCGGTTGGGTCTGTATATCTCAGGGGATTATTGAAACAGTACGAATACCTGTTCAGCGATTGAGGATTCCTCTGGTCTGGAGTCACAGTATCCGGGCTGATAAATCTGCCAATCGTAGGGTCGTAGTACCTCGCGCCGTAATAGTACAGCCCCGTGGTGGAATCCAGTCTCTGCCCGGTAAAGAGCTTGTCCGTACCTAAATTTCCGGTACTATTTCGACAATCTCCTTACGGGTTATACTCTGCTATCAGCGCCCTGTATTCCGGTATCATTGCCTCGGCGGTGTTAGCCCAGCTAAATCCATCCACCGACGCCCGAATTGAGTCCGGGGGCTTTATGCCTGCCTCTTTTTGCGAAAACAGTGCTGCTATCCTGTCCGCAAGATGCAGGGGAGTGTTGTCTTCAACCATATATCCGTTCTGACCCTGGTTGATGACGCTTTCCATTCCTCCCACCCTGGTGGCTACTATGGGAGTGCCGCAGGCCAGGGATTCCAGCGCTACCAGGCCGAAGCTCTCGTAATATGATGGAATAACGCAGACATCGGCGGCACTGTAATAAAGAGGCAGTTCTTTCTGGTCTACGATGCCGGCGAAGGTGACAGAATCCTTAATATGAAGGCTCCGGGACAGTCTTTGCAGCCTCTCCAGTTCAGGCTGGCTGTTCTTGTCGCCGCCGATAACCAGCAGCTTAAGGTTTTGTATTGTACCTAGCATGGGCAGGGCCGTCAGCAGCCGGTCAATTCCCTTCAGGGGGTCGATGCGTCCCACGAACAGCATAATTTTGTCGCCATTGAAGCCCAGATTTTTGCGCGCATCCTCCTTGTTTAGATGACGGAACAGCTCCAGGTTCACGCCGCAGGGAATCGCGCTGATTTTCTCCGGCGAAGCGCTGTAATAGCTGACTAGCTCCTCTTTGCCCTTCTCTGTGGCTGTGATGATACGGTGGCAGTCCCTGACCAGCTCTCTCTCCGCCATGATGCGGAGCGCTGGCTCGCGCTCACCTACCCCGACGGCATTCTTAATCGCGCCCAGGGTATGGAACATGATGATATGAGGCGCATTCCACCAGCGCTGTATGCGCCTGCCCACCCAGCCGGAAAGCCAGTAATGGCTGTGTATCAAATCGTATCGCAGGCCGTTCTTTGCCCTGAAGTCCTCCAGCGAGCAGGCGAAATCCTCGAGATAGGAATAAACAGACAGCTTATCTATGGGTTCGACCTCGCCTGCCTGGAGGTGGATGACCCGGGCGTTATCGCCGAGCTGCACCATCCG
>JAJYLC010000077.1 GCA_021787935.1 Chloroflexota bacterium | reverse complement strand
AACCCTAGAAGGTGCTCCGGATGTGAGAACGTGAATCCAGTGTTGATAGTGAAAATGGGACTCCAACCGCTCCAGGAAGCATAAACACTGTAACCGACAATTGAGGCAATGAATGAAGGCAGCAGAGTCTCAAATTCAAAGTCGCGCCGGTACAAGATTTCTGCACTTATCAGCGCTCCCCCAAGGGGTGCCTTGAAGATGGACCCAATACCAGCACCAATGCCCACGGCCAAAGCAATGCGACGGTCACGGGAATCTAGCTTGAAGATGTCAGCAATGGTTGAGCCGAATCCCGCCCCAATCAGGGCTACCGGACCTTCTCGTCCGGCACTACCACCTGAACCAATCGTGATAGCGGATGCGACCAATTTTACTAAGGGTACACGTCGGCGAATAAATCCTTCTCTGTTATGGAAACTGTCTATTGCAGCGTCAGTCCCGTGCCCCTCGGCTTCGGGAGCCAGCTTGAACACGAGCAGTCCGCTGATAAGCCCGCCGACAGCGCAAATAATTGGTATCATCCATCGCCGTGGTATGGAGTTGAAAACAGTGACTCCTTCGCCACCCGGCACTGGAGGAATAAATCCCACTCCTTGACCTAGCATCAGCCATGTAACGCCCTTTATCGCCAGGTAAAATAGGATTGAACCTACACCTGCGATTAGGCCGATAAGGATGGAAATGACAAGCCACTTTCTCAGGTAGCTAGCGTCGACCACGCCGAAGGTTTTGGAGAATAGGTTTTGGAGATTTTTTCGATTAATCTTGATTTAACCTTAATTGTCTATTTTTGAGCCACTGCATTGGGAGATTAGAGTTAGGGTAGCAGAGCTAGTATCGACTCTTGCGTATTCGAGAGAAATCGTAACAGATTGCCCAACATATGACAAGATCATAGTTGGGCTCGCCGTCTTAGCCAGATGGCTCCCATGATAATTAATGCCATTGTGAACTGAGTGGGTTAGATTAAAGATGAACCGGGTCTAAAAGGGTTAGTGAAATTGCACAATCCTTGGTTTTGTGCAATTCGTCTCACTCACCAGTTAAGCTTGTACCAGGATAAGTAGGGTGGGGGATGATAAAGGCCTACGAGCGGGCTTGACAGCAAAGTACAACGGGTATATTTTCTGTGCAAGAACGATGAGGGATAAGGATTGTCTCATTGCAAATTGGAGTGACAAATCCTCGTTTTCTCACTAGTGATTTTCCAAAATAAAGCCATTGCCAACAACTGACAGGAGGTTTGACCATGAAAAAGCAGGCAATCACCCCCGACAAATTGCCGAATTGGATAAGAGAGATGAACCTACCCTTGTCCTATGCTATTAGGGCTGGGAGCTTCGTTTTCGTTTCCGGCTGCGCCGGTTTCCGGACTCGCGAAACGGGAGCCCCCATCGAGGGTATAGAGGCCCAGACGAGAGAGACCCTGGAGCTAACCAAGGATACCCTAGAAGCCGCTGGTTCATCTCTGGATAAGGTTGTCAAAGCCACCGTGTTCCTGAGAAATGCCCAGGACTTTCTTAAAATGAACCAGGTCTATCGCGAATTTTTCCCCAAAGACCCACCTGCCCGCACTGCCATCGTAGCCGGGCTAATCTTGCCCGAGATACTGGTCGAGATCGAATGTATGGCTATAGTGTAAGAGCCTATGGAACTGGAGAGTTTGGCTAGGGCATCGCTAGCCGTGACCATTAACACGCATTTCACTTGGCTTCACCGATAGCCGACCTGAGTCGCGTTGGTTCTGCCCTTTATCTTGCCCCTGCGTACGGCCAATCAAACGTTATTGAGAAGATTCTTGCGTTCCAAGCGTTGGATTAACCAGACCTACGCGGAGCTCTAGGTTAATCCATTGGTGTGCAAAGCAATTCACACAAATACTCATAATGTGACCTCGAGCGAAGCACAAAAGAACGAGCGGTCAATTTCTCTCGAGCTCTTCCCTGGGCAACGAAAGATCCGACTGAAGAGGCCATTCAACGTCATCATCACCCGAATCTGTGCTGTCAGGCATCACATACACGATTTTCTGCGAATAGGCTTGGCGAACTGATTCAACATATTTGTCAAGAATACCGCCTTTTTCAAGTACCTGAAATCCCAGTATCCGTGATGCGAGGTACCCACCCAAAGCGTCTGGAAACGTGATCACTGGCTCAGGCGACCCCAAGGCGTATTGATGTTTAGCTTTGTTTACTAAAACGTCCGCGTATTCTGATAGCGATCCTGTCAGGGCAGTACCCAGTGTCTTGATGACATTTTTATTCTTGGCTAGGGTCCCGAGAGGCAGCCTGTCGTATCTAGATATAGGAAGTCTCAAGGAATTACAGATTGCCTTGACGCATTCTTCAACATGGCCGCCAGAAAATTGTGCAACCACTCTAGTGATCTTGGCAAAGTTCATCCCTGATGCTAGAAAGTCAGGTATGTATTTCATCGGTCTTGCGATGCCATCGAATTCCAAGCCAGGAAACGGGAATTTTGGATTATTGTCAACCCAAATGACGTATTGAAATCCTGCGCCTGGTATTGCGAGGTCAATGTCCCTAAGGCTAGGAAACAGGTCTCGTTTGAAATTTCTCACGTGTAAGTTCAGAGCAGCGTCGAGCTGATTGAGGATAAGGGAGTCGTAAGATGCTATGATTCGACGCAGCACTGAGTTCATACGACTCCCGTTGGATGACGACATGGCTACAATTTTACAATGTTCTCCACACGTGAACAACCATCAAGCCTTCGAGCTAATGTTCCATCAAGCAGAATTTAGCCACGTCAGGTCAACGAAATATCACAATATAGCGGATTGCGCAGCAGGCACCAAGCATGGTATAGGGTAACGAACCACGCAAACCTAGTCATTCTGGGGCGGGCTGGTAATAATGTGTAGAGCTTAAGGCAATCTCACTTGCCAACCTTTAGCCAGCCTTCAAGCGATAGCCTACTCCAGGTTCTGTGATTATAAACCGCGGACGCGCTGGATCAGGCTCGATTTTGCGGCGTAAATTGCTGATATTCACGTGCAAAATGTGGAATTCCTGCTCGTAGGCCGTTCCCCACACTTCGCGCAGCAATTGACGGTGGGTCAATACCTTTCCTGAGTTAGCCACGAGTATACGGAGCAGGTCGTATTCGTTCGGTGTTAATTGCAGCTCGCGGCCTGCTACTGCCACCAGTCTTCGCGTCAGGTCGACTTTGAGGTCACCACTTGTGAAGATCGGTTCGCCTTTGGGTTGAGATGCCCGGCGTAAGGCAGCACGCAGCCGGGCCAGCAGCTCTCCTGCAGCAAACGGCTTAGTCAGATAATCATCCGCCCCGGCATCAAGTGCCGCAATCTTGTCGCTCTCCGAGCCACGGACGGAAAGTATAATAATCGGGATTTGCGTCCACTGACGTAGAAGACGCGTGACTTCAACCCCATCAATATCAGGTAAAACCAGATCTAGGATAATTATATCGGGCTTGCGGGCGACAGCATCGGAGAGCGCTTCCTGTCCCGAGGCCGCTTCAAAAACTGTGTACGCCTGAGATTCTAGGGCAACCCGCAGAAACCTCAGGATAGCTTGCTCATCGTCAACTACCAGCACTCGCGGCTTACCCTCGCTCATATCCTTGCCCCTTATCCTTCGAAATAACCTCCGCAACCGGCAGCGTTAATCTGATAATCGTGCCGCCACCAGGACGGTTCCCGGCCACAATGTGACCGCCATGCGCCTCAATAATTCCTTTGCTGATGGACAACCCCAACCCTGTGCCGGTCACATTATCCGGGCGGTGCACACGATAAAACTTGTCGAAAACATGCTGTAAGTCCTCAGGCGGGATACCGGGCCCCCGGTCAGCCACTTCGATCTCGACCTCCTGGGCAACCTGCCGCCCGCTGATTTCAATAGGTGAATCAATAGGTGAATACTTGAGCGCGTTATCCATGATGTTAACCAGCGCCTGTACGATAAGGCCAAAATCCACATACACAAAGGGCAGCGCTGAAGATAAGTTTAGTTTGATAGGGCGGTTTCCCGAGCGGGCACTTGACTGTTCCAAAGCTACGCTGACTATGTCCTGCACATCAGATGGTTGCCTGGATATCCTGACAGCGCCAGCTTCGATTCTGGAGACATCAAGCAGATTGCTTATTAAGTGGTTCAGCCTTTCCGCTTCCTCAGCCGCGACCTGTATCAGATTCGTTCTGGCTGTGTCATCCAGGCCCATTCCTTCTTCTCGAAGACTGGTCAGCACGCCGATGATAGACACCAGTGGTGTACGCAGGTCATGCGAAATTGAATTGAGAAGAGCCGCCTGCAATTTCTCCGTGGCCGCCAAGATTTGCGAGCTACGCGCCTCCTCGGCTAGTTGAGTACGCTCAATCGCCACTGCGGCTAGGTCAGCGAAGGCCTCTAGAAGCCGTGTTTGTTCGATTGTCAACTGGCTTGTTGGGTCAGATACCCATAGAGCCATTACCCCCACCACACCCCTGGCTGTATTCAGCGGCAAGTATAGTGCTCTGGCATTAGGGAGTGTATCAGTACTCTGTCCTACCCTCTTTTGGTGCTGAAAAGACCATACTGCTGCAGCGACTTCATTCTTATCAATGACAAGGTTTGGATTCTCAGCATGATGCTTAAGTATTTCCTTATTCTGGTCATCAGGCAGAAAAATTGCTGCATCTCGCCCAAATGTCTCCTTGGCGCTGCTAATAATAGCCTGTACAGTAGCTTCCAATCCCATTGTGGTGGTCAGGTTGCGGCTTAGAGCGTAAAGGGTAGCATTTTCGAATTCGCGCTGGCGCGCCACTCTGGTTTGCCGGCGAACCCGTGACGTTAGATAACTCACAAAAATGCTTGTTCCAAGCAATACGATTAAGGTGAAAACATATTGTGTGTCTGACACAGCAAAGGTGTGATACGGAGTAATAATAAAGAAATCAAATACTAACACACCAAGAATGGAGACTAGCATAGAAGGACCGAGGCCAAGGTAAAAGGCCGAAACGACAACGCTCAGCAGGTAAATCATTATTATCGTGGTGGGCGAGAAATGATGGCGCATCGCCACCCCCAGCAAGGTAGACAAGGCTACCAATACCACGCCGAGAAGGTAGCGCCACCAACGATGTGGTGGCCGTTTGACCTCCGTTTTATCCTCCTTCGGGGGCGCTCCTTCCGTGTCGCCAACAATGTACACATCAATATGTTTGCTCTGGCGAATAATTTGACTCACAACTGACCTTCTCAGAAGTCCACGCCAACCAATATCAGCAGGCTTACCGATAAGTATCTTGGTGATGTTGTTCTTGCTTGCATATTCTGTTATGGCTGCAGCGACAGAACGTCCCTGGATGGTCGCAGTCTTGGCCCCCAATTGTTCGGCCAGGCGCAACATATTAACCAGTCGGTCTTGCTGATCCGGCGCCAGCGGGGCACTATCAGGCGTCTCAACGTAAATGGCAAACCATTCGGCACCTAGGCGAGAGGCCAGCCTGTAAGCGATATGCACAAAGCGATTACCCTGAGCACCGGGCCTTATACACACCAGAAGGCGTTCCACGGTTTGCAATGGGCCGTGGATAGCGCGGGTCTCCATGTAAGCCCGCATTTGCTCATCTACGCGTTCTGCTGCGGTACGCATGCTCAACTCGCGTAGCGCAATAAGATTATCCTCGCGAAAGAAATTGGCAACTGCGAGCCTTATCTGCTGCGGGATATATACCTTGCCTTCCTTTAGTCTCTTCAGCAGGTCTTCAGGAGGGAGGTCAACCAGCTCAATCTCAGCTGCAGTAAAAATAACAGTGTCGGGCACTGTTTCGTGCACCCAGACACTGGTAATCTGCGCTACCTTACTCTGTAAACTCTCGATATGCTGGACATTGAGTGTAGTGTAAACATCTATTCCGGCCTCCAGCAGTTCTTCCACATCTTGATAACGCTTGGGGTGGCGCGAACCCGGGACATTGGTGTGGGCAAATTCATCTACCAGTGCTATCTGAGGCCGGCGTGCCAGCACTGCATCCAGGTCCATCTCAGTCAGCGACATACCGCGGTATGCCACCTGCTTGCGAGGAATGATCTCAAGACCCTCCAGAAGAGCCTCTGTTTCAGCTCGTCCGTGAGTTTCCACGTAGGCGACGACAAGGTCGAGGTCTTTTCTGCGCTGTCGAGCGGCCTCCAACATTTTATAGGTCTTGCCCACACCGGCGGCATAACCGAGGAAGATTTTGAGTTTGCCGCGCTTTGGCTGCCTGGCCTCGGCTTTGATTCGCGTCAGCACCTCATCAGAATTGTGGCGAGGGTCCTTTTCGACCATTCCGGATGTCTCTCCGCATCACATTCTATACCGTGTTATAAGGCAAGTCTATTTTAGTTCATCCAGGGCCTGATTGAGCTCCAAAACGTTTACTCGGGGCTCCCCCAAGATGCCGAACTGACGGCCTTCGGTGAAACGATTGACAAGGCTATGAACTTGTTCTTCAGGCAAACCACGGTACCGCGCCACACGGGGTACTTGATAGAGAGCAGCCGCAACGCTGATGTCCGGGTCAAGGCCACTTCCTGATGAGGTTACCAGGTCCACAGGTATCGGTTGATCGTTTGTAGGATCGACTGCCTTCAGTGCCTCTATTCGCGCTTGAATCTCCACAGTCAGTGCAGGGTTGAGTGGCCCGTAGTTTGAGCCCGACGAGGCTGCGGCATTATACGGGAATGGTTCCGTCGCCGAGAGCCTACCCCAGAAGTATTTGGGGTCACTAAACGGCTGGCCTATCAACTCGGAGCCGGTGTAATTTCCCTCTTTCCCAATCAGACTGCCATTAGCCTGATGAGGAAAGGCAGTCTGCGCAATGCCGGTCACGACTAAAGGATAAATTATGCCCGTGAGCACGGTGAACAGAACCAGAAATATTATGGCGATTCGAAGCTGACGGAGCACAGAGTCTACCTCCTATCTCTTGAACTATGCCAACCGCAGAGCCACTAAAATCATGTCTATCAACTTGATGCCGATAAATGGCACGATTAACCCGCCTAACCCGTAGACTAAGAGGTTGTTACGGAACAGTCTTGCAGCTCCAACAGGGCGGTAAGGCACACCGCGCAGAGCGAGCGGTATTAGTGCGATGATAATTAAAGCATTGAATATTACCGCTGATAGGACAGCGCTCTCCGGCGTAGCCAAATGCAGGATGTTCATCGCTCCCAGGGCAGGATAAGTGCTGGCAAATGCTGCCGGGATAATGACGAAATACTTGGACACATCGTTGGAGATGCTGAACGTGGTCAAAGCACCGCGCGTCATCAGCAATTGTTTGCCTATTTCCACAATCTCAATCAGTTTAGTCGGACTGCTCTCGAGGTCAATCATATTAGCTGCTTCCCGGGCCGGCTGCGTCCCGGTGTTCATGGCCACGGCGACATCTGCCTGCGCCAGCGCCGGAGCATCATTTGTGCCATCGCCAGTCATGGCTACCAGCCGTCCGCCGGCCTGGTATTCCCTTATCAGCTTGAGCTTGGTCTCAGGAGTAGCTTCTGCCAGGAAGTCATCCACTCCTGCTTCAGCAGCGATAGCAGTTGCAGTGAGTGGATTATCGCCGGTAATCATCACTGTCTTGATACCCATCTTTCGCATTTTTGTAAAACGTTCCTTTATTCCACCCTTGACAATATCTTTGAGATAAACCACGCCCAGTGCTTCGCCATTACGTGCCACCACCAGAGGCGTGCCTCCTGCTTTGGAAATACTTTCAACTATAGCCTTCAGTTCTTGCGGCACTGATTTGCCCTGCTGTTGAATGTAAGCCATGATGGCGTCAGCGGCTCCCTTGCGAATGCTCAGCCCATCCAGATCTACACCGCTCATACGCGTCTGTGCCGAAAACGGGATAAAGTGCATGCCGCGCGGTTCGTCGCGACCTGCGCTGCCCCGCAGCCCGTACTTTTCCTTGGCCAATACAACTATACTCCGGCCTTCCGGTGTCTCGTCGGCCAGAGAAGCGAGCTGGGCCGCTTCTGCCAGCTCTGGCTCACTTACTTTGCCCACAGAGATAAACTCTACCGCCTCGCGGTTGCCCAGAGTGATAGTACCTGTCTTGTCCAGCAATAGTACATCTACATCACCGGCAGCTTCTACGGCACGGCCAGATAAGGCAATGATGTTGCGCCGGATAAGGCGGTCCATTCCCGCAATGCCAATAGCTGGCAATAAACCGCCTATAGTGGTTGGAATAAGGCAGACCAGCAATGCCACCAGCACAGTAACAGTAACAGGCATCCCCTGATGGCTCACTTCAACACTGAATAGTGAATAGGGCAGCAACGTAATGCAGACAACGAGAAAGACGATTGTAAATGCTGCCAGCAGGGTATTAAGAGCGATTTCGTTAGGCGTTTTCTGGCGCTTTGCTCCTTCTACAAGACTGATGATGCGGTCAAGGAATCCTTCGCCGGGGCTGGCCGTTACCCGCACTATCAACCAGTCTGATAGTACACGTGTCCCGCCGGTGACAGCGTTCCGGTCTCCTCCGGATTCACGAATAACCGGTGCACTCTCGCCAGTAATAGCGCTTTCATCCACTGAAGCAACACCCTCAATAACTTCGCCATCGGCTGGAATAATGTCGCCAGCCTCCACAATGAACGCGTCGTTCTGCCGCAAGGCGCTGGAAGGAACCAGGTCGTATTGGGCCCCGTATTTCGGATGACTTAGTCTTTTGGCCCGGGTCTCCTGCCGGGCTCGACGCAGGGCGGCTGCTTGCGCTTTACCCCGACTCTCAGCCAGGGCCTCTGAGAAATTGGCAAAGAGCACAGTCAACCATAGCCACAGAGCTATAGCACCAATGAAACTAGCTTTTGCTTCACCATGTCCCAGAAGTGCCTGTACCCACAAAGCGGTTGTCAGTACGCTGCCCACCTCAACCACGAACATGACGGGGTTTCGCAACATCCAGCGCGGATTGAGTTTAAGGAAAGCGTCGATAATCGCCTGACGATAGACCTTCACTCCCAGGGGTGCCTGCTTTCTAAGATAGGTAGTACCCTGGCCCTGGGTTGGTCCGACGCCTGATAGCCGTGGGTCCTGTGTCACTTATGTTACCTCATCAGATATTCTGCTAAAGGTCCGAGAGAGAGGGCGGGCAAGAAGCTGAGAGCGCCCACAACAATAACTACCATTATGAGCCAGACAATGAATAATGGCGTATGTGTGGGTAATGTGCCTGAGCTTACCGGCACAGTCTTCTTACGCACCAGCGAACCAGCTATCGCCAAGGCTGGGATCGCCAGCCAGTAACGGCCTAGGAGCATAGCGAAGGCGAGGATTGTATTGTAGTAGGTAGTATTCGCACCAATCCCGGCGAAAGCGCTGCCGTTATTATTGCCAGCCGAAGAGAAGGCGTACAGAACTTCGCTGAAGCCATGTGGGCCGGGGTTATATACCCCCGCTTTACCCGCAGGTACTAGCACAGAGATCGCTGTCCCGAATAACACGATGATTATCGGTATCAGCACAATTAGCGAAGCCATTTTCATTTCGTAGGATTCAATCTTCTTCCCCAGGTATTCAGGAGTACGCCCAATCATGAGCCCGGCTACGAAGACTGCAATTATGACGAAGGCCAGCATACCATATAAACCTGAGCCGACCCCACCATACACCACCTCTCCTAGCTGGATGAGCCACATCGGCACCAAGCCGCCGAGAGGCGTAAATGAATCGTTCATGGAATTCACCGAGCCGTTTGAGGCAGAAGTTGTAACGGTGGCCCACAATGCAGAATTAGCGACCCCAAAACGCACCTCCTTGCCTTCCATGTTGCCACCGGACTGGAAACTGCTGGCCGTTTGGTCAACGCCGAGTTTGGTTATAGCAGGGTTACCGCTCTGCTCTGCCCAGACGGTTACGGAAAGCATCGCCACAAAAATGATAGTCATGGCGGCAAGTATCGCCCAGCCCTTGCGCGTATCGCCCACCATCTTGCCGAAGGTGTAGCATAGGGCTGCAGGGATGAGCAGAATTGCGAGCATCTCCAGGAAATTGGAAAAGGGAGTGGGGTTTTCAAAGGGATGTGACGAGTTCACATTGAAAAAACCGCCGCCGTTCGTCCCAAGCTGCTTGATGGCAACCTGGGAAGCTGCTGGCCCCAGTGCCAGGGTCTGCTGGTTTATAGTTTGATTGCTTGCGCCCTGTATTGGCTGTAAAAGCGACACTTGCTGAGAACTGTGAAACGTCTGCACCACACCCTGTGATACCAGAGCCAATGCCAGCACAAAGGCCAGGGGCAATAGTATATAAAGTATGCTTCGAGTCATATCAGTCCAGAAATTGCCTATAGTGCTGCCAGAGTGCCTAACAAAGCCACGTACCAGAGCGACCAGTATCGCCATGCCCGTAGCCGCCGACAGAAAGTTCTGTACGGTAAACCCAAGCATCTGGACCAAATAGCTCATAGTGGTTTCTCCACTGTAGCTCTGCCAGTTCGTGTTGGTCACAAAGCTCACCGCAGCGTTAAAAGCCGTATCGGGGCGGACAGCTCCCAAGTTCTGGGGATTGAGCGGCAGGGCAGATTGGATACGTTGTAGACCGTACAGAAGAAGCAAACCCACCAGGTTGAAAAGCAACACGGCAACGGCGTACGTCTTCCAGTCCATCTCTTCGTCACCGCGCAAGCCTGTGATGCGATAAACGAGGTGCTCTATCGGTCGAATCAAGGGGGTGAGGAACGTGCGTTCGCCTTCATAGACACGGGCCATGTAGGAACCCAGCGGCTTGACCAACAGCAGTAGGATGAACAGGTACAGACCGAGTTGAATCCAGGTGAAAGTCATCACTCCAACCACTCAGGTTTCAAAAGTGCCAGAATGAGGTAGGCCAATAAAATCAGAGAAATCACCCCTGAAATAATATAGAGGATATGCATTTACGGCCTCATCAGGCGCTGGCAGACCCACATCAGCCCCATGCTTGCCAGGAAGAAGAGTACAGTTATCGCCAGGAAGATGACATCATGCATAGATTACCGCCTTATTTTTGTCTGCCAATGTCTCTACTAATTAGCCACTCTTATAGCAAAAATGAAGTCAAAAAGGTATCAAGAAAGCATAGAACGCTCTCAAGAAAGTGTCAAGAAAAAAGCTTGCCTCGACTCAAGCACATCTGCGCGGTATAATTCCGTAAGGGAAAGTTTAACAAACTATCGGTTTGAAATGAGAAAACCATGCGTTTATCAATTTGTAAATTGTTTTTATTGTTAGGGAGGTTGCCCAGTGTTAATCGTGGCAATTGTTAAAAGGCTGGCTAAAATATCCGGGAAAAACCGGGCGGGTATGCTGTTCTTTGCCACTTTATTTATCATTGCCCTTGGTACATTCGGGAGCTATCTTGCGGAGAGGCATGTTAACGACCAATTCAAAAATTTGGGGGACGGTCTTTGGTGGACCGTGGTAACGATATCTACTGTCGGTTACGGTGACAAGGTGCCCATAACTCTGGCCGGCCGGATAATCGGCGGCATCTGCATGATAGGCGGTCCGGTATTAATGGTCTCTATGATAGGTTCGGTCGGAGTATCGTTATACGATAGATGGATGAAAGGAGTCAAAGGAATGGCACAGGTAAACAAGAAGGGGCATATAATAATTTGTGGCTGGAATAAGAGGGCCGAGGATATTATTCACGAGTTAAGCTTGAGCCTGCTCCGAGACTTGCCGATTGTTATTATAGATGACGTAATCGATACCAAACCGGTTGATGATCCCAGAGTATCTTTCGTGAAAGGTAATGCCTCCGAGCTCAGTACTCTAAAAAGAGCGAATATCGCTGAGGCAAAATATGCTGTTGTTCTTGCTGAAAGTGATACACCGGTTGCCGACCAGAAGACAGTGCTCACCGTCCTGGCAATTGAAAAAAATAATCCGACTATTACTACTTTAGCGGAGCTGGTAGACGCCAATAACGAAGAACACCTGAATGAAGCCGGATGCAGCATAATTATTAACTCTTCGATATTGTCCAGCAGGTTACTGGCTATGTCTCTACAGAACCCTGCCGTCAATACGATAATCAAGGAACTGATATCCCAATATGGAAACGAGATTTATAGAGTACCGGTACTTCAAAAATACATTGGACATCCGTTTCTTGAGACCCTGCCCGAGTTAAAGAAGTCATACAGCTCGATTGTTATCGGTATCGAGCGAGAGGGCAAAACGATAGTTAACCCTTCGTCAGATGAAATACTCAAGACAGGTGATATTCTTTTAGTGATATCCGAAGAAGCTCCGCCTCTGTAATATAACAAGGCAAATGGCATTGGTATATTTGCCTATAAACATTCATTTCTGCGGACCCGCCTGTTCGGTAAGACCATGAGGTCTCTCCCGATCTATTTCCCCTTATCTTTGCCACGAGCTATGAGGTCTAACCCCCATTCCCCTTTCCAATGGAGGGACTGAGGTTAACAAAACTCAGTAATGCTCCACTCTCGGTTCTTATAGCAAACTTACCACCTGTGCTTCATATGTTCCAGGCACCACCGAGCCTCTTAAAGAGTTAGCATCAAACCTCTCGCGACTGCTGCCTCGCTCTCTCAAGCTCTTCCTCCAGCTCCTCCAATTCCTGGAGCATAGCTGGTGGGATTGAGTGGGGCGGTATCCGTCGCCTCAGTTCCGTTATCCTTTTCTCAAGCTCATCGACGCTTCGCGTATTCATCCAGACCTCACCAAGCCTACCGCGCCTGGAGCAGTGACTCTACCTTGGGTCGAATCATTGCCTCGGGGACTGCGCCCAGGCTCTCATCCACTTTTTGGGCACCTTTGAAGAATAGCACGGTCGGGATGCTCCTGATGCCATACTTCATGGCTGTCTCCGGATTCTCGTCAACATTTATTTTGCAGAATTTCACTTTACCTGCGTAGGCGTCCGCCAGTTTTTCAATCACTGGCCCAAGCATGCGGCAAGGACCACACCACGGCGCCCAGAAGTCTACGACTGCTGGCATGGTTGATTTGA
>JAJYLC010000076.1 GCA_021787935.1 Chloroflexota bacterium | reverse complement strand
TGGCCAACGAGTGGAGGATGGCTAATGATCATATTTTGGACCTCGAAGCGCGCGAGGCTGGCTGGGCTGACAATGCCCCTATCGAGCCCCTTCCTGCATCCCTTGAGCCGCTGGCACAGCAAGTCCTAGTCGACCCGATTTTTCAGCGAGCATTCGCGTTGCTTCCCACGAAGCTCGGAATGGTCGAGTTAGACAAACTTGTCGTCTTCCAGAAGGATATCAACCTTGAAGCTGTTATGAGAGTCCAGTCAACCCTCCCTTCGAAACTGACTGAAGAGGATGTCTTTCGTCTGTGCCTCCCAGCCGACCATCCTCATCCACCGACTCGGCATAGCCCCTTTCTATATCGGTGCCTGCTTTCACCTGTACCACCTTGCCCAGCGTCTCCAGCTTGTCCCGCCACTGACGGTAGATGGGCTCGTTCCTGAGCAATGCCGAGTAAAAGAACTCTATCTCTTTAAGCAAATGCAGCAGGACTTCCAACTCGGAGACCTTTCTGCCCAGCTCGACTGAGAGGCTGGTGGCAATATCGGCAATCTCGGGATAAGCCTTGGGCTCGAAATTGACGTTTATCCCAATACCAATGACTGCCCAATCAACCGATTGGCCACGCAGGGCGCTCTCGGTCAGGATTCCGCTTATCTTTTTGCCATTTACCAGCACATCATTAGGCCATTTAATAGTCGTCTTCAGTCCGGCGGCTTTCTCAATGCAGCTGCTGGTGGCCAGAGAAGCCACCATGGTGAGACGGATGAGCTGGCTCATTTCGGGGTGTAGAATAATAGATACCGCAACTACCCCCGGGGGATTGATCCAGGTACGGCCGAGGCGGGCTCTCCCTGCGGTCTGCTCCTCAGCGACGACAACCGTTCCCTCGCTTGCACCAGCTTTTGCTTCTTTCCTCGCCACATCCATAGTCGTGGTAACAGAAGGATAATAGAGGAAATTACGGCCAACAAACTTCGTGGTTAATCTTCGGCTTACTGCTTCAGGGGAAATATCGCTTCGCGTCTTCAATCCTTTTCCTTTAGGTCAGCATAGCCGAACCCTGACAGAACTGTCAATAATCTGATAGATTATTTCGTGCTTAGGTAAACAATCAGAAACGGCAGAGCGACCACTTGGTCTCCAAGCCAAGCTGGGTACAGTCAGCACTGGCACCTTAATAAACATCAGCGATACTATAGGTACGTGTTTTCACGTATTATTTGAGAGTAATGGCACCTGCTTTAAACCACGAGCTTTCTCGGATGTTTAAAACCCCCCGTGTAAAGTACAATTACCTCTATGCGACTAATGCGAACTCTGTAATCTAGTGTACTAATCTGATTTGTGGAAGGAGGGAATCATAATATGTTAATGGGAAAACTTAACCGGTAAAGAAATTATCTGGTAAACAAAAAATTATAAATGGAGAAACGAACAAATGAAAAAGATTATTACTGTGATAGGGGCAGTTGTAGTCTTAAGCACAGTCATAGCCCTGGTAGCCCTTCCCTTGGGAGCCAGTGCGGCAACGGCGGGGAGCACAGGCCTTACCGCAGCCGTTGTCGCAACTTCTGGCCAGATAATCTCTGGGACCATAGATGCAACTGGTTATGACCTAGGGATATACATCGGGCCAGGTGTCCACAATGTCATGGTAATAGGAGCTACAGTCAGCGGCGCCAATGACGAAGGGATCCTAGTTCAGGATGCTTGGAACATTGTTATCAAAAATAATACTGTATCGAATAATGCTGGTAATGCCACTGCCGGGATCTCGGAAAACAAACCCATAACATTAGCGGGAACTACAAACTGCTTAGTCAAAAACAACACCGTCGAATACAATATGGATGGCGGCATAGCTTTATTTGATGATGGGCCCAATCACCCATTTGCTCCCGGCACTGTTGCCACCGCTCCAATTGCGTCCACAGGAAACGTCATAACAGGTAATCTTATCGAGGACAACGCATTCGGTTGCGCAATAGTAGTCTCGGCCAAGAACCCGGGAGGCGGCGTCTCTAATAACGTTGTCTCATGGAACACGGTTGAGGTGACAAACCCGTTTCTCGGAGGAATGCCACGAGTCGGGGGCATAGTCGTTGCTGGCGGTGCTTTTGGTCCCGTGCAGGTAATGAACAATGTCATCCTGAACAACGTGGTAACGGGTGGCCTAATACCAGGTATTTCGGTTCACGCGTTCGGGCCAGGTGCTACAATCTCGGGCACCCAACTGATTGGTAATGTCCTGTCCAACAACGGTGCGGGGGAATTGTCTGGGAACACGACCGGAATAGAAATTGGAATCGTGCCGGGAGTTATCACTAACACACAAATACTCTCCGACACCATCTCTAACGACGCGTACGGCGTCTGGGCATGGAATGCCACCAGCACACACATCGCTCATCTGCAGACGACTGCAGTAACAACTCCAGTTTTTACGGGCCCGTAAGTGCCCCCTGCAGGTGGTAGCTAGGGAGGCTAGCTACCACCTGCCTCATCTTAGCCCAGACTCGGTCAGAATGGACAAAATCAAGAGGCAAAACAAAAGGGTCGAACAGGCTTTAGTAGCTCAGACAGATGAAGGGAAACCATATCACAACTAGAGACGCCCATCTCACCAAGCAATCTCTAAGTGGCAAGCATTTGAATTTGTGAGGGCAGACATAGTAGCTTTGGGTAACTTAGTGGTGTTTCTTGATACTTGTCAAGCGGCAACCCCTCTGGTAGTCTAGATGAAACCAGCAAGTAGGTATCAAGCCGAAAAGGGCAATATCTGCCTCCGTTTAGGGGGGGGTATGCTCAGTTACAATTTTGTAACCTTTTTGGCCTCGATTTTATAACTTCTCAATCTCTTGCGTACTAAAATAAGGCATATTAAAACAAGGAAATAAGTTTAACTGGAGGTGGAGGCATGAAGCGTTTCCTGGCAGCAACTCTGTTATCCATTCTGGTCACCTTGCTCGCGGCGGCTGTTCCAGCTTCGGCTGCTACTAGCTTAGCAGCAGGCCCAAGAATACCGGTCACACGATCGACCTCGAGCAACTGGTCCGGCTATGCCGTGGTAGAGGGTAACTTGACGAATCCGGGCAACTATACCGTGACCGACGTCAAAGGAGAGTGGATCGTCCCAGCAGTGAGCAAATCACATGGCTCAACCTATTCTGCTATCTGGGTAGGCATCGACGGATATTCTGACAGTACGGTGGAACAAATCGGAACCGAGCAAGATTGGTCAGGCGGAGCCGTCTATTACGCGTGGTACGAGATGTATCCCAATGCAAGTTATCTCATTCCTAATGCCATCTACCCGGGGGACAAAATGACTGGCGAGGTCAGTTATGCTAGTGGTCAATTCACACTGACGCTGAGCGATTCGACACAAGGTTGGTCATTCTCTATTTCCCAAACTGCTAGCAGTGCCCTTAGACAATCTGCTGAATGGATTGTCGAGGCGCCGTGGTTGGGCAAGATACTGCCGCTGGCTAACTTCGGCACAGTGACCTTCACTGGAGCGTCAGCCACACTCGGCAACACAACGGGAACGATCAGCTCAAGCTCATGGGTACATGACGCTATTACAATGGTCGATGGGACAGCGACGGCAACACCTTCCTCGCTGTCAACCGATGGCAGCAGCTTCAGCGTAGCTTACAGTTCCTCGAGCACACAGGGCGGCGGCGGCCATGGCGGCAATCCACACCATAAATAATTGAGAGCCGAATTGAGTAGGGGTCTGACATATAATATGTCAGACCCCTTTTTGCAGAGTTCCGGGCCAAGTAAACCTGTAAGCCGGGTTCTGTACCTGCTAGAAATCAGTTTACGACCGCAGCCTTCTTCCTGATTCCCACCAGGCGGTGGCCATCTATCTAGCCCTTTCGTTGCCGGAAGGATCAAGCGACCAACCCGAGGACAGGCCGAGCACCCGTAAGTCCTCCTATTCGGTCTTGCTCCGGATGGGGTTTACCCAGCCGGCCGGTCGCCCGGCCGCTGGTGAGCTCTTACCTCACCATTTCACCCTTATCCCGATTCGTCATCGGGACGGTATGTTTCTGTGGCACTTTCCGTAGAGTCGCCTCTCCTGGGAATTACCCAGCATCCTGCCCGGCGGAGCCCGGACTTTCCTCCCCTTCCCGCTTGACGCGAGAAGGGGCAGCCACCCGGTTTACTTGGCGATACTTACATAACAGCTTACTACAAGAGGCAACAAATCGAAATCAGAGCAGCTAGCTCAGGTACAGGATGCGGCCGCAGTTGCTGCATTGCACCAACTCTTGCCCCATCCTGGCTCTCTGTTGGTCGGACACGGGAAGGCTGATACGGCACCCCTGACATCTCCCCTGCATCACCTTAGCCACCGCCTGCCCCTGTTTTACACGCCGCACTTCCTCATAGAGACTGAGACTGTCGGAATCTATTTGGCCCGCAACCAGATTCCTTTTTTGCTCCAGAGCGGCTAACTCGGCCTCCAGCTCAGTCTGCTGCTGCAGCAGCTTCTGCTGATTCTCCCGCCATTCCCGATCTATCTTCCCAAAATCACTTTTTTTGAGGCTGGCGTCCTGTTGCGAAGACTCTACGTCCATCATCAGGGTTAAGAGTCTATCCTCTCGTTCCCCGCGCTGTGTCTTGAGAATTTCCAAATCCTGTTGGAACGCCATTAGTTCCTTAGGGTTCTTCACCGAGCCACCGAATAGCTTTTTTTCCACGACTGCGATTTTAGCACCCAGCTCGCTGAGCTCCCATTCTTCTGTTTTCTGCTGATGCTCAAGATCGGACAGACGTTTCTTCACCGTGTCACAAGCAGAGCGTGCTGCCACCAGGTCGTCATCTTTACCCAGCTGGCTCCTCACCTGTGCCAAAGCTTCAGTTCTGAGCTGTATCTCGAGGTCTACCTCTTGAAGCTCGTAAAGCTGCCTCGCCTTGTTCATGACACTTTACTAAGGATAGCTCAGATAGACCAATTAAGCAAGCCTGAAGCAGAAGGGGTTTTCAGAAACGCAATGACCATTCCGTGCTTGACACGGAATCCAGAAAACCCAGCTTCAAAATTAAGAGGCAGGTATCTGGATACCGACTTTCGTCGGTATGGTAGCTCATTACTAAACGATCTCTAGCAAAAAGGGGAAGGCACTATGCCTTCCCCTTTTACCTCAAGATTCATTAACAACGGCCTATATTGCCTGTGATCGTGTATTAGTTTCGTGTTATCTGCATCACGGCCCGACCGTTCCAGTAATTACACCGTAGATAATCACGCCTGTAGAGGCATCTATGGCCACATTAACTTGTCCCGTCGACGCAGCAGGTGCGGGTATATCAGGCTCATAAGGCAAAATGGGTCCATTCGGAAGGCCCTTCAGTACCACTACCCATACCGGTAGATCTTGAACCTTTGTGTGGTCCTTGTTCTGGATCTCTCCGGTGAAAGTCGCCAGAGCCGTGAACGTCGACAGTTCCTCTGGCTGGGGATAGTAGTACTTGCGGACTAAATCCCTTACAGTGGAAATTGCCTGGCTCTCACTGATTGAAGGTTGAAAAGAAGCTGGCTTTGCCGCCACAGCCAAAAAAGCAGGAAAACACTGACTCAAGTCAACAGCAGGTGTTGGTAACGGTGTAGTTTGACTGTTATCGGAACTATTTGCTGCAGCCAGACCAGCCACGCTCCCGATGACTATCATCATAATAACCGCCATTATGAACAGTTTTGTCTTCATATTTCCCTCACTATATCAAATTCTGTTCCTAATTGCAATTTCTGGTATCCCAAATATAAAAACCGTGAGTTGCACCACTTGTATCGTAGTTACCCCACCCCTGTTTTATCATAGCCAGTGACGCCCAACTCCAACTGCCATTTACCTTCTTCATGATAGTATTGGCTAAGACTTTGTTTACACTATCTCCAGGCATGTGGTCACCTGCATTTGCAGCCCCATAGTTTTGGGTCTCTCCATAAACTTCTACGTTGTCCGGCACCCATGGGCAGTAAAATGGGAGTTGGTATCCATTGTCGTATTGCACAGTTAACTGGCCCGGAGTATATGTCACAAAATATCCTTCAATAGATGCGGGAATTGTCGATGGCTGGTCTACTTGCCAGTTATTATTCTGTTGATTGTAAAACAACCGGGCCCAGGCACCTCCAATGTTAAACTCACAGTATACATATTCGTTCTGGTACGATGGAAACTTTATCCAGCCAACCTGACCGTAATCATTTAGAGAACCATTTTTATGAAGCATGACCCAGAACGAGGTGACTTCGTAGACCGGACTAGGGTTATAAGATGTGAGGAGGGCACTTACCCCTTGAACTGACGACACATTCTGTTGACCACCAGTAAATTTCACATTGTGAGTGCCGCTTGGGCACACTGCCGAAGCCGGTACCACGTTTGCTATCCAAAAGACAGCCAAGAAAGCAGAAATTAACACGGTAAACACCAACTTGCTTCTTATGCGCACCATTATCCTCCTTCAGAGTTTATTTGACTTGGCAATCGCACTATCGCGACTACTCTTCTCGATCGACTGCTTTTCAGGTCATAACTAGACTCCTCCCCATTTCCAAGGTATATTAGTGAGAGGATATCTAATAATACATTCGTATTAGATTAAATATTCTTGTTGGATGGTATCACAATACTATATGTTTGTCAATAGTGATTTCAATATCTGGCGTATTTCGTGGAATTAGCTCAGACAGAAAAATTAAGCAAGCCTTAGGCAAACCTCATCTACCGGCTTCAGTTTCCAGCAGCCCTGAGATTTCCAACCTCGCCACTGCCCAGGTTTTTGCGTTTTCCGCTTCAATCCAGTTTTCAGCTCCCAGAAGCAAACACTTGCCTCAGTAGCCCGCAGCCGATACTGTAACTGTAACCGAGGCAACCACAGGTGGAGTCAGCGGGGTATGGTCGTTGTTCACCAGCTCAACAGAGAACTTATGAGTACCCGCTGGAACATTGAGCCAGGTGTAAGAAGTGCTTGTTGTAGCTGCATAAGTACCTGCAGCAGTAAACGCGGGCTGGCCGGGAGCAGTCGGAGGGTCGACATCCATAAAGTAATGGATATGTCCTTCGCCGGCAACATTTGCCTGGCCAAGCTTATTTACCAAATTGAAGTTAGAGACCTTGACCGTTACTGTGGCACTGCCTACACCGAGGGTAGCACCGGCTTTCGGAGCGGTGATGGTGACAGTGGGAGCCGAAGATGAAGATACCCACCCAGGTGGTATCCTCCCATGCAGTACAACGGCTTTGGCTACAGGCTGAAGTCTCGGGTTTGTAGTGGTAACCACTGTGACAAAACTATTATTCACCTGTATATCGCTCGGTTTTGTCCCGTTAGGAAAGTACTGAGTCTCGTTACCCACGATGGTAAATTGATGGTTCACTTTGGCTATATCAACAATAGTAATCGTGCCATTGCCGCTCGGCCCGACTTCAAATTGAACAACTATGCCGGTGCGGTGGGCAAACAGCGGCTGCTGCCGGCTGGGGACGGCCATTACCCTAACTGCATTGCCAGCGAACGGTCCCGGTGGTGACCCTGTGACATCGCTGGCCAGGGCTATAACTCTACTGCCTACCAGTGCGTTTAGACTTCCCCCAAGCGCCGTTGTAAAATCACTAAGGTTGACCCATCCCTGGGTCTCTCCTGGCAAATTATATCTGGTCGTATCTTGAAGTTTGAGGACAACCGTCCATCCCTCCTGTGTAACAAGGGTGATATTTCCACTGCTCACCGATGTCACATTGCCGAAGAAGCCTTGTCTTTTTCCTGTTACAGGCGGGCTCGGACTGGGATGGCCTGACGGCGTTGGATCTTGAGCGAAAATGCTGCCGACACTGCCCAACAATAGTCCGAACACCAACAATAAAATAGAAACTATTCTTAGCCCTTTCATCTTCCACCCCTCGTTATTTGATTTACCATGTTTTGATTTCGCCAAACAAGAAATCGGCCTTTGCCCTGCAACGATGCAATCATTTCACGGTGTATAGACTATACCTATGCTCGCAGATTGCTGATTCCCATAATCGTCACTGGCGTCGACCTCAATAAAATTCGGTCCCTCATCCAGCGGCACTGCAATGCTGAAGTCGCCCCTGGCATCGACGCTGGCTATATATACAGTGTCATTCACCGCTACGCTCACCACTGCTCCCGGGATTGTGCTGCCGCTGACGGTGACATTTGCTGTATTGACGACACTTCCATCTTTCGGCTGGGTTACACTCAGAAAAAGTGCAACCGGCGTCGGTGTTGGCGTTGCCGCCTTCTTGCAGCCGACAGTACCGAGTACAAGCGCCAGAACCAGCAACGGGATTACTGCGATGACAAACTTCTTCATCTTCCCCCTTTCTCGATTCCCACAATTACTTTTTAAAACCCCTGTTTTCTATCATATGAGAATCGAATAGCGAATATATTAAAGGTTTTCGCATTAAAAAGCCATAAAAATTTGGGTTGAAATGTGAAAAAATCGTAAAATAAATCAGCGAGAATGTGCTCCCAGATTAGCCTCAAATTGCGTAAAAAGCCAGAAAACAGCATTCATCAGTTCATCTTCGAGCGCCCTCGCTGGCATTGTTAGAACCGATGTGGTATGCTTTGTAGAAATTCTAAATTTGCCTATTCGAGCGACTGTTCCCGAGGAGAAGCCGTATGAGCAACATGAGACTCAAAGAGCAGCTGGATAACCTGTTCAATCCCAAAGCGGTGGCGGTTATCGGGGCATCCAACACTTTCGGCAAGTGGGGATACAACGTTCTGAACCGCGCATTAAGCCATAAGCAGGGGCGACAGGTTTACGCCGTAAATAATAAAGAACCCGAAGTAATGGGGCTGAAAGCTTACAGGAGCGTGGTTGAAGTCCCGGGGCCGGTCGATTTCGCTGTGATAACGGTGCCGTTTCAGGATGTGCCTGCTGCTATGGAGGACTGCGTTACAAAGGGGGTCAGGAGTGCCGTAGTTATCTCGGGCGGACTTGCCGAGACAGGCGAAGAGGGCGCAAGAGTAGAACGTCACATAGCTGAAATCGCGCGCCGGGGCGGTATACGCTTCATAGGTCCGAACTGCCTGGGATACTGTAACCCATATGCCAACTTCTGCACTGCACCTTTCCTGCCCCCTGTCGAGACAGGGCGTGTAGCGCTCATCTCTCAGAGCGGTAACTCAGGCCAGTCGATACTAGATTACGGTCTGCAAATGGGAGTAGGGTTCAGCAAATTTATCAGCAGCGGGAACGAGGCGGATTTGCGCTTTGAGGACTATCTGGAGTACCTGGGCCAGGATGAGAATACAGATATTATCCTGGGCTATGTCGAAGGCCTCAGGGAAGGCAGGCGGTTCCTGGAACTGGCTAGGGAGATAACCAGGAAGAAGCCCATCGTCATCATAAAGGTGGGGCGCACAGACGTGGGGACCAGGGCAGCGCGGTCTCACTCCTCTGCTCTGGCAGGGTCGGATGTGGTGCTTGATGCTGCGTTCAAGCAATGCGGTGTAATCAGGGTGAACAAGCTTCATGAAGTAGTAGATGTGGCGGTGTCCCTGTTGGGCCAGCCCCTCCCCCAGGGGAGAAGAGTGGGAGTGCTTTCGATGAGTGGCGGAATGGCAGTCATTGCTGCAGACGCCTTGAGAAAAGAAGGCTTCGAATTGCCTCCGCTGTCGCCAGCTACCATGGAGAAGCTGAATTCCATGATGTCTCGAAGATGGTCTGGCGGGAACCCTGTCGATCCCGCCGGAGATTTCGTCAGCTACCAGGCTCTCTGGCCCATGATTGAGGATGGAGGTTTCGACGCCATCGTGGTTATCGGCGGCGTGGCTATGACATCGGGCTACGCTACGTGGGCACCTGCAACGATGAAACCCGCCACTGAAGAGGTGGGGAGACTCATGGAGGAAGCGGAGCTTGACGCCATAAAGACTACAATCGACCTGATGAACAAACATCACAAGCCTGTGCTCTTTACCGTAGGCTCAGCACGTTTTGAAACCGAGGGCAAGGTCCCGCTGAAGTTGAGAGAAAGTCATCTGAATCTCTACCCGGACCCTGAGGAATCTGCCAAAGTGCTTGGTCGTCTGGTGCGATATAGCGAATACCTGGGCCCGAGGACCTCGTCCCTGCAGGTAGCTGAAAAATGGCGGGCGAAATGATTGCTTTTTGTCTGCCGATATGTTATAAATACAACAAGAAAATTTAATAGCGAAAGTAGAGGTGCCTGGGCGTGAGCTCAGGCTCAAACGGAAAGCAAGTTCGGTGAGAATCCGACGCAGTCCCGCTACTGTGATTCGCTAAAGGCGAGAAGTCAGAACGCCGACCTCTAGTTGAGCTACGATGCCTCCGCGGAGAGGGGTTGGCTCTTTTTATTGCCAGAGTTACTATTAGGTATTAGGAACGTCCCCTCGTTCTGCAGAGCGAGGGGATTTTTATTTCATCTGAAGCTAAAGGAGGAACATTGAAAAGGACTTATCTGGCGCTGTTTCTCATCATAGTAATAGTAATTGCTGCTACCGCCGCATGCACCGGCACTCAGTCCGGGCAAGGAAAGATAACAATAACAGATGATGCGGGACGGCAGGTACACCTGGATAGCGTGCCGACCAGAATCGTCTCCCACGTACCGAGCATCACGGAAACTATTTTCGCTCTCGGCCTGGGGGACAAACTTGTGGCGGATGACGAGTACTCCGACTATCCCGAGGCGGCCAAAACCAAGCCCAAAATAGGAGGGTATTTCACCCCCAACATAGAAGAGATCGTAGCGATGAAACCCGACCTCGTTTTGACAGACGGCGAAGTACCCGACCTCATCCCCAAGCTCGATAGCTTGGGGATCCCCATTGCAGTCATAAATCCCAAGGACATCAACGGCATTCTAACCGACATCGACTTGCTGGGAAACATTACCGGCACCCAGAAAGCGGCCGAGGAGTTGACCAGCGAAATGAAAAATCGCATCAATGCCGTGGTCAATGCGGTGAGCGGTGCACCCCGCCCCAGCGTGTTTTATGTGTTCGATGCTACTGACACCACTAAGCCCTGGACAGCAGGGCCGGGCTCCTTTGTAGATTCCTTAATTAATATGGCCGGTGGGACAAACGTGGCCGCAAGCGCTTCAGGACCATGGATACAGTTCAACATGGAGGAACTGGTCAACGCGAACCCGGACATTATCCTGGTGGACTCCAGCCACGGTACCGCAGCGATATCGCCGGCTCAGTTAGAACAGTTGCCGGGATGGCAGGATTTGAAAGCGGTGAAAGAAAACCATGTTTATACCATCGATGGCGATCTGGTAAATCGCTCTGGTCCACGCATAGTACAGGGTCTGGAAGAGATCGCAAAGATACTGCATCCAGACCTATTCAAGGGTTAAGCCTATCAAATAGAAGGAGCACCAAGTTGAAAGCACTGGAGCAGGCACTGCGAGAGATCAAGCCCCTGGATAAGAAGGCCATGGCCGCTGCCCGAGCACGCCAGGACACCCTGACTAAACCTCTGGGGAGTCTGGGGCGGCTGGAGGAGCTATCTATAAAGCTGGCAGGCATAAGGGGCGAGCCTATACCCAGGATAAATCACAAGACGATTGTGACGATGGTGGCAGACCACGGAGTTGTGGCCGAGGGCATAAGTGCTTATCCCCAGGCTGTGACCCCCCAGATGGTGCTCAACTTTCTACACGGAGGCGCCGGTATCAATGTTTTGGCCAGGCACGTAGGAGCCAAGGTCATCGTTGTAGACATAGGCGTGGCATCCGACCTGCAACCACATCCTGGTCTGCTCTCCAAGAAAATTGCCTACGGAACGAGCGACATGGCCCGTGGGCCCGCGATGAGCCGGGAGCAGGCAATAAAGTCTATCGAGGTCGGACTGGAAATAGTGGAAAAGGAAGCCAAGAAAGGGTTGGATATAGTGGGCACCGGTGATATGGGCATCGGCAATACCACGTCGAGCGCTGCCATCGCTTCTGCCATAACCGGAGAGAAAGTAGAAAAGGTAACAGGCAGAGGCACCGGCATCGACGATAAGCAACTGACGCACAAGGTAGAGACCATCGAAAGGGCGCTGGAGGTAAACAAACCGAATGCAGATGATACCTTGGATGTACTTGCTAAAATCGGTGGTTTTGAGATCGGCGGGCTCAGCGGTGTTATCCTCGGAGCAGCAGCACATCGCATCCCTGTTGTCATAGACGGGTTCATCTCCGGAGCAGCGGCGCTAATCGCCGCCGGGCTGTCACCAGGAGCTAAAGACTACCTCATCGCCTCACACTGCTCTGTAGAGATCGGGCACAAAGCAATACTTAAACATCTGGGATTAAAGCCGATACTGGACCTCGAGCTTCGACTGGGTGAGGGCACGGGTGCTGCGCTGGGCATCTTCCTGGTCGAGGCTGCAGCCAGGATACTGGCCGAGATGGCTACCTTCGCCGAGGCAGGGGTATCCGAAAAAAGCAGCGACAATTAGGAGAATATATTGGGGTTCGTAGCAGCATTGCAGTTTTTGACTATATTTCCTGTCCAACTGAATGTCAGCGCCAATGCCTTGCGCCGTTCCATAGCCTATTTCCCACTGGTGGGAATGCTCATAGGGGGAATCCTCTACGGACTGAACCGGTTATTCATACTGGCCTTCCCTATAAGCCTGGTAAATATATTACTGATAATAGCCTTAGCTGCTATGACTAGAGCGCTGCACCTGGACGGTTTCATCGATACCTGCGACGGGCTGGCAGGAGGCCGCTCTCCGGAACAGCGATTAGCAATTATGCGTGACAGCAGGGTGGGAGGCTTCGGGGTAGTGGGAGGCGCTTTGCTCATCCTGCTCCAATATATTGCGCTGACCGTTGTGCCCGACGAGCATAGGGCGGCAGCCCTTCTTCTGATGCCAACGATTGCGAGATGGACGATGGTTTGCGCTATTTTCGCCTTCCCTTATGCCAGAGAACAAGGGATGGGAAAGATATTTCAGGAAGGGACAAAGTGGCCCTGGCTGG
>JAJYLC010000075.1 GCA_021787935.1 Chloroflexota bacterium | reverse complement strand
CCTTACTACACTAATTACAGGACAACCTACTCTGCTCTGGCGCGGAACATCAGGGTGCCGAACGCTACTCCTGCCACAGCCAGGGCAGCCAGCACCACCGACGAGAGCCAGAGGTCGTGCAATACGTACCCGTTTGTAATCAAGTCGCGGAGGCCAATCACTGCATAGTCTATGGGGTTGACCTGCCTTACTGCATTCAGCCAGCCCGGCAGTAGGGTGGGAGGCATCATCAGCGACGACAGGAACATCAGCGGGAGGGTAAGGAGGTTGGTGACTGCCATGACGGTCTCTTGCCGTTTGAGCAGAAGCGCCAGCCCGTTGGAGAAAGCGGAGAACCCCAGTCCGAGCAGGGCCAGCAGTAAGAAGGCAAACACTACCCCGGCTGCGCCAGTTTCCAGGTGCACGCCCATAATCAGGGCCAGGATAATGATTATCAGCGCCTGGATCAGGAGCACCACCACGGTAGCGACGACGCGCCCCGCTATGACCGAGATTCGGGTCACAGGCGTGGCCAGCATCTTGGACAGCACACCCGTATCTATATCCCACAGCATGCCAAAGCCCGAAAAAGCCGAGCCGAACAGCACCGTCATTACCAGCACGCCGGGAGCAAAGAATTGAAGATAGCTTCCGCCTCCTATGCCGGGCAAGCTGCCCAGTGACTTGAATATCTGCGTGAACAGCACCAACCAAAGAATAGGTTGGAACAGGGTCATGAATATAAACACGGGCATGCGCATCCTTGCCCTTAAATCGCGCATGGTTATATACCAGGTATCGCTTATGACATTCATCGCTGTTGCCTCCTGTCACGCATTCGCCGTAACTGGGCGAAGGTGGTGCGTGAGCCTTCCTCGGTTCTTATGGTACGGCCGGTATATTTTAAAAACACATCGTCCAGCGACGGCCTTGACATGGATATCGTCTTGACCTCAATTCCCTCACCGGAAAGGAAATGCATTATGCTGGGTATGGCAGATGCGCCGTCATTTACATAGACTGCCAGTTCGTGGTTCGTCGATTTCGTTCCAGTTATAAACGTTTTGCCCGCCAGCGCTGCCTCACTGCGGCTGACAAACTCCTTGCAGGCCTCGTCTGTGTCCTGGCAAGGTGTGACCGTTACCACGTCTCCCCCAATGGACTTCTTAAGTTCATCGGCGGTGCCCATGGCGATTATCTTGCCCAGGTCAATGATGGCGATGTTGTCTGCCAGGCGGTCGGCTTCCTCCATATAGTGGGTGGTCAGGAATATAGTCATGCCCTTGGATTCGACCAGTTTGCGGATATATTCCCAGATGCTGGCCCTGGTCTGAGGGTCGAGCCCTGTGGTTGGCTCATCCAGAAACATTACCTGGGGCTGGTGGATTAGCCCCATGGCCAGGTCGAGCCGCTTGCGCATGCCCCCTGAGTAAGTGGAGACCATCCGGTTCTCTGAGCCGGTCAGACCGACCAGGTCGAAAATCTCCTTCACCTTCTCCTTGATGGTCTTGTTATCCAATCTGTAGAAGTGGCCGTAAAGGGTGAGGTTCTCCTTGCCGGTGGCATGCTCATCCACCCCCACGTCCTGTGCTGCGTAGCCGATGCGCCTGCGCACCTCCGTTGCGTTTTTCACCACGTCTAGGCCGGTCACCAAGGCAGTTCCCGACGTAGGCGGGATAAGGGTGTTCAGCATCTTTATGGTGGTGGTCTTGCCGGCGCCGTTCGGGCCCAGGAAGGCAAAGATCTCACCTTCTTTGACCTCGAAGTCAATGCCGTCCACCGCCCTGATGTCGCCGGGGAAGACCTTGGTTAACTGGTGCGTCTCGATAGCATTCATATTCTCTGCTCCTGTTTCTCTTGAGATTTAACCTGTAATTGTTGGGTGAACTTTTCCACCCATTCCTGTTCAGCCTGCATCACCGCCAGGCTGAGTTCGAACATAGCGTTTACGAAATAGGGATGAGAATGCATGTCGCTCTCAAGGACCGTCCTCAGTATTACCATCTTCTCCGTCAGGTGCTTGTTATACTGGCTCAGAGCGATAAGCGCCTCCTCTGTCGACAGGGAGGGGAGGTTAGCCAGCCCCAGCATCAGGGGACGCGGACTCGGTCGGGGAAGCGAAAGCACTTCGATAATGGTGGAGTGAAATGCCTCAAGCCCTGCATCCGTAGGTCGGTATACCTTAGCCCATCGTTCAGGCCCTCGCTCGGTTTTCTGACACTCTTTCTCGATTAATCCTTGCTGCTTCAGCAGTCCCTTCAGCTTCTTGAGTTCCTTCAGGCGGGTCTTTTCCCACCGCCCCTTGATCAATCCTTGCTTTTCCAGCTTTTTGAGCAGGAAGTAGATGGAGGAGAAGCCAATTTCCGTCCACCTCCTCATGCCGCGTTCCTCGATGACCTGCTCGATCTGGTAGCCGTATCGAGGCTGTTCAACTACAAGCCCCAGGACGGCCAGTTCCGCGTTCGTCATTATATTCTATACCTATAATATTATAGTACTATAATAAATCTTCCGGGTTGTTTGTCAAGGGGTTAGTTAGGCCGCATTAAAAATCAAGGATGAAATAACCTTCTAGATATGTTGCTATACATCGCGATATATCTTAACATATCGGTGAGGCTTTGTCAATAGGCTAAGGCTAAAATGAGGCAGACAAATCGGGACTTAGCCTATTCCTTATTGAATTGCGTGTCAGGGACCAAACCTAGCGATAATTGCCGCTATATGCTTCATGCCTGCAATGAAATCGCTGATTCTGATATGCTCGTTCGGAGCATGCGGCCTACTACCGAAATAGAATACTCCGGCAGGCACTACAGGCATGCCAAGTTCGGTGAAACAGTGCGTTGGCGCACTGCCGGGCGCCCAAGGGACTACTCCGGGTTCAACCTTATAGACCTCACGTGCGGTATCTCGTACCAGGGTGACAAAAGGGTTATCCAAAGGGGTGTACGCGGGCTCAAACAATAGGATAGGCTCGACGATAGCTATATCCTTGAAGCCGTTTTTGTCCAGGTGCCGTCTCACCTTTTCCAAGATGTCTTTGCCTCGCTGGTTGGGCAGCAGGCGAAAATCTACCCTTGCCCGAGCCACACGAGGGATTATCATCTTAGGACCTGTACCTGTATAGCCGGATTCCAAGCCGTCAATGTTGCAGGTCGGTGAAAAAATATCGCGGGCTCGCCTCTCCGCCCCGGAAAGGCCCTTAAGGAAACTGGATAGGCCCAGTTCTTTAAGCTCTGTCTCATCCTGGGCTTGAGCAATTTCGGGGGAGTCAGCGATAGACATCATAGCGGTAAGTTCTTCCATACTCGGATTACGTATGTCGTCGTGGAATCCTTCCACGAGAACGTTCTCATCCTGGTCCTTCAGACAAGAAAGCGCCCACAAGAGCCTCCAGGCGGGATTAGGCACTGACGTGGCAAGCATTGCGTGGGCATCCTGAGCTGCTCCGGATGCTTCTAGCCCGCAGTAGACCATTCCCTTGCAGCCTAGGAACATGATCGGTTGCCCTCTCCAATTTACGGCTCCTGTCTCTGTGATGCAGGCATCGGCTTTTAACAAGTCCTTGTGTTCTGAGACGAATCGGGCAATGCTGGGGGATACGATCTCCTCTTCGCCTTCGACCAGGAATTTGATGGTCACCGGCAGCTTGCCTCTCACCTTCCTAAAAGCATCAATTACGGCAAGCCGTGCTATCAGGTCCCCTTTGTCGTCCGCAGCTCCTCGCGCCCAGAACTTGCCCTCGGCTATCCTAGGTTCGAAGGGAGGCGATGTCCACTCCTCCAGTGGCTCTGGAGGCTGCACATCGTAGTGATTGTAAAAAAGTAGCGTTTTGGTCGATTCGCCGGCAATCTCACCATAGACGAAGGGATATCGGCAGCCAGAACTCTTAAATATCTTGGCTTTTATCCCGTATTCCCTAAACATAGTGGCTACCAGTTTGGCGCAATCTGCCATACCTACGTCTTGAGCACTAATAGAAGGTTGTTGGCAGAAGCGTACCAGTTCATCAAGTGCTGCATTGGAATTGGCTTCTATGTAGTCGAAGAGTTGTTTCAAGTTCCCTCCTTAACTAGCGATTGCCGAAAATTATCCCATTACTTCGGGTCGGTGCGCCACTTGGCCAGGAACTTGTCCACATCCACGCCCAGGCTGGCTATATGCTCGGCGCCAGCGTTAAATATTTCCTGCCAGGGTAAATCATCGTAGCTTCCGTGAAATCGGAGGTACTCCACGTGCTGTCTGCCGTCCTGCGTGTAGGCAGGCAGCTTGACGTCATGCTCCCCATCGAACTCTGTTGCAACGAAACCGTTTTCCCGGCACAGCCCCGCGTCATAGGCCGGGGTGGCAATTATCCATTTGCCGTCAAGGTAAATTTCGGCGAAACCGTGGTACACCAGTATATTGCTGCCGCACATCATGTCGAGGAAGCGCTGCGACAGCACGTGGTTCCTGATGTCGGCGAACCCGAAGCGGGCGGGTATTCCAACGACCCGGCACATGGCGACCAGGACGGCGGCTTTCTGGAAGCACAGCCCGAAGCCTCTTTTCAGGGTGGCGCTGGCTATGCTGTATTCATAGCGGTCGGCAGAATCGTACGGGTTGTATTTAATGTTGTCCCTGACAAAGTAGAACAGGACTATGGCCTTCTCTTTGTCTGTTTTGAGCCCTCTGGTTAATGCTTTAGCCTTCTTTTTAATTAAGTCCGAATCGCAATCCACGATTTCCGTGCATTTCAGGTACTTTTCCATATCATCCATGAGGACTCCTGTTTCATATAATCAACTATATTACCTAGAAATAATATACCTGTTGCGGAACAGCAGTCAAACGCATTCAGGTTGACAAGTGCGTTGCAGGTATGGCAATATGCGCCCACAGGTGATTATATCTCAGCATTTCGCCGGGGAGGGCTTACATGCTGAATAAGGTTCTCAGCAGCTTCGATGAGGCGGTGGCCGACATACCTGATGGCGCAACGATTTCTGTAGAGTCGTGGGGTATCCCTGCCTGCGCACAAAACCTCGTAGCCGCCGTAAAAAAGAAGGGTATAAAGGACCTGACGCTGGTGACTCACAACTTCATCCCGATAGTTTTGGGGGAGGATGAGACCTGCTTCCCTTCGGCGATACTACCACAGCTCAAGAAGCTGATAACACCCGTGGTGGGTATCCAGCAGCTCGGCGCAGGGGCATTTGTCAAGGAATATATCGAGAAGGGGCTGGAGGTGGAGCTATCCACACACGGCACTATGGCGGCGAGGCTCTATGCCGGAGCCGCCAGGCTGGGCGGGTTTTACAATCCTGTGGGCGTGGGCACTGTGATTGGAGAAGGGAAGGAGACCAGGGTTATCGAGGGCAGGGAATATATCTTCGAGAAGCCGATAAATCTGGATTATGCCTTTGTCAGGGCGCATAAAGCGGACAGGCTGGGCAACCTGATCTTTAAGGGCATCTTCAGAGGAGACCAGCCATTGATGGCTATGAATGCAAAGGTGACTATCGCTGAAGTTGACGAGATAGTAGAGGTGGGAGAGCTTGACGCCGAACATATTGTGGTGCCGGGGATATTTGTAGACCGGGTGGTGAGGATTCCTGAGGATGGCATCGGCACCCATAGAAAACAGAAGGCGCTGATAGGCAGGCTGGGCGAGCTGGAAATTGCGCGCAAGATGCTGTTCCGCAGCAAATGCGTTGAAGAAAAACCCAGGGTTGAGCAATCGAAGGATGGAAAGCTCAAGCAGAGGCTGGACAGGGACACTGTGGCTATGCGTGCAGCAAAGGAGCTGAAGGCGGGCGACTATGCCAACCTGGGTGTGGGTATACCCAACCTCTGCGCACTGTATGTGCCCGAGGGTGTAATATTCCACTCGGAGAGCGGCGCTATTGCCTATGGGCCGCTGGTGATGGAGGACGAGATACAGAAGGCGGAGTTCCACTATGTCGATTCTGGAGGAAGGTTCTTTACGCTGGCACCGGGGACGGCGTTCTTCGATGTGATGGTCTCCTTTCTTATGATAAGGGGCGGTCGTCTGGTGAGCATCATGGGCGCTCTGGAGGTGTCGGAGAAAGGCGACCTGGCGAACTGGAACACCGGAGGCGACGCTCTGGGCGGGACCATCGGCGGCGGCATGGATTTGGCTTTAGGCGCCAAGCGGATGATTATCACCATGGACCATACCACGAAGGACGGCAAGCCCAAAATAGTGAAGAAATGCAGCTATCCGCTGACCGCCAAAGAGTGCGTGGATTTGATTGTTACCGACCTGGCAGTAATCGAGGTTACAGAAAAAGGTATGGTGCTTAAAGAGGTTGCCCCCGGCTGGACCGCCAAAGAGATTCAAGCCCTCACCGGGCCCAGGCTCAAAATAGCGAAGGATTTGAGAGAGATGGAGCTATAAAGGAGCAGAAGATGAGTTTTCTATGTAACTACACTAAATTCCTGAGAGGCGTTTACTCACGGAGACCTATCATATTCCAGTATTTTCTCTGGTTATCCATGATAACAATTCTTATCCTGCCTCTTGCGGCCTGCGGCAAGACGCCTGCTGAGGTAAATGCTAACCTGGGCCAGGAGTTCTCGCTCTCCATAGGCCAGACTGCTATCATAAAGGGGCAGGATTTACAAATCACCTTTGAGGATGTAATCGAAGATAGCCGCTGCCCCGCCAATGTAACCTGTATCTGGGCAGGCAGGGCCAGTTCTATTATTAAAATTGTGCAAGCTTCTTCTCAATATCGAATGGTATTGACTGAACCGGGGCTGACCGATGAGTATACCACTGCGACCTACGAGGAATATCAACTATCCTTTCATTTGAGACCTTATCCGGTGGCAGGGCAAACGATTCGAAGGGATGAATACAGGTTACAATTAATCGTTAGCAGATAAGTGCAATATGTAATGGTCTCTACAGGATTTATATTCACTGGTGATGGCATATTTTTTGTAGGGGCGTTCAATTGAACGCCCCTACATTTTGAGAAGTGTGCCATCCATTTTGAATAGAGATTTGCCTCCTTATACAATAGCAGTTAGAATACCCAGCACCAAGAATAATTCACGAATGGGGAGGGGAAGATGGCTAAAAAGACTCGTAAAAAGGCTGCAGTACCGGAGACGCTGCAAGAAACCGGGGAGTTTAGCTACAGCACTGCCGGGGACATGCCTGCTGAAATTAAGGACATGGTTTACAAGGAATGGCTGCCGCGCGTTGTAGCCGGACTTCTAAAAGGGGTTAGAGCGCTTCCGCCAAAGCACCGCAACAACGTCCTCAGGGAAATGTCCAATGCTTGTGCACCTATGGCAGTGCAGGTATGTGGCATCAAACCGGAGATGACCCGCAGTGAATACATAAAGCACATGACCAACCTGCCAGCACCACTTGGCCCACGTTCCATTACATGGATAAAAGACCTCGTTGAAGTAAGTTACATTCCACCTAAGGACAAACGGGGTCGTCCGGTCTGCCAGTGTCCTATGGTTATGCTGGGGATGATAGAGCCCTTTCCTGAGCTTTGCATCTGTGGGGCGCACACCGGGGCAGCTTTCATAGAGGCCTATACTCAGAAACCGAGGACAAAAGTTGAATCAATCGGCAGCATCCACTCAGGCCTGCCTTACTGTCAGTACAAGGTATGGCTGAAACCCTAGATTTCCTCCACTACATTCGACGCCGGTAATATATGTTGTAGGAGCACAAAATTTTGTGCCCCTACGCTGTTAATCAACGCTAAGGCCTAAATCAAGACGTAGGGGCGCGGTTGCCGCGCCTTGGGCGAGGGCACCTCGCCCCTACATTGGAACAGGCTCCCCGCCTGTGCAGTCGGGCGTAAGCCGCTTTGCCTTATCTCTGTGTGATATGATAATAGAAGCCCCTCCTGAAGAAAATTACGATGAAACGGAGTAACAAAGATGTCCAAGATAAGAGATGCGGTTATGGTGGACTTTGCCCGAAGTCCGTTCGGTATCGCCAGCCAGAAAAAGCCGGGCTTTTTCGCGGATAAACGCGCTGATGACCTCGCGGTAATTGTGATTGAGGCGCTGCTCAAGCGAACGGGTATAGACCCTGCCTCGGTTGACGAGGTTATCATCGGTACGGTGAACCAGAGCGGCGAGCAGAGCAATCCCGGCAGGAGCGTCGGCCTGATGACCTGTCCCTTTGAGGTAGCTGGCCTCAGCGTGGAGAGGGCGTGCTGCACCAGCATGACCGCCGCCCACATCGGCTGCATGGCTATCCAACTGGGAATTGAGGATATAGTCATAGCCGGCGGCATGGAGAGCCATTCTCACTTCCCAACTCCGATGATTACCGAGGATACCGATATCATGGCTCTGGCCGAGGAATTGGGCAAGACGCGCGGCCTGCCCAACGCCAAAATATTCGATAAGGTTGACATAAATGCTGTAGCAAGCATGGGCCTCATCGCCGAGAAGCTGGCCGAGATGTATGGCATTAGCAGGGGAGAGTTGGACAAATGGGCCTGGCAGAGCAACATGAGGGCTGCCGCTGCCCAGCGGGAAGGCAAGTTCAAGCACGAGATTATTCCCGTGGAGGGCACACTGCCTGACGGCACGGTCAAGCTCATCGACTACGACCAAGGCGTGAAGCCGGACTCCAAGCTGGAGAAGATACGCACGCTGCCTCCCCTTTACAAAGCCGATGGCACGATATGCGCTGCCAGCACCTCGGGCGAGAACGACGGGGCAGCAGTGGGCTTCTTCATGTCTAAAGAGAAGGCGAAAGCACTGGGTTTGGTGCCCCTGGTCACCATCAGGAGCATGGCCTGGGTAGGAGTCGACCCAGCCATCATGGGCTACGGCGCTGTGGCGGCATCCAAGAAGGCTTTGAAACAGGCAGGACTGACCGCAGATCAGATGGACCTGGTGGAGGTTAACGAAGCCTTCGCCATGCTGCCCGTGATGCAGATAAAGGATATGGGCATAGACCCGGCGAAGGTGAATGTCAATGGCGGCGCTGTTTGCATAGGTCACCCCGTGGGTGCCAGCGGCATGCGTGTCTTAGGAACCCTGGCTCATGAGATGAGTCGCCGAAAGTCCCGCTACGGCCTGGCAGCCATCTGCGGCGCCTGGGGCGCGGGTGCAGCGACAGTTGTGGAACGAGAGGAATACTGGGAAGGTAAACGATCGTTCTTGAGCTAGGAGATGGCACCTTATGGCTTGTTCGATGAGGTTGAGTAATACCTACGCAACAGCGATTTGGTGTGACTGAATTAGGATAACCTTTTGTTTAATTTAAATTTGGTAGTTGTTGTTGCTTGGGGAGTATTCTGGACTTACTGGCTTATTTCTGCCCGGCGAACCGGTTCGCAGACTAAACGCCGGGAGTCTTCTATAGCCCGCTTATATTGGGTTTTGCTGGTATTAGGCTATTGGATGCTTCTCTCAAATTCAGCGGTTCTCGGGCCTTTGCTATGGCGCTTCTTACCCGAGAATATTGCAGTGAGAATAATCGGCATTGTCATTTTAATTTTGGGCCTGAGTTTTGCCATCTGGGCACGAATCAATCTGGGTCAATATTGGAGTGGAAGAGTTATGATTAAAGTTGACCACAAATTGATCCAGACCGGGCCTTACAAGATTGTAAGGAACCCAATTTATACTGGGATATTATTCGGGTTTATCGGAACCGCCATCTCGATAGGTGAATTACGAGTGTGGTTAGCGGTTGTCATCACGCTAGCAGGTTTATTGATAAAGATACGGGCAGAAGAGAAGCTCTTACTTGAGGAGTTCGGTCCAATCTATCTCCAGTATAAGAAACAAGTCAAAATGCTTATTCCCCATATAATATAATTCTTAATATTTAAAGCTTACTTGTCCCTTTTTATCTCAAATCTGAACTCTTGGCCGCCATTTGCCACGCCTGGGCACTGACTTCACGCTGTCTGGAAAAGGAACCCCTATGCCTGAAAGTACTAGCTGGGAATCGGGAGGATTAGCTAGCTAACTGACAGCCATCTTTTTCGTTATAAATAGATAGTAGAGGCTCAGGGTGCGGGAGGAAGCGGCAATGTCTAAGTACAGATCATTCGGCAATCTACTTTTTAGATTCAAGTCCTGTCTGATGGTGATACGGGACTTTCTCAATCCGCGCATAGATTCACTGATGGGAGCGAACATAAAACCAGGATTTAAGGTACTTGATTACGGTTGCGGTCCTGGGAGCTACACAATCGCGGCTGCTAAAATAGTGGGAAACAAAGGGAAGGTCTATGCCTTAGATATGCATCCCTCTGCAATTAATAGAGTTCAAAAGCTAGCCGCCGGGAAGGGACTTAACAATATCGAGACCATACTCTCTGATGGTACAACCGGATTATGGGGTGCGAGCGTGGACGTCGTCCTCCTGCACGAGGTCAGCTACCCGAATGAGGTGCTGCAGGAGATACATAGGGTACTCCGATCCAATGGCACCCTGTATTTCAGCGACCATCAAGTACATATTAAAAATGACGAAATAGTATCCAGGCTGACGAATACGGGCTTATTCAGGCTAACCAGTAAAGGCCCCAAGACTTTCAATCTTATAAAGACAGGATAATAGGGGGTTCTGCAAGTGTAGGGTGGGTGGGATCTTTATTTTTAGAAGGAGGGAGCCCACCAATTAGTTTTCAGGGTGGTGGGTTGTATTTCATTTCACCCACTCTACCGAACCCAATTTAGCTATCTTTTAAAAAATCTAAAACTTCATTTACCTTTGCTGTAGGCATTTCCCCTCCTCTCAGCACACCTTCGCCATGTTGTCACTCTGTTGATTTGTTGTGGTATTATACTACCAATCGCAGTAGAATGTCGCAAGAAATGCAGACAGAGAACGTTAATCTATAAACTATTACGAGAGGAGGAATAACATGTCGCAGGAACGTAGGCGTGGAGGCAATCCGGCCGCAGCAACAGGCATTTTCTGGTTTATGGGCTGGTTATTCACTATCTCCTTCGCAAACTTGGTCTGGTGGAAAATCATTGTCGGTATAGTGGTCTGGCCTTACTTTTTAGGAATAGCGGTCAGGTAAAACTTCCGGGCAAATCTCTTCGAACTGATATCCTTGTCCGTGGACGATTCAGTCTACGTCGAGCGGCCCTTTGCAGTTCCTGCACCTTTTCGCGCCCCTGAACAGCTTGTATCCGCAGTGGGGCTGTGGTATCGTTTCTCCTCCTCTTTCATCCACCTTTCGGTTCCCAGCCGCTTCCAGGTAGAAATAGCTCGCAGTATCACCTTTTTTGTCGACAGAGAGGGGGAAGGTATATGCGGTGCTCCTATCCACACACAATTATTGACCGGAAATGCTATAATACTACCGCGAATCTCCCCAAATAAATGTTCCCTCGTATTCCGGTTACAGTTTAGACGTATGATACCATAATGATGCTATCCTCTCTGAAGGAGGCCATATGCGCAACAAGGTCTTCTACAGTTTCGATGAAGCGGTAGCCGACATCCCCAATGGCGCCTCCATTGCCATGGATTCCTGGGCTATCGCTGCCACGGCGCAGAACCTGATTGCGGCGCTCAAGAGAAAAGGGACGAAGGACATCACGGTTATCACCCACTGCTTTATACCCATGATTTTCAGCGAGGAAAATGCTGTTATGCCTGCGGTGTTGCTTCCCCAAATGAAGAAGCTGATAACCCCCGTGGTCGGTATTCCTCATCTGGGGGGCGTTGCCTTCGTGGAGGAATACGTAAAAAACGGTCTAGAGGTCGAGCAGACCACGATAGGGACAATGACTTCCAGGCTGTATGCCGGAGCTGCTTGCCTGGGCGGTTTCTATAACCCTGTCGGCGTGGACACTATTATCGAACAGGGGAAAGAGAAAAGGGTTATCGACGGCAGGGAGTATATCTTCGAGAAGCCGATAAAACCCGACTATGCGTTTATCAGGGGTCATAAGGCGGATAGGCTGGGCAATCTGACATACAAGGGGATTTTCCGGGGCGACCAGCCGGTGATGGCGATGGCGGCGAAGTTCACTATCGCCGAGGTGGATGAGATAGTGGAGCCTGGGGAGATCGATGCAGAAAATGTCATCACACCGGGGATATTCGTCGACCGCATCGTGGAAATACCTGAAGGTGGGTTGGGCACCGACATGAAATTGAAAGAGTTAATATACGAGTTGTACGAAATCGAGCCAGCTCGTAAATTGATGTGGGGCTAGGCTGCGATCGGATTCTGATTATCAGGGGGTTTTGACATGAAACCTAGATTGGATAGAAACGGAATTACGAAAAGGGCGGCGCAAGAGCTCAAAAGCGGCGACTATGTCAATCTGGGGTTCGGCATGCCCAATCTGGTCGCTGACTATGCCGATAAGGGCGTGATATTTCAGACTGAAAATGGGGCCATCGGCTACGGGCCCCTGGTACCCTCCACCGATAAGGAGTCGGCGGACTTCCATTACCACGATGCTCTGGGAAGGTTCTGGGTGCCTGCACCTGGCATGGCGGTGTTCGACGTCCTTACCTCCTTTGCCATGATAAGAGGCGGGCGGATGATAGCGGTTCTGGGCGGGCTGCAGGTCTCGGAGAAGGGGGACCTGGCGAACTGGAATACCGGCGGCCCTCAGGGCGGTCTCATCGGCGGGGCTATGGACCTGGCCTTTGGCGCCAAGAAGGTGATCGTTACCATGGGGCATACCACTAAAGATGGAGGACCCCGGATATTGAAAAAATGTACCTTGCCTATGACGGCCAAAGAATGTGTGGATTTGATAGTTACTGACATAGCGGTGATCGAGGTTACGCTGAAGGGGCTTGTTTTAAAAGAGGTTCTCCCTGGGTGGACGCCGAAGGAGATTCAGGCCCTGACCCAACCCAGGTTAAAATTAGCACCTGATCTAAAAGAGATGGAGTTGTAACATTGTAGGGGCGACCCATCGGGTCGCCCCTACAATGTTATCTATCGTGAAACGCCCGGTTTATTTTAGGCTTTGCCAAAGATGATGTTGTAGGGGCGCGGTTGCCGCGCCCAAGACGAGGTTACCTGAACAGGCTGGGGAGCCAGAGATCG
>JAJYLC010000074.1 GCA_021787935.1 Chloroflexota bacterium | reverse complement strand
CACCTCACCTTCTTCGAAATGCTGGGCAATTTCAGCATCGGCGATTATTTCAAGAAAGAAGCGATAGCCTGGGCCTGGGAGTTTGTGCTGGACTGGCTCAAGATACCCAAGCAGAAGCTCTGGATAACCATTTTCCTTGATGATGACGAGTCCTTTCGCTACTGGCAGAATGTGGGCGTGAGCGCAGAGCGCATCATTCGCTGCGGGGAGAAGGACAACTTCTGGGGCCCTGCCGGTGAGACCGGACCATGCGGGCCCTGTAGCGAGATTCACTACGATTTCGGAGAGCAGTTTAGCTGTGGACCCGATTGCTCGCCGAGCTGCGGCTGCGGCCGCTTCCTGGAGATATGGAACCTGGTATTTACCGAGTATTACCAGGACGCTCAGAAGAAACGCACTCCCTTGCCCCGGAAAAATATAGATACTGGCATGGGGCTGGAGCGTACTGCTACGGTAATTCAAGGTAAACGCTCCTTCTACGATACCGATCTGTTTGCGCCGATTGTTCAGAAGGTGTCACAGCTTACGGGTCGGAAATATGGCGAAAATGAAAAAGCAGACCGCGCTATGAGGATAGTGGCTGAGCATGGACGAGCTGTGACGTTCCTGATAGCCGACGGCGTGATTCCTTCCAACGAAGGACGCGGCTATGTGCTGCGGCGCATCCTCAGACGCGCCTCGCTCTTCGGCAGGACTCTGGGGCTGGATAAGCCTTTTCTCGGCGAGGTAGCCCAAGAGGTCAACGCTAGAATGGGCCACATTTACCCCGAGTTGCTGAAAAACCGTGATACCGTACTGAAAGTGATTGGCACTGAGGAGACCAGGTTTGGCGAAACGCTGACCACAGGCCTGAGTCTGCTCAATCAGCTTGTAGAACAGGCTAAAGCTAAGCCAGATAAAAAAATATCCGGCGAGGATATTTTCAAACTGTACGATACCTATGGCTTCCCTGCAGAGCTTACCGCTGAGATGGCTGTTGATAACGGCCTGTCGGTTGACCAGGAAGGGTTCGAGGCTGAGATGGAGCAGCAGCGTGAGCGGGCGCGGGCAACGCATAAATTTGTGCTGGGTGAGAAAGCAACCACATTTGACTATGCTTCTCTTTCATTGCCCGGGACACAGTTCGTGGGCTATAAGCGTACAAGCTGCAAGGCCAGAATCCTCAGCATAGTGGTTGATGGCAAGCAACAAGAAGCTGCTAGCGAAGGAGAACAGGCCGAGGTGGTGCTGGACTGTACTCCGTTCTATGCTGAGATGGGCGGCCAAGTGGCTGATACCGGCGAGATCACAGGTAAGCAAGGGAAGCTGGCTGTCAGCGATACGGTTTGGGCCAACGGTGAAACAATAGTGCATAGAGGCAAAGTGGTAGAGGGCGCTCTATTCCTCGGTGAGAAAGTGACGGTTGAAGTTGATCGCTCGCGCCGCCTCGACATAGCCCGCAATCATACTGCCACGCATCTGCTTCACTCTGCTTTGCGGCAGGTTCTGGGCAGCCAGGTGCACCAGGCAGGGTCTCTGGTGGCTCCGGACCGTTTCAGGTTTGACTTCACCTACGAAGCGCCGGTTCTTAAAGAGGAGCTGAGTCAGATACAGCGAATTGTGAACGAAAATATCCGACAGAACCTCCTAGTGACCAAGAAGGAAATGCCTTATACCCAGGCGGTGGCTGAAGGTGCTATCGCCCTTTTTGGCGAGAAGTACGGCGATGTGGTCAGGACGGTGAAAATAGGAAGCGCGAAGTCGCACGTTAGCTTTGAGGTCTGCGGCGGCACCCACCTGGACCGCACAGGAGACATCGGCTTCTTCCAGATAGTCAGCGAGGGCAGCATCGGCTCAGGTATGCGCCGTATCGAGGCTGTCACCGGAAGAGGCGCGGAGAAATTGATTGAGGAGCGCGCCTCCACGCTGGAGAAGATTGCTCAGCAGCTTCAGGTACCTGCGGCTAATATCGAGAGTAAGGTAGCCAGTACCCTGGAGGAGCTAGACTCGGAGCGCAAGCGCGCTGTTGCTCTGGAGCGCCAGCTATCCAAAGAGACAGCGGAATCGCTGCTGACTCAAGCGGAGTCAGTCAAAGGGGTCTCCGTGCTGGCGGTTAAGGTATCTGCTTCGAGTATGGACGCCCTGCGTCACACGGGCGATGTATTGAGGGAGAAGCTGGGCAGCGGCGTGATTGTGCTGGCTGCGGCTTGGGATGACAAACCCAACTTCCTGGCTGTGGTGACTCCCGACCTCGTATCTAAAGGGCTGAACGCCGGTGATATTGTGAAGAAGGTGGCGCAGGCCACTGGCGGTAGCGGCGGTGGACGTCCCCAGTTGGGGCAGGGGGGCGGCAAGGACAAAGACAAGCTGGAAGAAGCTCTCAAACTTGTTAGCAGACTGGTGGCGGAGAAGGTCTAGGGGATGCGTGTCATGGGTCTCGACATAGGGGAAAAGCGTATCGGCGTGGCGCTCAGCGACCCCCTTGGTATTATGGCGGGCGCTCTTGCTGTGATTGAGAGGACAACTGATGAAGCTGCCATGGAGCAGATAATCGACCTTGCTCGCGAGAACGAAGTGGAGCGCGTCGTTGTGGGAATGCCCCGCTCTCTGGATGGCAGTCTGGGCAAACAGGCGCAAGCTGTGCAGTCATTTGTCGATTTACTTAAAAAAAGCATTGGTATTCCGGTAGTTACCTGGGATGAGCGGCTGTCCACGGTTGCTGCCGATAGGACTATGCTGGAGATGGGGATGAAGCGGGACAAGAAAAAGAAACATCGCGACTCCCTGGCGGCAGCGTTTATCTTGCAGGGCTACCTCGACCGGGAGAAGAGCCACAGCACTGGCCAGGGCTAAAATCCGTTCTAGCTTTCCGCAGGTGCAAATATTATCATGACAAAGTTCGTTGGTCTCATCGGGCATAAGCTGAGTCACTCCATCTCGCAGCAGTTTCAACAGGCTGCTTTCGAGCATATGGGACTCGATATTCGCTACGAGGTATGGGAAACAACTAAAGATGAGCTGCCTGATGTAGTGGAAGGATTGCGAGATGATTCGAAACTCGGCGCCAATGTCACTATACCCTACAAAGAGGCTGTGCTGTCGCTTCTGAACAAAGTGGACAAAGGCGCCCGCCGCATCGGCGCTGTGAATACCATAGCGAAAAGAGATGATAAGCTCGTTGGCTATAATACCGATGCCAGCGGCTTTATCAGGGCTCTTGAAGAGGATGGCGGGTTTGACCCCAGGGGCAAGCGGGCTGTGCTTATCGGCGCAGGTGGAGCAGCAAGGGCGGTAAGCTTCGCCCTGATAGATGCCGGGGTCAGGTCTCTGGTTATCCTAAACCGCAGCATTGAAAGAGGTAGGGAATTGGCCAAGGACCTTAAGTGGGAACTCAAAATCTCTGATACTGAGGTAATTGCCTTATCATGGAAGGATGGCAGGACCCTGACAGCGCTTTCTGGGTGCGACCTGCTGGTCAACTGTACCTCGGTGGGTATGAAAAACAGTGCCAGCGAAGACAAGTCTCCCCTTAATATAGCGCTGATTCCCAAACGGGCGCTGGTTTACGACGTAGTGTATAATCCGGTAGAGACACCGCTGATTGTAGCAGCTAAAAAAGCGGGAGCGCGCACGCTGGGCGGTCTGCCCATGCTGGTGTATCAGGGTGCGGCATCGTTCGAGCTGTGGACGGGCAAAGCAGCGCCAATTGACATAATGATGAGGGTGGCGAAGAGGGCTTTGACAAAGTGAGAGTCATCCCCAAGGGGGACAAGAATCATGTCATTCCCGCGCAGGCGGGAATCCAGGTGCTTGTAATGGATAAGAGGCGTCGTTAGTTGTCTAACAACCTGGCACTTGAAGGACTAAATGTAGGGGCGTTCAACTGAACGCCCTTATGCGTTTATAATAATGTCAAACCTTTAGATTTTCGTTAGGAGCACTGGTTCATAATATGCTTTTTTGTTATTGAAATTATATTTTTATTGTGCTATAGTATGCCTGTCGGAAAGTATGACAGTCAGACCACTGAAGGAGATTAAAATGGCGGAATTAATTCAGGTACGCAGAAAGGCGCAGGTAACCTTGCCTCGCTCCGCCCGCCAGGCTCTAAATATCGAGGAAGGAGATTTCCTTGACGTAAGGGTCAAAGGTGGGGAGATTGTACTACGAGTGAAGAAGCTAGTAGATAAGGACCAGGCATGGTTCTGGACTAGGCGCTGGCAGGAAGGCGAGAGGGAAGCTGAAGAGGATATCCGCGTTGGGCGTGTTCACAGCTTTGGTAGTGCTAAGGAAGCTGTAGATTTTCTTCACAGGAGAGTGAGGAAGGGTTCGGGGGTGACCCGCAAGGTTTAGACAGCGATGCCTATCCGTTTTACAGAGCGTTTTGTTAGACAATATGAGAGATTGCCTAAAACCATACAGAAGAAAGTTGATAGGACTCTTTTTTTGCTCGAGTCTGACTTTAGGCACCCTGGGCTACGAAGCCATCCGTTGGAGGGAGTAAAAGGTATTTTCGAGGCTTATGTTGATTCTAAATACCGTATGACGTTTGAGCGGCGTGGTGAAATTTTTATTATGCGTAATGTGGATAATCATGATGAGTGTCTTAAGAATCCCTGATATATAATGCAGTTCAGCAGGGTGGGTGGAGTCTTCCGTAGACATAACCACCAATCAAGACTGTACTCAAATGTCATTCCCGCGCAGGCGGGAATCCAGGTGCTATAGATTCCTGCTTTCGCAGGAATGACATACACTGGCGTTGGTGGCATAATAATCAAACACATGTAAGAGTAAATGTAGGGGCGTTCCGAACGCCCCAAAACGTTTGTATAAAGGCTGCCTTTGCTTCGTGCAGAGAACTGATGGGGCATTTACAGGACTTGGCTCTTCTGGGATAATCATGATATTGCAATAAAAGCCTGGCTCATTTGGAAATTTGGCAGACAGGGGAAGAATTTAAATGTTCCGTTTCTTAACCGCCGGTGAATCGCATGGTAAAGGGCTGGCATCCATAATCGAGGGTGTGCCCGCTGGGTTGGCCCTCGATGAGGATTACATCGCCTCCGATCTGGCGCGACGCCAAAAGGGCTATGGTCGTGGCAGCCGTATGAAAATCGAGCAGGATCGCGCCGAGATAATTTCAGGAGTGCGCCATGGCCTCACCCTGGGCAGCCCTATCTCACTAGTAATACGGAATAAAGACTGGGAGAACTGGCAGGATAAAATGAGCGTCTCTCCTGTCAATCAGGAGCCTGAGCCTGTCACCCGCCTCCGCCCCGGACACGCTGACCTCGCAGGAACCATGAAATATAACCTCGACGATGTGCGCCCCATTTTGGAGCGTGCCAGCGCCCGGGAGACCGCGTGCCGTGTCGCAGTGGGAGCTGTCGCCCGCAAGTTGCTCGATGAGTTCGGTGTCGAGATACACAGCCACACCGTCTGCATCGGCGGGCACTGGGCTAAGTCGGTCGAGAAGGTAGACTGGCCAAAGGTGGAGAAGTCACCCGTTCGCTGTGCTGATAAAAAGGCGGAGAAGGCTATGCTAGCGGCGATTGACGAAGCCCAAAAGGCTGGTAATAGCCTGGGAGGAGCCTTCGAGGCAATCGTCAGCGGCGTTCCCATTGGGCTGGGCAGCCATGTTCACTGGGACCGCAAGCTCAATGGCAGAATAGCTCAGGCTATCATGAGCATAAATGCTGTAAAGGGCGTGGAGATAGGCGCTGGCTTCGCTGTAGCAGACCTTCCCGGCTCTCGGGTACACGATATAATCGAGCTCGATGCGAAACACGGCTGGCGGCATATCACCAACCGGGCCGGTGGCATCGAGGGCGGTATGAGCAACGGTGAGCCGATAGTTGTCCGTGCCGCAGTCAAGCCCATCCCTACTATGACCATGCCTTTACCCTCGGTCGATTTGCGTACGGGTAAGAAAGTCGAAGCCTATATCGAACGGAGCGATATCTGCGTCGTCCCCGCAGCGGGCGTTGTCGGGGAGGCGATGCTGGCTGTTGTACTTGCCGAGGCAGTGCTGGAGAAATTCGGTGGCGATCACATAGATGAGACCCTGCGCAACTATCGGGGCTATCTCAAGTCTATAGGCCCCAGAAAGTGATATGAGCAATCTCGGATTTCACTGTCATAACCTTGACCTTTTCGATGAGATGATTATCGGCAACGGCCTTCGCCGTGGTGAGTTCTATAATCTGCCCCCTGGCGAACTCCCCAGGCTCAAGCGACTGCTCAGGCTCCACAACCTTGCTTGGAGCATACACACTCCCTTGATTCAGCTCGAGTGGTATCCCAGGCCTCACACCTGGTCTTTCCTTTGCGACCTGGACAGGGATAAAAGGGAGTTGACCATGAAGATGGTAGCCCTGACCATGGAGCAGGCTGACGAGTTCGGGGCAGAATACGCGGTCGTCCATTTCCCTTCGCCGGCCTCGGAGGAATCGGACGAGGACGTGTCCAGAGTCGAAGCGGTTGCCTGGAAGAGCAGCGATCGACTTGCTGAACTCAGCCTCAAAAGGGGGATTCCTATCCATCTGGAGGGCGTGGGGGCGAGTGCTTTAATTAATGCCGGATTCCTCAAGCGTGCGCTGAAGGAATATTCTCCTCCGCTGAAGTATTGTTTCGATACTGCGCATACCTATCTGGCTGCGATACAAAACGGTTTTGACCTCTATGCTTTTGAAGCTGAGCTTGTGCCATATCTGGGCTCTGTCCATCTCTGGAATATCCGTAACAAGGATGATTATCAGAACTATCGGCACATACCGGTGCACCCCAGCCAGAGCGCTGAAGAAGGCTGGGTGGACATTGCGCGGGTTTTACAGGTAATGGGCGCTGTGAGAAATTCGCTTCCTATTATCTTCGAAAGCGAGCGCTTTTATCCCGAGGCTTTGGGGAACTATAATTATGTTGAGGGCGTGCAGTGGGTGAAAAAGCTGCTGGAAACATTATCCTGACCGGTTTCTCATATACCGGTAAAACAAAGGTAGGCCAGAAAGTAGCCTGGAAATTGGGCTGGAAGTTCATCGATATCGATGAGGAGATTGTGCGTTCTTACGGCAAGCCCATACCTGAGATATTTGCCCGGGATGGAGAGGAGCGGTTCCGCGAGCTGGAAAGTAAGGTATTGAAGCATGTGTGTCAGGGAAGCAATACAGTCATTGCCACCGGCGGCGGCGCTGTTCTCAGCACCGCTAATCGTGAGATAATGATAGACAGCGGGGCGGTCATCTGCCTCGAGGCTAAGCCGGCCACCATATATCAAAGGCTGCTTAAGGACGCTGAAGACACCACAAATCAGGAACCCAGGCCTCTCCTTGCCGGTCCGGAGCCGTTGAAACGCATCGAATGGCTGAAGGAATTTCGCCAGCCTTATTATGATGCTCTTGCGGACTGGACAGTGCATACTGACAATTTGACTGTGGATGAGGCGGCCGATCAGGTTATCCTGGGCTGGAGATATGGGAGGAGGGGCAGGCCTGCTTTGCCAGCTCTCCTCGATGCCCGGGAATCTGCTGCCCCTTACTGCGAGCAGAGCGGCGCTGTCTGCGTGGTGACTACGGCTACAGAAAGCTATGCCGTGTTCGTGGGCTGGGGGATTCTCGAGGAGTTAGGGAAACGGATGCGAAACGCCGGTCTCTCGGGCACAGCCCATATTGTGAGTGATGACGTAGTGTTTCCTCTTTATGGAGATAAAGTTACTAAAATTCTTGAGGATGCAGGTTTTTCTGTTGATTCCCTGGTAGTCCCTCAGGGTGAGCGGAGCAAGTCCTTTGAAACGGCGGTCAAAATCTATGACTGGCTGGTTGATTGCCGTGCCGAGCGTGGCGATAACATAATTGCTCTGGGTGGGGGTGTGGTGGGAGACCTCGCCGGGTTCGTGGCTGCCACTTATGCTCGCGGTTTGCCTCTGGTCCAGGTGCCGACCAGCTTGATTGGAATGGTCGATTCATCTATCGGTGGTAAAGTTGCAGTGAACCATCCCCAGGGCAAGAATCTGATTGGAGCCTTCTATCAGCCGCGTCTGGTCGTAGCTGATTTACAGGCTCTGACTACCCTGCCCAGGCGCGAGCTGGTCTCAGGCTGGGCCGAGGTGATTAAACATGCCATGATACGCGACCCCCGGCTGCTGGAGCTGCTAGAAGAACGGACAGAAAAGCTGCTTGCTCTGGAAAGAGGGGCTACCAGCGATGTGATAGCGCGCAGCGCCGCTATCAAGGCTAAAATAGTGAGCGAGGATGAGAAGGAACAGGGAATAAGGATTATCTTGAATTACGGGCACACTATCGCTCACGGGCTGGAAGCAGCTACAAACTACGAGCGTTTTCTTCATGGAGAAGCTGTTGCTATCGGGATGATGGGGGCAGCTATGGTCAGTCAGGAGACGGGGCTTTTAGTTCAGAAGGTGGTTGATAGGCAGAAAACCTTGCTGGAAAGATTCGGGCTGCCCACGACTTTCTCTGGGGTGGATACCGGGCGTTTGCTTCAATCAATGGAGCTGGATAAAAAGGTGAGGCGGAAGAGGGTGAGATGGGTCTTGCTTCGCGGCATCGGCCAGCCGGTGGTTCGCGACGATGTCTCCAGCGAAATCGCAGTAGGCGTGATTCGTAAGCTATCGCTGTAGCGTCGCGACTCCTGTCGCGACGAGTCCCTTGGGATAATGACATCCTAAGGAGCGAGAATTGGAGCATGTGCTCTAACCTGTCTATAAAGTGGCTATTGGTAATATCGTAGCTCTGTGTTATATTATGAAGTGTAAGCTTGTAGAGGGCAGACACATGTGTCTACCCTCGCTCTGAGGAGAATACCGTAACGTGAGTAATGTCACTGAAGCAACAAGGGAATCGCTTGCACGCGATCTAGGTGGAAAACCCCGTGGGAAGGGGATTATCGACTATATCACCGTGCTCAAGCCTCGCGAGACGGTCTTGCTGACCTTTATTGGGGCTTGTGCTGCAATTATTGCAGCGCATGGCAACCCTCCGCTCCACATCTTTTTGATTGCTCTGGTAGCAATTGCTCTGGGAAGCGCTGGCGCCAACGGATTGACCAACTACCTCGACCGGAATGTCGACGCCAGAATGAAAAGGACCCATATGCGGGCTTTGCCGGCAAAGAGGATAGTTCCTGCCAGGAAAGCCCTGTTATGGAGTCTATTCTTGATTGCGGTTGCACTTGCCGTAGCCTGGTATCTCGACCCTCTTGCCTTCGTCTTCGGTCTCGTGGGCACTATCGCAGCCTCGGTATTCCGCAAAAGGGTGATGTGCGTGATTCAGGGCGGGATAGCAGGTTGTGCGCCTGTGCTCATGGGCTATGTAGCTGTGACTCACCATCTTGATATTCAGATACTTTTCCTCTGCATTCTTATCGCCGTGTGGATACCGCTGCATGTGTGGAGCGTTATGGTTGCCAACCGTGAAGACTATCTTCAGGCGGGGGTCGCGTATTTCCCCATCACCTGGAAAGTTAAAGATGCCATAAAGATATTGATGGCATTATCGGTTCTGCTTTACGCCTCGTCTATTGCTCTCTGGGCATTCGACGATCTGGGCTGGCTCTATTTTGCCGCTGCCAACATCCTGGGCATCATAATGGTTTATGCCAATTACCACCTTTTTAAGAGCCGCCTTACTCAGGATGCCTGGAAGGTGTACAAGCTTTCTGCTTTCCCTTACCTGGGTTTGATTTTCATCGCCCTGGTTTTGAACTTCTGGGTATAATTCCGCATGAGCCGACTCTTCAAGCTGACGAAGACCTGCTCTGAAACAATGGCTCGCGCCGGTATGCTTACCACACCCCATGGTTCGGTGCCAACCCCTGTTTTTCTCCCTGTAGGCAGTCAGGGTACGGTGAAAACTCTGACACCTGATGAGCTTAAATCATCAGGTGTGGGAATGATTCTGGCCAATACCTATCATCTCTATCTCAGGCCCGGCGTGGAGACCATCAGCAGGCTGGGGGGATTGCATAAGTTCATGGCCTGGGATGGTCCGATTCTGACTGATAGCGGCGGTTTTCAGGTGTTCAGCCTGGGGCACCTTCGCCGCATCAGCGACGAAGGTGCCCTGTTCCGCTCCCATTTAGATGGCAGCGAGCATTTTCTGACGCCCGAGCTTGCCATCGAGGCCCAGGAGAAGCTGGGCGCAGATATTATCATGGTCCTCGATGAATGCCCGCCCTACGGAGATGACTACCGGAGCATTCAAAGAGCTATGGAGCGCAGCCATCTCTGGGCAGAGAGATGCCAGCAGAAGCACAAGAGAAAAGGGCAGGCTCTTTTCGGAATCATACACGGAGGCACTTTCACCGAATTGAGGCGGCAGTCTGCTGGCTTCCTCGCTTCACTGAATTTCCCTGGGTACGCTATCGGAGGCTTGAGCCTGGGAGAGCCCAAGGAACTGATGCATTCCATGCTCGATGAGACTGTGCCTCTCCTCTCTGAGAACAAGCCTCGCTACCTGATGGGCGTGGGCTCCCCCGAAGACCTGGTGGAATGTGTCGCACGCGGCGTAGATATGTTCGACAGCGCTTTACCCACCAGGCTGGGTCGAAACGGTGCAGTCTTCACTAAGCGCCGCCGCTACAACATAGGGAATGCTCGCTTTAAAAACAAGAAGGGGCCCATCGATGCTGATTGTGACTGCTACACCTGCCGCACATTTTCCGCCGCTTATCTTCATCACCTGTTCAAAGCGCAGGAGCTTCTGGCTTACCGTCTGGCTACTATACATAACGTAAGATTTATCATAAGGTTAATGGAGCAGATGCGGCGCTCTATCATGGATGGCACATTTTCCTGCTTTAAGGAAGACTTTATCAAAAACTACCGGCCCACCGATGCTGAGACCAGGGCAGAGCAGAAGAAGAAGTGGCTTGGCGCCCGTCAAGAAAAACATCCTGAAAATGACGTCGTTTAGCAGCGAGGAGTACAGGGGGCGAAGCCCTCCTTCCAAATTCCCCTTTTTTCTCAAAATCACTTTACATGTTTTATTCCTTTTGCTAAACTTTGACTCAAACAGAAGCTCTTCAAGATGAGGTGTAAAATGGGGACGAGAGACTTTAGACGCCACGAAGCAAAGAAGACTAAGAAAGGGGCCAAGAAGCCGCTGGTCTCGGAAGTGCTGTCTGGGCCAGCAACCGTAGAGGTGATTAAGAGCAAGGGGAAGAAAGAAAAGAAGGAATGGTGGGAGGAGAAGGGCGCTGAGGAAGAGAAATAGCTCAATACCAGCCTATAGACAATTGTATGAAGCGGGAAAGCTGCACGAGTGGGTGGAGCAGGCGCTGGCGATTCTGGAAAGTTGCTGCCTCTGTCCCCGCCGCTGTCAGGTGAATCGCCTCAGGGGGGAGTTGGGGAAGTGCAGCACCGGAAGGCAAGCTATCGTTTCTAGCTTCGGGCCTCATTTTGGCGAGGAGTCTCCTCTGGTGGGGAGTGGTGGTTCGGGGACCGTATTCTTCGCTTTCTGTAATCTGAAATGTTGCTTCTGTCAGAACTATACCATAAGCCAGCTCGGAGAGGGGCGGGAGGTGGTGGCTGGGGAGCTGGCTAATATGATGCTCTCCCTGGAACGGCAGGGCTGTCACAATATCAACTTCGTGAGTCCCACACACGTGGTACCTCAAATACTTGAGGCGCTGGAAATTGCCGTAGAGTCTGGCCTCTCCGTACCCCTGGTTTATAACAGCGGCGGCTATGATGCAGTGGATACCCTCAAGCTTCTGGATGGCATTTTCGATATTTATATGCCTGACATGAAGTACTCCGATGAGCAGAATGCTCGTCGGCTCTCCGGAATCGATGATTACCCCCGGATGAATAGGGCGGCAGTGAAGGAAATGCACCGCCAGGTAGGGGACCTCAAGATTGATGATCAGGGCATAGCCAGGCGCGGACTGCTGGTGCGGCATCTTGTTTTGCCCGGTGGACTGGCGGGAACCGCTGAAGTCTGTCGCTTCCTGAGCCAGGAAATCTCGGCCCACACTTATTTGAATGTGATGGCGCAGTATCGCCCTTGTTATAAAGCTTACGATGTCCTCGGACTGGCGCACTCTATCTCAAGGCAAGAATTCGTTGAGGCTGTTGAAACCGCTCGGAGCTATGGCCTTCACCGCCTGGACCGCATTGAGCCTCGTCCCTTTGCCGGCGTGCTCTGAACCAGAGGGAGGATGATAGTGCCAAAGCAAGCATCTTTCCTGGCTTTAGTCCATGGATACGTTCAAGGTGTTAATTTCCGGTATTTTGTGATAAAGCGAGCTGAATCGCTGGGATTGAAGGGCTATGTAAGAAACCTGCCCGATGGCGCAGCAGTTGAGGTCAGGGCAGAAGGAGATAAGGACAAGCTGGAGGAACTGCTTAAGCAATTAAGCATCGGACCTTCTCGAGCCAGGGTGAAGCGTGTCGACGTGGAGTGGTCAGATTATACAGGACGCTTCGAAGACTTTGAGGTGAATTACTAAGTCTTCTCCTCTTCCATCAAAGGGGCTGGCCTCAACCCATAGTACCGATCGCTGTCGAGGATGCGTTTCAATTTTGGGATCGACAAGTCTCGCGAATTGTTCATATCACCCAGCCACTTCTGCAATTGTTCGTGCATTTGCCCCAGTTCGAGTGGTTGGTTACCGTTAGCAAGCAAAAGGCGAAAGATCATCTCCAGCAATGGCATGTTTGGTGTGATAAAGCCATCTCGTTTAGAGCAGCATTGTTTTATAGTGCGCAGCAAAGCAGCTTCCGATTTCGCCTTCTCCTTCTTGCGGGACGTCGGGCACAGGCGGCTTGCCGCGAGTGTGGCAAAGCAGCGCTCCTGCTGCTGGTACCAGTCCAGGTCTATGAAGTAACGAAGCCGTGGCTCAATATTGTCTGAATCCTGCTCTGTGGTCATGGGCTACCCCCTTGTTTGGCTTGGACCTCTTCGATCAATTGAAGGTAAACTGTTGTTACCCCTGCAGCATTAGAAGCCTCGGAGTCCACCTCATAAGGTGCGCCAACGAATATTTTACCATAATCCTCTGCCTTCCCATGAAAATGGTCTTTGGCGCCGGTGAATTTCTGGCGTCCGTCTATTATCCCTAGGTCGAACGGCAAAGTAAAGTACAGGTCGGCGATGGTATTTTCGATGCCCGGGGATTGCTCCACCCCGCGGAAGCCTTTTACCTCCT
>JAJYLC010000073.1 GCA_021787935.1 Chloroflexota bacterium | reverse complement strand
TTTCGCTCTAAAAGATGGCGGCTCGGAGAAATGGTTGAAATACAAGTTCAGGCAGCAGATCGCTGAATACCAGTTAGCCACCCTGCAAAAATATGCACCTAATATAACCAAAGAGAAGGTTATGTGGTGGAACATAACCACTCCGGCCGACATTCAAAATAAATTCGCCAACATGGTCAGAGGGTCATATAAGCAGGGGCAATACCATCCTTTGCAAATGGGATACCTGAGACCAAATCAAGAGTGCTCACACAACGTTACACCGGTAAAGAACCTGTTTGTAGGTGGGGCAAATGTCTGGCCCGGTGGCTGCGTAATCTGGGGTCCTGGTTACAACTGCGCTAACACAGTTGCCGAGGAATGTGGAATACAGAAATGGTGGAAAGAGCCTGAGATGATCACTAAATCGCGTGAAAAGGGCTACATTCTTTAAGATAGATATAGAGGCTTGTGTATAACAAGCCGAAGGGGGCAAATATGTTATTCAGGTCAACAGGGTTAGGCAAAACCCAGCTCACTGGCAAAGTTGTTGATTTGCAGCGTCAGGGAGACTATCTGATAATGCAAGTTGACGTCGTCGAACCGGTCAAGTGGAGAATCCGAGCGGCCATGAATTTTCGCGACCTGGCGAAAGTCGTAGCGTGCTGCGCTAAACGCTCCATCGTCAGCTTCATGCTATCTCCCAAGCAATGGCGCAACAAGAAACCCAATCATCCCGGCGACTTTTAAGCAGATAAACCTTTTTCTTCACTCAATTTGAAACTGCCTGAAGAGACTAAGGAGAGGAGAGGTATTATGGCGAAGCCAGAATATGATGTTATTGTGGTTGGCGCCGGATTCGGGGGAAGTTCCTGCGCCGGGCTGCTGGCAAAGCAAGGGCTCAAGGTGCTGCTGTTGGATAAGAATTCCCGTGCCGGTGGCAAAGCCGTGACCCTCTCCAAGAAGGGTTTCACCCATACGCCATGGGTAATTATCAGCGCCCCCGTCGTGGGAAGTCTACTTGAGGTCGTGCTCAAGGAACTTGGTGTCGAGAGCAAGGTGAAGCTTGTAGCACCCAGTAATCCGGAAAGCATATATAGGACTCCTGCCGGAAAGTATGTCGCCATGCCCCAGATGCCTCCGGGTGGGATGGATCCCGAGGTGTTGTTTAACTGGTTAGGGTTGAAGAAAGAGGAAAAGGAGGAGGCTCTCAAGCTTTTTACGGAATTAATTGCAATGAGCCCGCAGGATATCAATACCCTGCATGATATTAGCCTTCAGGAATGGCTCAGCCGCTACAATGCACCCAGGCCTCTCTACAGTTTCTTCGTCAGTCTAATGTGTGACGGCATGTTTGTGATTCCCGTTGACGCCCTGGCTGCCTCAGAGGCAGTGAGAACTGTGCAGGACATGATCCTTCGCAGTGGCGGGCTGTTCTGTCAAGGTGGAATAGGTCGCGTAGCCGAGGCTTATGCGAGTGCTGTGGAATCAAACGGCAGCAAAGTGATTATGCGCTCCAGAGTTAAGAAGATTACTGTAGACAAGGGTAGGGTTACCGGGGTAGTTACCGAAAAAGGTAGCTTCAAGGCTCCCATAGTGATTAGTAACGCTGGCATCCAGCCCACTGTGCTGAAACTGGTGGGCGAAGAGCATTTCGACCAGGGCTATGTGAACTATGTAAAGGAGTTAGTCCCCTCCATGGGATTCATGGGGGCACGCTATTTCCTTAACAAAAAGGTGACCGATGCTGCATATGGCGTGATATTCTCCAATGAAACTCCGTGGAGTCTGGAACGCTTTGTCAAGGCAAAGTCAGGAGACCTGCCTAAAGAATTCGTCGTCTACTATGAGTGCCCCAGCAACTACGACCCCCACGCGGCTCCTCGAGGTAAGCACATGTTGATGACAGGTTTTTGGTGCCCTGCCGACCCCCAGATGACTGCTGCGCAAAAAAAGAAGTGGTGGGATAAGGGGGAGGAAATCATATTTAAGGTGTTTCCTAAGATGCCAAAATATATTGAGGCGAAGGAAGGTTACTCTACACGAGAGGTGTCCGCCCTCGCCCGCGACCAGGTGCTGCCGGGACAAGGCGGTGAATGTATCGGGATAGGTCAAATAGTAGGACAATGCGCCAAGTACAAGCCTTCGCCCAAATCGCCCATTCAGGGATTGTTTTATGTGGGCACTGATGCCGGCGGCTATGGCGTCGGCGTCCATCAGGCAGTTGATTCAGGCATAAATGTCGCCAATATGGTGTACAGGTACCACCAGATGCATAAGTCACTAAAATAGACATTACAAAGGCAAGGCCATCGTGTCCTATAAAACAAACGAAGTGCTCTCGAAAGGTGTGGGACACTTCCTGCCGGTCCTTTCGTGGAAGGATGGGAGTGTCCCTTAAATTTTAATGCTCTGAATCGTTGAATTAAAAAATGTATACAAACGGGAAGACAGGAAGGAGTCATATATGGCTGAAAGAGCAGCAATAGTAGCCGTAGGACAGACCAAGTACCAGCCTAACCGGGCGGATGCGAGCGAAGAGGAACTGGCGTACGAGGCAGTTAAACAGTGCCTGGAGGCTACAGGGCTCAGCCTATCAGAATTCGACGCTGCCGTGTCCTGCTCTCAGGATTTCTGGGACGGCAGAACCATATCCAACATGAATATTCAGCGCGTTGTGGGTGCTCACCTGAACGATGAGGATAAGGTCTGTGAGGACGGCATCAATGCTGTTTATGCGGGAATGGCGAGGATTCTATCGGGGCACCATAAACTTGTCATTGTTGTGGCGCATACCAAGGAATCCCAGGCTGAGAAAAGCCTTATTGAAAACGCTGCGTTCGACCCGGCTCTACTCAGACAGTTGGGACTGGACTTCGTTTCGGCTGCTGCCATGCAGGCACGGCGCTACATGTACAAATATGGGATAACCCCTGAGCAATGTGCCAAGGTAGTGGTAAAAAACCACGGCAATGCCAAGAAGAATCCTCTCGCCCAGGCACCTCTAGATATTACAGTGGAGGACGTCCTGAGTTCCAAAATATTATCGTCCCCCATCAGGCTTCTGGATGCCAAGCCTATTTCGGACGGCGCCTGCGCCATGATTATAACCACAGAGGAGAGGGCCAAGAAGCTTACCAAGAAACCGGTCTTGATACTGGGGGCTTCTAACTGCTATGAGACACACTATCTCGGAGATAGAGATTTGGCAGAATGTGAAGCTCTGGTCAAAGCAACCAGTACAGCATACAGCATGGCTGGTATCAGAAACCCGATAAAAGAGATAGATGTCGCGGAGGTATCTGAGGAATACTCATATCAGGAGCTTATGTGGATGGAAGGGCTGGGTTTCTGCAGCAAGGGTGAGGCAGGGAAACTTATTGATTCCGGTATGACCAAGATGGGCGGCAAGCTGCCGGTGAACCCCTCCGGTGGTGTCATTTCCGGCAACCCGATTTGTGTAGCGGGGATGGCGCGTGTAGCTGAGGCTGTATTACAGCTTCGGGGGGAGGCGGGAGACCACCAGGTAAAGAATGCCCGGGTAGCCCTTGCCCACGGCATCACCGGTGCCTGCGGACAGCATCATGGCGTGATGATTCTGGGCAGATAGTTGGAGGAGAAAAAACATGCCTAATAGATTAGCCATAGTAGGAATCGGACAGACATATCACACAAGCAAGCGGCCTGATGTCAACTATGCAGAGATGACTAGGGAGGCTGTAATGGCAGCCCTGGCCGATGCTCAGCTAAGCATCAAGGACATCGAGGCTACGTTCATGGCCAATATGGAGACCTTTGAGGCTATTTATCTGCCGGACCATCAGATGGCTGCCGAAGCAGGTTTCTACGGAAAGCCCGGATTGAAAGTGGGAACAGGAGGCACCAGCGGCGCTTCGGCAGTTGCGGAGGGCTTCTACTTCGTTGCCTCGGGTCTATATGATGTTGCTCTCGTCATCGGCTGTGAAAAACAAGATTGCGGGGATACTACTGCTGCCATTAGCGCTGCCGCTACACCGATATGGGGCAAAGGCGCTACTACCGGTGCTATCGGAGAGTTTGCCAAGCAGGCGCTGTCTTATATGAAAACATCCGGAGCCAAAGAGGAACACGCTGCCATGGTCCGTCTTAAGGCAGACAGGAATGCCTGTAGAAATCCCTACGCTCATCTGAAGCTCGGCCTTAAGAGCATCGAGGATGTGCTTAAGTCTCCCTACCTTGTCTGGCCCCTCAGATTGCTCGACTTCTGTCCTCAATCATGTGGTGCCTGTGCGCTCATCTTCGCCTCGGAGAAGAGGGCAAAGAAAATCTCGAAGAAGCCGGTTTGGGTTGCCGATATTGAGACTGTACATCAAGAGCCATTCCGCGCCGGTTCTTTCGGAGACCCCACTGGGAAGGAGACCTACACCCAGCATGTAGCTTGCGAGAGACTTTACAAGCGCAACGGCATAACCAAGCCCCGCAGAGATATCGATTTGGCTGAGATATATGAGCCGTCGAACTGGGAGGAGATGAATCTCTATGAACACTTCCACTTCTGTGGCAAAGGAGAGGGGTGGAAGCTGATAGAAAAGGGTATAACCGAAATAGAAGGCGAGTTCCCCGTGAATCCCTCCGGCGGTGTGCTAGCAACAAATCCCATTGGAGCTACACCCACTATTCGCGTTGCTGAGGCTGCGCTCCAAATACGCGGAGACGGCGGCGAACACCAGGCGACCAGGGAAGTCAAGACCGCTTTAGCTACCGCACTCGGAGGCCCCAACTGGACTGTTATGACTCTGCTCAAGAGGTCGCTATAGTTTTGGGAGGTATATAGATGGCGAAGAAAAAAGTGAAAGAAACCACCGAAAAGAGCCCTAAAGAAGAACCTGAATATGTTCGAATAAAGTTCAACCAGCCCAGGCGTTACGATTGGTCGACAGGCAAATACCTGGGCCATTTCTATGCAGAGGCCAAGGAGAATAAGAAGATCGTGGGCAACCGCTGCCCCAAGTGCAAAGAGATATGGTTGCCACCGACACCGGTCTGCCCCAAGTGCAAGGTAGATATGGGTTGGGATTGGAGGGAGCTGCCTCAAACAGGCACGGTATTCCAGTACACTTATCTTGTTTTCCCTCTCTGGGACCCGCACTACGGCGAGAGGTGGGCTAATCCCTATGCAAGCGGTATTATCAAGCTGGATAATGGTGTCTTCTACAGACACTTCCTCGAGGAGCAAGATAAGGAGAAGCTGAAAGAGGGAATGCGAGTAAAAGCTGTGTGGAAAGAGGATTACAACGAGCGCGGGCAGGGCCCCAGCGACATCCTGTACTTCAAAGAGATCGGGAAAGAGTAGGAGGTCAAGAGATGGCAACTGTGACTGAGAAATTGGAAGGCATGGATGTCTGGATTTATCACGGCCGGATATATATCCCGAATACATACGCTGCCGGTGCCGTGGGGAGTCAATTCCTCATTGCATTGAGGGATAAGAAAAAGATTATGGGCATGAGATGCCCCACCTGCAATCGTGTTTATGTGCCCGCCAGGTCGGTCTGCAAGGATTGCTTCGGTCAGTTGGATGAATGGGTTGAGGTAAGCGATAAAGGCACCTTGCTCACCTACACCGTTTGCAACCAGCCGAACCCTGTGCAGCCGGTTGAACCGCCTATAGTCTATGGGATAATTCAGCTTGATGGCGCCGATAATGGCATCGTGCACATGCTGGGCGAGGTTGACCTTGAGCAACTGAGAATAGGCATGAGGGTTCAGGCAGTTTTTAAAGAGAAGCGCGAGGCCAGCATTCTCGATATAAAGTACTTTAAACCGCTTGCTTAAATGCAGGCAAAAGCTTTTTGCCAGAGCACGCAAGGCGACTGGCAGCCAAGCTAATTGAGGGAGAAATGGTAAAGAATTACGATGTAATCGTGGTGGGAGCAGGATTTGGGGGCGTCGTTTGTGGCGCCCTGTTAGCCAAGCAGGGACTCCAAACCCTGATACTTGACAAGAACACCAGGCCTGGCGGGAAGCAGACGGGCTTCTCGATAAATGGTTTCAAGTTCGAGATGTGGCCCACCTACGGAATCCCCATCGAGATAGGGCCTTTCGTGGATGCATTCAAAGCGCTGGGCATCGAATCTAAACTGGACGTAATACCGAAGAACACCGCGTTGATGTATCGGCGCCCGAACGGGAAGTGGATTACCACTGTTACCGGAGGGCGCCAGGAAACAGACCCCACAGAAAACATGTTCAATTCCTGGAATTTGAAACCCAAAGAGCGCGAGGTCGCCCTGCAGGTGCTGGCCGAAGCGGCCGTATTAACTCCTGAGCAACTTGATGCGCTCGACGATGTCAGTGTCAAACAATGGGTGGCACAGAGAGGGGAAATCCCCAAACCTCTGTTCGGTTTCTTCGCTGTGCACTCCAATCTCATGGCCACTGGCCTCTATGAACTTGTTGCCATGTCCGAGATATCGAGGATTATGCAGATTTTCGGCTCCAGCACAACGGGCTTCCCCAGAGGCGGCTATTCGCGAGTGGTCGACGACATACTCAAGGTGTTCAAAGCTAATGGCGGGACTCTCAAGCTCAACACGAGGGTGGAGAAGATCCTTGTTGAGGATGGCCGCGTCACAGGCGTTGCTACCAAAGACAGGGTCTACAAATCCCACATCGTCGTGAGCAATGCCGGCCTACAGCCTACAGTATTGAAGCTGGTCGGCGAAGAGTATTTTGACAAGGGCTATGTGGGCTATGTAAAGGACATTGTTCCCAGCCTGGGATTTTGTAACCAGCGTTACATCTTCAGCAAGCCAGTGATGAAGTATGGCATGTTTCTGGGAACATCTGAGGACAGCTATATCGACGTGGACCGCCTTGCTGAGATGAAAAAAGGCAAGATACCCGAGGTTCTATCCGTATATGGGGTTTGTCCGGCAGTCTTTGACCCTAGTATGGCTCCCAATGGCAAACAGATGCTGCTCATCGGTGCCTGGTGTTCACCTGACCCAGATGCCAAAGAGGTAAGGTCAGTGCAGAAGAAGGTGGATGAGCTATTCGAAGAAATGTTCCCCGAAGCGGTTTCATACATCGAATCCAAAGAAGGATATGTAGGTCCAGCCCAAGTATCGAAGCTGAGCAGGGACAGCGTGCTGCCTGGACTGGGGGGCGAGGCAGTTGGCTTAGCAGTAACTGTGGGCTATTGTGGGAAACACAAGCCTTCTCCCAAATCGCCGCTGCCAGGTCTCTTCTTCGTGGGACATGATGCCGGTGGTGGAGCCTTCATCGGCACACACCAGGCAGTAAGCTCAGGTTTGCGGGTAGCGCCATTGGTACATCATTATTACCTGGAGAAAAAAGCAGTGCTCCGGCAATAATCAATAAAGAGAGTCGCGGCATTAGAATGATGTAAAGCGGATTGAGGGAGAAATGTCGAAGAATTACGATGTAATCGTGGTTGGGGCAGGCCCAGGCGGAGTGGCCTGCGGAGCCCTGCTCGCCAAATGGGGCGTCAAGACTCTGCTGGTAGATAAGAACTCTCGAATTGGCGGCAAGGCGATGACCGTTTCCAAAAACGGATTTCGCTACGAGTACTGGCCTATTGCGGCGTGCCCGGCCACTAACACGCAAATCCACTTGTTGCTCAAAACACTTGGGCTTGATGAAGATGTGGAGCTTATAGCTCCTGACCCCCTGGGCATTATGCACTACGAAACTCCATCCGGCAAGATAAAGACTATGCTGATGCCTGGAGGCGGTAAACCCATGGACCCGCAGGAGGCGTTCAATCTGCTTGGCATCAAGGATGCCGATATGCCGGAGATTATGCGGCTCTTCACAGATATGCTGGGTATGTCGCGCCATGACCAAAATCTGCTGGACGATGTCAGCGTGCTGCAATTTCTCGACCGCTACCAGATACCGAAGTCTATGTATTCTCTGCTCGCCACGTTGCAAAGCGAGGGGACACTCGAAGTGCCTGGCGATATCGCGTGTGCCTCGGAGTTTGTAAAAGTATTCCAGCAGAACAACACTTATGGCGGCGGGCTCTACCCGGCAGGCGGTTTCGGCAGAATGTACGAGGCCATAGCTAAATCAGCGCAGACAAACGGCTCAGATATTATTCTCCGAACGAGGGTTGAACGGATCTCAGTTGAGAATGGACGGGTTACAGGCGTACTCACCGACAAAGGGGTTTTCCAGGCGCCCATCGTGGTCAGTAATGCCGGCATCCAGCCCACAGTGCTCAAGCTGGTAGGCGAGGAGCATTTCGATAAGAGCTATGTGAATTACGTAAGGGATTTGGTTCCCAGCTTCGGTTTCGCCGGGGCACGGTATTTCCTTAGTAAACCAGTGTTGAAACACCCACTTTATGTGTACTTCGCTGACGATACCATATCCACCATGGAGAAACACCTGAAAGCAGAGGCCGGCCAAATGCCCGAGCGAATCTATGTCTTTATGTCAACCAACTCGCTTTACCCGGGCATGGCGCCCAAGGGCAAGCAGCTCATCTATACCGGCATTACATGTCCTGCTGACCCTAAAACAAACATTAAGCCCTGGCTGGACAAAGTGGAGGAGGAGATTGCCAGGCTGTGGCCCGACGTCTTTAAGTACATCGAGGAGAAAGAGTACTATGGCTCGGCACAAATATCCCGCTTGTCAAGGGACTCGGTAGTTCCCGGCGCGGGCGGAGAGTGCATCGGTCTGGGACAGATAGTGGGGCAGTGTGGCAACCTGAAACCATCCCCTAAAGCGCCTGTAGGAGGTCTCTTCTACGTTGGTGCCGACGCAGGCAGCTCGGGTTTCGGTAATCATATGTGTGTTGAGTCCGGCATGAACGTCGCCAAACTTGTACGTGATTACTGGGCTACGCATCGTTTGCCGCATTGAGCAGAATTAGGGTGCCAAAACAAACAATCTTTTAGCGACTGTAATTGACCCTGGAGGGCACGAATGGAATTTGCACTGACACCGGAGCAGGAACAATTTGTCAAAGACTTTCAGAGCTATTTAAAAACTCATATGACCGAGGAGTTAAAGGCGGACCTGGATAAAGAGATTTCTTATGCCGAATCTCCACTTTGCCGCAAGTTCATCCGCCAGTTGGGTCAGGATGGTTGGCTTGGCGTAGGCTGGCCCAAAGAGTTCGGAGGACAGGGACGTTCTCCTCTAGAGCAGCACCTGTTTTATGAGATTGCCCATTATGAAGGAGCGCCTCTTCCGGTGCTTCCCCTGAACACAGTCGGCCCTGCTCTGATGAGGTTCGGCAGTGAGGAGCAAAAAAAGAAATTCCTTCCCGCTATATTGAAGGGCGAAATGGAGATTTCTATAGGCTATACCGAATCCGATGCAGGCACTGACCTGGCGTCTCTCAAGACCTCGGCCGTAAAAGACGGCGACTACTATATTATCAACGGCGCTAAGGTTTTCACCAGCCTGGCCCACACCAGCGACTATATCTGGCTTGCTGCCAGAACCGACCCCAATGCCCCTAAAAAACACCATGCCATATCGGTCTTCCTGATCCCCATGAATACCCAGGGCATAACCATAAAGCCGCTCTACACTATGCCCGGCGAGCGAAGCAACTACACCTTCTATGATAATGTGAGAGTCCACAAATCCTGCCTGGTGGGAGAGGAGAATAGAGGCTGGTCATACATAACTACCCAACTCGACTTCGAGCGCATTATGCTGAGCCCCTCTTCACCAATGAAAAGGAATATTGAAGATACTATCGAGTGGGCGAAGGAGACCAAAATCGACGGTAAGCCTGTAATAGAGCATGCAGGCGTCAAGACTACGCTTGCTGAACTGATAATGGAAGTCGAAGTCCTCAAGATGTTGAATTACCAAGTAGCCTGGCTGATAACCAATGGCGTCGTTCCCTATGCCGAAGCTTCAATGGTCAAGGTATTCGGCTCCCAGCTATATCAGAAGGTGAACCAGACATTGCTGCAGATAATGGGACAATACGGGCAGTTAAAGACCCAGTCTAAATGGGCCCCTTTGAGAGGGAGGGTGGAGAAGGCGTTCAGAAGTGATATCGTATTCATTTTTGGCGGCGGTGCACTTGAGGTCCAGAAAAATATTATAGCCATGGCTGGCCTGGGCATGCCCAGTTATAAATAGAACGGGTGTATGGATTCGACCACTTGGAGGTAATTACTGATGAGCCAGGGTGTCTATGAAAAACTACAGGCCATGATAGGGGAAGAAGCAGGGCCCTTCGAGGCTCCCAACGAGGTAAACAGGGCAATGATACGCCACTGGTGCGAAGCTATGGAGGACGGTAACCCGCTTTATAGTGACGAAAAGTATGCCGGGAGCACCCGGTACGGCGGCATCATCGCTCCGGCTCAGATGGTGCAGGCTTATTGCATGCCCCCGCTGTGGCCAAAGAGGACGATGCCGGACCCGCAGGCAAGGGCCGTGAGAATGATGGACGAAGCTGGCTATCACGGCGTGGTAGCCACCACCACCTCACAGGAATACTTCCACCCCATGCGGCTGGGTGACCGTCTGAGCTACAAGTTGAAATTTGTCAGCGTGTCTCCTGAGAAAACAACCAGACTCGGAACGGGTCACTTCCTGACCTCCGAATACACGTATACCAACCAGAAAGGAGAAGTGGTCTGCCTGCAGTCTTTCACAATCCTCAAATTCAAACCGGCAGTTTAGTAATATCGGGAAAGGGGCTTTTATGGCTTGGAAATCAGTCCACTGGGATGAGGTCAAAGAAGGAGACGAACTCCCCACCCAGAAGCGTGATATCACCCGTACTACAGTTATTGCAACAGCTATTGCGACTAGGGACTTTACCCCTGTACACCATGACCACGAAGCAGCCCGGAAGTCAGGAGCTAACGATATTTTCTTGAACATACTGACCACGGGCGGTCTCATCGGCAAGTACATGACCGACTGGAGCGGCCCCGAGGGCCAACTGAAGAAGATGGTGATTCGCCTCGGAGCCACCTGCTATCCCGGCGACACCCTGACCAGCAACGGCAAAGTGGTTAAGAAATACACCGAGGGAGAGAACCATCTGATAGACATCGAGTACAACCTGACGGTAGCCGCGGGGCCACACGCCTGGGGCACCGTAACCATGATTTTGCCTGCCAAGAGCTAAGGAGGCAACTAAATGTCAATGTTCGACCAGTATCTTGCCCGAAGGTATCGGACAACGGTGAGGCCGAGACCTGAGGAGTACAAAATAAAGGACAACGTCGCTATTGTGGGGATAGGAGCAACCGAATTCTCCCGTGATTCCGGCAGAAGCGAGTGCCAGCTTGCCTGTGAAGCCATAAAAGCGGCGGCTGATGACGCAGGGCTGAAAATCGAGGAGATAGACGGCCTGGTCAAGTTCGCCATGGACTACACGGACGAGATGCATATCGTCAGCTCCCTGGGAATCCCCAGGCTGAACTATTTCGGAGAGTGCGGCTGGGGTGGTGGCGCTTCCTGCGCCACTATCCTGCATGCAGCAACCGCTGTTGCTGCCGGTGCAGCTAAATATGTTGTCTGCTACCGAGGCATGAATGAGCGCTCCGGACGCCGCTACGGCCGCATACCCGGCGTAGAACAGGTGATGGTCTCGCCCAATGACCACTACGGCTCCATTATGCCCTATGGCTTCGCCACCCCGCCTTCCTGGGTTGCCATGTTCGCAACCAGGTATATGCATGAGTTCGGAGCTACCAGCGACCAGTTGGCCTCAGTCTGCATAGTGTTGAGAGAGAATGCCTGCCGGAACCCCAAGGCAATGTTCTACGGCAAGCCGCTCACCCTGGAAGACTACAGGGCAGCCAGGATGATCGTGGAACCTCTGCGGCTTTTCGATTGCTGCGTCGATACCGACGGAGCCGTAGCAATCATTGTGACCAGCACTGAAAGGGCAAAAAACCTGAAGCAGCGGCCTGCCATCCTCCTGGGCGCCACCCAGGGCATAGCTACACAGGGAGAGATGATGACAAGCGTATACAGGCCGAGAATCTCGGGCATCCCCGAGTCCTGGTATGCAGGGCAGGAGCTCTGGAGGGTGTCAGGCATAACTCCCAAGGATGTAGATGTTGTGCAATTTTACGATGCCTTCAGCCCCCTCATTCCGATGCAGTTGGAGGAATATGGTTTCTGCGGTGTGGGTGAAGGAGCAGCTTTCTGCGAAGGAGGAGACCGCATAAGGGCAGGAGGAGAAGTCCCCTGCAACACATCCGGAGGGCATCTGTCGGAGGCTTACATCCACGGCATGAATTTGATTGCGGAGGCGGTGCGGCAGATAAGGGGTACTTCCACCTCACAGGTAAAAGATGCCGAACTTAGCCTAGTCACCGGCGGTCTGGGCGTACCCACCAGCGCCCTTCTTCTGAGGAGGTAACAGATGGTAATGGAATACAATCCGGCAATCCCGCTTTTACGGCCCCATATTGATTTGGACAACCAGGGATTCTGGGAAGCTGTAAAACAGCATAAGCTTATCTTCCAGAAATGCAAGGATTGCGGCTTGCTGGTACACCGGCCGAGACCGATGTGCCCCAGGTGCAACTCTACAGAAAAAGAATGGGCGCCTTCCTCAGGGAAGGGCACTATATACAGTTGGGTGAATTTCGTCTATGCCAATGCTGCGTACCCCGGGATAAAAGTCCCCTACCTGGTGGTTGTGGTGGAGATGGAGGAGGGGGTGCGCATGTTAAGCAATATGTATGATTCAAAAAAGGAGGACATACATATCGGGATGCCGGTGGAAGTGGTTTTCGATGACATAGCAGACGACCTCACCCTTCCCAAGTTTAAAAGAAGGGAAGCTGAGACGAAGGTGATACGATGAGCGTATTGAGAAATATCAAGAATAAAGCGGCTATCGTCGGTATTGGGATAAGCAGCTTCTCCAGGGATTCTCAGAAAACTGAGTTGCGGATGGCCTGCGAGACCATAAAGGCAGCCCTCGATGATGCCGGACTAACGACTGATGATGTTGATGGTCTGGTGAAGCAAACCGATGACGCCTCCGATGAACATGCCATTACCAGTTCCATGGGAATGGGGAATCTGACCTACTTTGGCGAATGCCGCTGGGGTGCAGCGCCCAGCGCCATGGTCATGCGTGCGGCTATGGGTGTTGCCACAGGAGCTGCCAGCTATATTGTCGTCTACAGGGCTGTGAATGGCTCGTCCGGGAGGCGAATGATACCCAGCATGCGTACCTCGGGGCAGATGTCTACATCTGACCTGCTCCAGTGGACA
>JAJYLC010000072.1 GCA_021787935.1 Chloroflexota bacterium | reverse complement strand
TGAGGATGCCAAAGCTGTCCTTCTTCAGCGCCTCGGTCACCCTGGCAACAGCCTCCTCGAAAGAAATCTTCAAGGTCTTGCTAAAGCAGTAACTCATGACAATCCCTCCTCATTTTTTACCCGTTCCTCAAAAACTTCAGTATCTCCTTATTAAACTTGCCCCTCATTTCCATAAAGAAGGCGTGGGAACCGCCCTTAACCTTGACCAACATGGCATTGGGTATCCGGCTGGCAAGCAAATCAGACGCATCGGGCGATATAAGTCTATCCCCGGCACCTGTTATTATCAGCGTTGGCGCTTTTATCTGGTGTAGCCTGTCCAGCGTAGTGTAACTGGTGACAGCCGCCATCTGCTCCAAATAACCGCTTGCATCGATTGATTTCATACTAAGCTTCGACAGGGTCAGAAATACCGTCCTGTGCAATCTCTTATTAAAAGCTGAAGAGACCATGAAATTCATCAGTTTCCTGAAATCGATATTCCTAACATCAACACTAGTATCGCCCTCCCGAATGCCAAGAGCTTTTATCATCTCAGGATGGACATCGTTGATCTCCCTGCCGGCAAAGGTGCTGCCTAGGACAAGCTTTATCACTCTCTCAGGATAAGAGATGGCGACCTCCTGCGCTACCATGCCTCCCAGAGACAGCCCCAGAACATGAGCCTTATCAATATTGAGATAATCCATCAGGCCGACGACATCGTCCGCCATCGTCTTTATAGTATAGGGTTCGCCTGACCTGCTGCTTTTCCCAATGCCCCGGTTGTCGAAGACTATCACTTTGTAGTACTTCTTGAGAACAGGTATCTGAAAAAACCAGGCTTGATGATTCCCACCGAAGCCCTGTATCATAACCACCGGCACTCCCTTGCCTTGAACTTCATAGTATATACTGACTCCGTTCACAGGCGCTTTCGGCATTCTGTCCTCCTGTCGCGGGAAATTCCGACCATTAACGATGATACCACTGTTTTAGATAAGGAAACAATCTTTGAGAGTGAGGTAAATCTCAGGCAGAGGCTAATGGTCGGCAGGTGGTCTTTTGATAGACCCGCACTTATTACTTTTTAGCCATCCTGAGTACAAAATGCAGTGTCTTTGCCTACAAGCTGGACGCAGGCCAAGCGCGCAGCAGCTCGCTAGGTTTGGTGCAATAGGGTAACGCTTCGTCGGCCGTGACCACATGCGATCTTACCAGGTTCTGCAGCGCCTGGTCCATAGTCTGCATGCCGAACTGACTGCCGGTCTGCATGTAGGTAGGCATCTGCTCTATTTTACTTTCACGAATGATATTCCGTACGGCATCGGTCCCAAGCATGATTTCAACTGCGGCTATTCGCCCACGCCCCGTTGCCCTTCTCAATAGAACCTGGGAGAGCACGCCTTCCAACACCAGCGATAGCTGTAATCTTATCTGCTCCTGCTGGTGGGGCGGGAAAACATCAATTATACGGTCTATGGCCTGGGGTGCACTCGGGGTGTGCAGGGTACTCAACACTAAGTGCCCTGTCTCAGCAGCAGTTATAGCTGTCGCGATTGTCTCCAGGTCCCGCATTTCCCCGACCAGGATCACATCGGGGTCCTGACGCAGTACATGCCTCAGAGCATTACCGAAGGACTTGGTGTCTGAGCCAAGGTCTCGCTGCGCTATCATGCTCTTATCATCCTGGAATACATACTCTATGGGGTCCTCGATGGTTATTATGTTCCGTGATTCGTTTTTATTTATGTGGTCAATCATTGAGGCTAACGTGGTTGATTTTCCGGTTCCGGTTCTTCCGGTTAGCAGAACCAGGCCCCTTGGCCTCAGCGCCAGGGTCTTACAGATCGAGGGAAGTTCCAATTCGTCCACAGTGGGCACCACGAACGGTACCCGCCTGACGGCCAGACTGATTGTATCGCGCTGCATAAATGCGTTGATTCTGAAGCGAGCCACCCCGGGTATGCTGTACGCCAGATCCAACTCCATCTCATTGTAAAAGGTCTGTCTCTGATTCTCATTGGTTACATGTTCCAGAGCGCCCTTAAGATACGACGGCGTGATATTGGGCACTCCTTCCACTATTTGGAGAACGCCATCTATCCTGATAGTGGGCGGCCTAGCCACTCTTAGATGCAGGTCGGAAGCCCCTTTATCTACCATTAACCGGAGTAACTCTTCAATTCTCATGGTTCATCCCTCCCCCTACTGCTAGATAACCAGCGTGCTGTTTCCCTTATTTTCTTGAACCGTCTTGGATAACCCTATCCAGTATAATGATTCGATTTTTCGCTCTGCCAAAGTCTGCGCCAATTGTAATACTCAGGTGGTGTCCAGTCAAATACATCGGGCCGGAGTTTCTTAGCCATTGTAATTCACCATAACATTTCGCTGGCGGCGAAGCAAGATTCCGGCACCCTTTGCTGCCAAAATTCGGAGGATAAGTGATGTCAGGCCAGGAGCATAGAAGCAAGGTAAACTTTATTGAGGAAGTGTGAATAAAGCGCTATTCAGTGTCACCCTAGCTTGCTTTCTGTAGCAATATAGAGGTTTTCGCCAATTGTTTAACAGGTTTCTTGCCAGTTTGCCTGTGAATTTCGCAAAGCAAGCTTTACGAATATCTTGACAGGAGCTCTACTCAAAAATATTATGCTTCTAAGGAAATCCTCAGATGCTATTCGGCCATTCTCTGGCAGTTAATGTAATCCTGTGGATAATCGTTGTATCATGCGGTGGTATTTTCTACTGGGTAGTCGTACACCGGACGTTTAAGCATTTTGTGCACTATCCTGTACCTGCTCTACTCGAGTTCCTCATTGATAACCCCTTGAGGAGAAGCTTCCAGCCTCCGAAAGAAATAATCGATTGGGCAGGCATAAGAGAAGGCATGTGGGTTCTTGAAATAGGCCCCGGGCCGGGGACTTTCACTATCGAGGCAGCCAAACGAGCTGGCAGCACGGGAAAACTCTTCGCTGTAGACATACAGCCAAGCGTGATTTCGAAACTAGATCGCAGGCTTCGCAGAGAAGGCATAACCACAGCAACCACAAAGGTTGCGCCGGCACACAGCCTCCCCTTCCCGGACAATAGTTTCGACCTGGTTTTCATGGTCGCTGTTTTAGGGGAAATACCGAATAAGAACAGGGCGCTATCCGAAGTTAGACGTGTCCTTAAGAACAATGGCTTGCTGTCTGTAGGCGAATTATTCCCCGACCCGGACTACCCACGCAAGAAGTCTGTCATCAAATGGTGCAGCCAGGTTGGCCTGGAATTGGTTAGCTCACACGGCGGTTTCATGCACTACGTGCTGACATTCAAAAAGGTCTGATAAGAGTTACTGGCGGGGCATGCCGTACCAGGTTGATGGCTTCCTCTTAATTCACCGCAACTGCGGTGGTTAAGTTACCCCTTCAACCACTGCCCGCGCCTGCTGTGCAGGCAAAGCAGTGCGCGGCAAACTTAATGTTCCGAGCCATAAGGGTATCCCGATCGAAGTTGAAGACTGTCATAGGGCCTTCTCCGGTAATCTGCATATCGAGTACTTGATTAATATCACAGTCATACAACCTGCCGCTGTAATCGACACTGATAATTGAGCGACACATCACCACTTTCGCAATAGCAGGATTGAAGGCATCAACCAGGGTCTTCATGTAGCTATCATAGGTGCCCGACAGTCTCAACTGCCCCTTAAATCGTTTCAGAGGGACGTTAGTCATGGTATACAGGCTGTTGAATTCAACCCCGTATCTTGACGAGAGCTCCCGTCGGAACTCAGCTTCAAGGACTGCTTGCTCTGCGGGGAGCGATGTGCCGGACGGATTATGTACTAAATTCAAAATCAGTCCACTGCCAGCCTTTCCGTATCCGTGTGCGTTCAAAAGCCGCAAGGCTTCTATGCTTTTGCGGAAAACGCCAGGCCCACGCTGTCCTTCTAGCAGATTCTTCTGATAGTGCGGCAGCGATGCCATTATCTCAACTTTTTGTTCAGCGAAGAAATCCGGCAGGTAGGTTTTCACTTCGCCGGTCTGAGGATTGCCATCGAACGTAACAGTTAGATTATGTCGCACCGCTACTTTCTTACCCAACTTCCTGGACTCGGCCACGAAATAATCGAAGTCAGGATTGAGTTCGGGCGCACCGCCGGTTATATCGAGGCTGTTAATGCAGTCATTAAGCTCCAGTATCTCAAGGCAGCGATCAACGGTACGGCGGTCCATCTGCTCGGTCCTCCGCGGTGAAGCATCAACACGGCAATGGCTGCACGTTTGGTTGCACAACCTCGTAACATTCACCTGAAGGGTCTCAATTGAGATTGGTTTTAGCAACAAATTGTGCTCTTCGAGCTTAGTGCGAAAGTTATAGCCCGTTTTATCCGATATTTGCGGCGATCGGTCAAATTCAAGATTCTTCACAATTTCTGCGGCCCTTCACCGGAAAAGTCGAGGTCATAAGCATACCGTATATAACGCGCTCACATCATTATTACCGGGCTGTGTTTAAGAAATTGATTGCCCACTGAATCCACTGGGAATTTGGCTGTGTCAGCACATAGTCCGAGGTTATACCCTTCCCTTCAATCTCCCGTCCGTCAGGCGTCAGCCAGCGGCCGATAGTCAAGTATATGGCCGAACCATCGCTGAGTTGGAAGAAGGAATCATAGCTTCCCTTGCCTAAAGTAGTGTTGCCGGCAATAGTGGCCCGATGATAATCCTGTAAGGCTCCGGAGAGGACCTCGCTGCCGCTTGCGGTATACTGGTTTACCAAAACCACCATGGGCAGGTCAGTGTAAACGCCATTAGGATTGGCCGACTGAGAAGAACGATCACCTTTGTTGTTCACCAGGGTGACAATTACGCCTGATTTAATAAAATGGCTGGCGACATCCACCACCACAGTTACAAGGCCGCCGGGGTTGTCGCGCAAATCCAGGATAATGCCGATGCTGTCTTTTAGGTCCAGCGCCTGGAGAGCTGCGTTAAGCTCAGTGTTAGTATTCTGGTCAAAGCTGGTGATGTCGATATAAGATATATTGCCCATCATCTGATAGGTAACGCTGGGATAACTAATTTGCGCCCTGACTACATCTATTTCAACGGGCGTAGTCTCGCCTTCATGCTGGATAAGCAGTTTAACTGTTGTCCCAGCGGGACCACGGACAAGCAGTACCACCTGGGTTAAGCTCAGACCCTTGGTGGACTCACCGTTCACGGCCAGAATCACATCTCCGCTCTTGATACCGGCTTTTGCGGCCGGGGAATTCGGTAAGGGAGCCAGAATAATCGGTTGGTTAGCACTGTTCAAGCCCACCTGGGCACCGATGCCGCTAAAAGTGCCCGCCAAACCACTCTGGGCCAATTTGTACTCGCTGGGACTAAGGTAGGCCGAATAAGGGTCATTTAATGCCTGCACCATCCCCTTTACCGCTCCCTCGTTAAGAGTGGTTGAGTTTGCTATGGAGGGTACCACATAATACTGCGTTATAGTGGACCACGCCTGGTCCAGCAACTGCGTGTTAGGTCCGCTAGATGAAGGCACAAGACATCCCGCTCCAAATGCCAGGGAAAGCATTACGATGGACAGGACAACTATCACAGATATCTTTAAACTCTTCGGCATATAATTACCTCCTCACGAGTTTTATGGCTCCGTGGACAATCAGCGCGGCGGTTTCCTCATCCTCAAACCCGTTCCCCGGTTAGCTCACCTCTGAATACTGACTTTATTGAGCAGAGGATAACCCAGGGGGCTCAGCACGTAATTCTTGACGTACGGCTCGACCACAACATAGTTGCGGCCGAAAAATAGCGGGAGCACTGCAGCATCCTGCACTATCAACTGTTCGGCAGCTTGATAGGTCTGTAAACGGATACTGGGATCCTGTTCAACCGCTGCTTGGTCAAGTAAAGAGTCTAAGCGAGGATTGCTGTAATTTCCTATATTGTTTTGAGCCCCGGTGTGAAACAGCAGATCCAGGAAATCCTGGGGATCGGGATAATCCGCAATCCAACCATTTAAGAATAGCTGGTCTTTCTCTTGATTGATTCTATAGAGGAATATTTCTGGCTCCAATTGCCTGACAGTCACCTCAACGCCAAGGTTACGCCTCCACTCCTCGATAACGCCTCCAACCACACCGGAGATACCTCCGCCCACACCGGCTACGGTCAACACTATCGGAGGTAGATTGGAAACATTACCGTATTTCGAGGCTGCAATGAGTTCCTTGGCCTTCTCAGGGTCGAACTGCAGCCCATTGAGATTGGCGTTGTACCCGGGCATTCCCTGTGGAAGAATTCCATATGCGGGCGATACTATATTCTGCGCTGAAAGAGAGATGACTTTCTCCTTGTCAACCGCATACGAAAAGGCCTGGCGAATATTTGCATCGTCAAAGGGCGGCTCGGAAGCATTGAAACCAATATAGGTCAAGCTTAATTCAGGGAATACCTCTAGCTCCTTTGAAATGGGGTTGTTAGGGTCGGTCACCAACCCCATATAATCGGCGCTGACAGGTGATACATCTATGCTTCCTTCCTGGTACAACCCCATCGGATTTTCACCGGTCAGTATAAATACCACCTTGTTTAGCTGAGCCTTTTCGCCGTAGTAATTATCATTTCGTTGCAGAATGAGTACCTGGCCTGACTGCCATTGTTGCAGTTTAAATGGCCCTGTGCCATTGGGATGCAACCACCAGTTGCTGCCCGATTGAACGTTTGCCTTATCCACAACATAAGCGGTTGGAAATGCCATCTTCTCCAGAAAATAAGGTATCGGTGCATTGATGGTGACCCGAATAGTATAGTCATCCAGTATGCTTACACCGCTTAGCTGTGTGGTTCTTCCTGAGAGCACATCTGAAGCCCCTACAATATCGTTTAGATATGTCCCGGCCGTAGATGAACCAGTTGACGGACTCAATGCGCGCTCCCAGGAATACTTGAAATCGGCTGCTGTGACAGGCTTCCCATCGTCGAACTTTACGTCCTGCCGCAGATGAAAGGTGTATGTTTTACCGCTGTTGCTGATGTCCCAGCTTGAAGCAATGTCCGGCGCTACCTGGAGATTCTGGTCTAGCCTAACCAATCCGCTGAATAGTTGGACTATGTACATGTCTGATGTGGAATCAGCAGCCAGAGCCGGGTCAAGTGTGATTGGATCGCTATTAGACAAGTTCAGCGTTGCGCCACTGCCGATACGGCAAGCTATTGCTGTTGGAGCAATCAACGCGAGGCAAAGCAAGAGCAACACTATTTTACGGGCTTTGTTCCCCAAAGACAGCTTATGGCTCAATATAGCCTCCGCTTCTGCAATCCGTCGTTCATCGTTTAGATTCCAGCCGAACTATGCTGGAACTGCCCCGGGCATTACAAGTTCTTGACGGAGATTAAATGCTATGTTAATGCCCAAACTCTGCCGCCACAGGGTATCCAAGCCATCCTGGTCAAAGCCGTAGACCTGCTTTAGTGCATCGTCGTATCCAGCGCCTTCTTGGAATACGTTCAATAACTGATCCATCTTATCCTTACCGTATGTCTGGAGCAGGAACGTTACGATGCTCTGGCTCTCCCCATACGATATCAGGGCTTGTTCTGGTATCGCAGAGAAAGGACTGGACAGGCTGCGCACAGATATCAACTGGTTATTCTTGATTGCGTAATTGAGCGCTGCTTGATAATCGGGGACAGAACCCTGGATATATGTAGCCAGCCCTTCATCCAGCCAGGTGGGCAGTCCGGCGCCATAGTTGTTAAAGGTCACCTGGTGCACAGCCCAATGTGTCAGTTCGTGAGGAACGGCTCCCTCGCCGAAAGACAACTGATTTGTGGCTACGCCAATTGCGATAATGTTAAAACCTTCGAATGTCACGCCACCCTCCCATTGCTGGGCAAAAAGCAGAGCTCCTTGCAGGTCGCTAGTGCTGCCGTAGATGTAGACGCTAACGTGACCCTGGGGGGTGAGGCCGATAGCAGTTTGAATTCTCTGCAAACCCTGTTGGGCGGCAGTCATGAGTGCGTTCGCAAATTGGTTATCTCCGCTATACCATAATATGGTAACAGGCCCGGTGGTAATAGATTGCCAGTTATATCTGTTATCGTCGAAAGAAACTGTCGAAGTATCTGTCTGCGTGCTGTGGCCTGCCGAGTCCTGGGCCGTCCACCAGTACTCTACCTGTGCCCCCGGCGGCAGTCCCCCGCTTTCCAGCATGTTCCAGACCCACTGAGTATCTACCGATGTTGATGGAGTGAACTGAGGCCAGCTCTCGCTGACCACTTCAGCATAGTTCTGGTCATCAACAATGTAATGCAGTCGGAGCTTCGTGATATTGACGTCGCTCTTCGCTTTTACATCAAAAGTTATCGAATTCGGAAAGGAAACCTGCACCGAGCTACTCAAGCTGATTTCAGAGACCGGAGACGCTAACGAGTGCGACGTCGCGAAGGGCAGAACAGCCATAACTGCTAATAGCCCATAAACCAGTATTCTTGTTACATGTCGTGTAAGTAGCCTCATATGCTTTCCCATAAGATCACCTAAAATAGCTTCCTAGGCCGCTAACAAAGCAGAAGTCTATTCAAGTGCATTATTACAAATTATCATCCGAATCCTCAAAAAGTCAAGGACTCTACAATGACTGCATTAACGGTGTTCGCTATACTAACGAGCGTAAACCAATATCGGAAACCAGCCCATGGTAGCATAATTGAAATTATTTGTGTTGGCAGTGAATCAGTGAGCGTAAGATATACCAAAAAACCCCATCTAAATTGTGCAAATGACAAAACTATTTAGTACCGATCTTGGTTATGAGTTATAATGACACCGTTTTGCAATAGACCGAAAGGCCTGAGATAGCACCGGATGTAAATATTCTATCAAGAGTTGAAAGAATAGGATAATTAGTGTCTCATACAATTCTAATATTGCTGGGGTCTATGGCTTTAGTCTTCGTAGCCGCCTTGACCTTCGTAAACGCTATTGAGTGGACTGGTTATAAACTACATCTCGGCGGGTCTTTCGTAAGTGCCATTCTTTCTCCTTTGTTCACATCTTTACCTGAACTAATAGTCATCTTAGTTGCTCTCTTTGCCTACACTGAGAAGTCAGGTGAAGCGATAGGGATCGGGACAATCTTCGGGGAGCCCCTCATGGTCTCAAGCCTGTCCTATGGCTTGGTTGGGATCGCTGTTCTAATGGCATATTTGATAAAAAGGAGGGAGAGTGCCGTACTGGTCATCGACAAAACCCTCATTATCCCTTATGTGTTTATCACAATATTATTTCCCCTTACCCTGGTGCCCTCAATCATACACATTAAAGCTGTGAATTACATCTTCGGGTTTATCTTTGTAGGTACCTTTATGTTCTATATGTGGCTAATGTACAGAAGAAGAATGGTAGAGGCCATAGACGATGCCGAGCAACCTTACTTACTCAGAATTGCGCCTAAAACCGTGCATAACCAGATAGCTATAGCCGTAGTCCAGCTTGTAATAGCAGTATCTCTATTATATATAGGTTCTGAAAAAATGGTCGGGTCGGTGAACGATCTTGCACGCTCTATTAATGTTAGCCCGATGGGTTTAGCCCTCATAGTAATACCTGCAGCTACAGCTATCCCTGAAACTATAAGTGCTTTAATCTGGGGCTATAGGGGTAAAGATACACTGAGCGTGGGAGCCCTCGTGGGCGAAAAGGTCTTATATTGCACTATATACCCCGCGTTGGGGCTATTTCTTACTTCTTGGGCTCTTGATGTACACGCTCGTTTGAGTGTTCTTTTCACTACCATAGTTTCGTTGATGATGCTGGGCTTCATAGCCAGGCAACGGTTATCCTGGTATAGTCTATGCCTCGGGGTATTTTTCTTTGTTGGGTACTCTATTCTGGTACTTCTCTTTCGAGTGTGAGTAAGTAAACACCCTCAGGGCACGCTGCAAGCTTCATTTTGTGCTGATAGCTGAAGAATTAATTGTTTCTCCTTGCTCATTTAACCCCAGGTTTCATAAGGCAGCCGCCACCCAGATACACGATATCGGAGTAGCCCTTTTCTTTAAGGAACCGCACAGACTCGGCAGCCCGGACTCCCTTCGCGCAAATGCAAATCAAGGGCTTATTCTTCGGAATCTCCTCCCATCTCCTGCGGATCTCCTCGAAGGGAATCTCCAGAATATCTTTTTCAGGAAGGGGCGCGGACTTCATCTCATCTGGCCTCCGCAAATCTATAACCACCCTCCCGTCATACCGGGAATCCGGGGCTATAGGCTGTATCTCCTCCAGAACGGCATCTCTGGCTATGCAGGCCAGAGTATAAATCGGGTCCACCGCCGAAGCATATGGCGGGGCATAGGCAAACTCCATATCCATGAGGTCTTCCAGTTTTCCCTCGTTCTTGAGAAGAGCCGAGAAGACATCTACCCTTTTGACTACCTCTCCTTTGCCGTATCCCTGCAAACCGAGAAGGCGTCCCGATTGTCTGTCAAAGACCAGCTTAAAATGGATGTTTTGCGCTTCAGGATAGTAATCCGCCCTGTCTGTAAAAGTGCCCCAGACACAACCCACATTGAACCCGGCGTCCCGGGCCGAGCCTTCCATAAGGCCGGTAGCAGCTATGTTCATATCGAATAGCTTTACCGCCGCACTGCCTACGACTGGGCCAAACCACTCGTTTCCTCCCCCGAGGTTGGAACCGATTACGCGGCCCTGCCGGTTGGCCAAGGAGCCGAGGGGTAAATTTACGGATTTACCTGATATCAGATGTTTCACCTCAACGCAATCGCCCGCGGCAAAAATATTGGGGTCGCTGGTAGCCATTTTGTCATTTACAACAACTCCACCCGTCTTGCCGATAGCGAGTCCACAATCAGCGGCGAGTTCGCTATTTGGTCTCACCCCCACGGCTATCACAGCGCAATCTACTTCGAAGTTAGTTTGCGCTATTTTAATAGTGACCTTTTCTCCAGCCCTGGTAATATCTTCGCAGAGACAATTCGTGTGAATTTCTACGTTTTCGCTTTTCAAGTATGCTTCTACAGCCAGGGCCATCTCAGGGTCGAGCACGCCCGGCAGTATATTGGGGGCCGCCTCAATAAGCACCACTTTGGCACCCCAGAGAGCCGAAAATGCTTCCGCCAGCTCACACCCGATCAGCCCACCCCCGATAATTCCCACCTTTTCGATTTTGCCTGTTTCCAGGGACTTCTTTAAGCTAATTGCCTCCTCCAGTCTCCTGAAAGTAGTAATACGCTGGTTGTCAACGGGAACACCTGGCGGCACTATCGGCCTTGCCCCGGTGGCCAGGACCAGCTTATCGTAAGAATATACCGACGCCTCTCCGGTCTTCATCGATTTACAATGTACCTTGTGCGCATCTCTATCTATTCGCTCGACCTTAGTCTCTGTAACCACTTCCAGTCCCTTGGCTTCCCGAAAAAAATTCGCATCACGGATAAGGCCATAGGGTGTCGTCCTGAGCTTATCCACGCTCTGTATATCTCCAGAAACAAAGTATGGCATTCCACAGCCCGCGTAGGAGATAAAAGAACCCTGGTCAATTACCAGAATCCTTGCATTAGGCAGCCGCCTCCTCGCGCGTGCAGCGGCTCGAAGGCCCGCGGCTGATGCCCCCACAACGATGATACTAATAGTATGGTCTTTGGTCATGTTCATCCCTCTCACGTATATAGTGCAGTCTCAAAATCCAGGCTTTATTATAGCAGATAGCCGGCATACCGCTGAGGTTGTCACAGTGTTATAATTAAATATTATTAAGTCAAAGGGAGTTAGATTATGCATCCTATTCACCAGATAGATAACGAAGGAAACATAAAGATAAAGCCTATAGGATATGTGAAATCACCGATCAAAAAGCCTCAAACAGGAGGACTCACTGAGGTTGAAGCAGAGATAGTGTTAAACAAGGATTGCGGAAAGTGTCTTGATGGTATCGAGGATTTCTCCCATATTATCGTGATTTATTGGCTGAACCAGATCAGGCGTTACAGGCAGAGATGCCATCCTCAGGGAAGGAAGGATATTCCTCTTCTCGGCCAGCTTGCTACCAGGTGACCGGATAGACCTAACCCAGTTGGGTTAACTACAGTTCGCTTGCTCGCTCGCAATGGTCATACTTTAAAGTTGAAGGGTCTGGATGTACTGGACGGGACTCCGATAATAGACATCAAGCCATATTATCCCCCGTATGACCAACCAAGTGGTGAGCTTCGGGTGCCTGAATACGTCTTTTCCCTTGCCTATTAACGTTACCGGGGTAAACAAAACTGGTAGCGGGGTAATTTGAACGCTCGACCAAGGGCTTTATGAAGGCCGATGCCCAACATCAATGCTACCGTTGATGAAGTTCCTGCTCATGCCTTTCTTAATGATTCATTATGGTGAAACTCTTTAGAATATTTGAATCAGGATCACGAAAATTCAAAGTTGCCTCATTGCCATTAATGGTGACATCTGCAAAGCCAGATTGACCTGACTGGAGCCAGACGCTGCTCGGTGATAGATAAGTTACCGGAGGGTCAGGTTTACCGCCAAAGCCTCCACTAACTACATAGCTTACACCTGAGTGCTGTAGGTATTCCAGATAATGATTATGTCCGGAAAATACTATGTCCACATCATACTTTTCAAAAAGCGTAGCCAGTGCAGAAATAGTCTCAGGGTTATCGTACCAGTTCCAACCCATTGATGTAGTGCCTGAAGAATAATAAAAGCCATGGCTCATAACGATTTTCCAGTCTTCGTTAGGTATACTCTTAAGTTGAGTTTCCAACCAGTCTGCCTGACCTTTTGTGAAAGTCTCGGCACTCCATTCAACGTCTAAAACCAGGAAATGCACCCTACCGACATCAACGCGGTACCATAACCTTGAATCGCTTTGTGTTTCATTTGCGAGTGGGCTGCAATAAGCCAAATAACGACTTAGCCCGCCAAACATAGTATCGTGATTACCAGGGACAAAGCGGGTGGGAACGCTCGAAGCGGTGGAAGAAAACGCACTTAAGGCTTCTTTCCAGCAGCTGTCTTTGAATCCATATTCCACCAGGTCGCCCAGAAAAAAGAAGATATCATATTTGTTGGCGGGATTTCTTATCTGGTTAAGCATGGCAAGGGTCTTGCCTGGACTATTTGTTCCTGCTCCGAACTGGGCGTCGCCACCTGCTGCGAAATGTAGATTTTGCCCGTCCGTGTTAGGTATGCTTAGTTGGGTGATGGGCTTAATATCTGCGTGAGGAAAACCTCCTAACTGTGCGAAAACAGAAGGGAATAAAGCGATGCATATTATTGATGCAATAAGGAGAAAGA
>JAJYLC010000071.1 GCA_021787935.1 Chloroflexota bacterium | reverse complement strand
TTCCGATCTCTCTATGTGCCTGGTGACCTCCGGCCAAAGCTCAGCCACTTCTTCCTCTAGCGCATTAAAGAAAGGCTTCATCTTTGTCTTGGGGTCGGCAGGGCGTGTGCTGCCGATCCGGACCATTTGCTTACCGTCTTGCTATTTATGCTTTACGGAAAAGTGCCGCAGCGCTTCCGATTTTTTTGCCGCGTACTCCGGGAAGCAGTTCCGCGAAACAGAGTCCGACCTGTTTGCCCTGCTTGTTCAAAATGTTCGCCAGCAGTTCAAAATAAGTTAAATTTAGTTGCCCCGATGTTAATGGGATTATGTCGTACTCTTCCTCTTTAAGGCCGGGCACAGATAGATGCCACTCGCTGGAAAACTTCATGCCTTCAACGGTGACGAATTTTTTCGGGGTTACAGTATATTTTTGTAAACGTTGGGAACGGGCGTCTTTAGTGATATAGGTTCCATCCTGGTAGTTGTCCTGCGGGAAGGTGAACAACATCATTTCTTCATCATCGAAGAAGCGCAATGAGAACCACTCCCACTGAGTTTCTCGGCTCGTTAACTTATAGGGTCCTCCCTGTTTATCAAACCATGATTTTCCCTGTACTTTATAAGTTTGGCTATTCAGGGTCAGAGTGCCTTTTGTGGGCATATTGGTATATGAATAGTAGTATGTGGTCTGATTGGGTTTGTCCACGCCCATCATTAGATGGCCGTTATCGCAGTGCCAGAAAGCACCCTTTTTGTAATCGAGCTCCAGGTCGACGGCAAATTGGTTCGTGTGCATTTCCAGGCGCATGTTTTTATTTCCCTTGGTCACCTTCGCCGTATCACCAAAGGCTACAACCTCCGGGCTGATCACTATTTTGCCATCGGTAAGATTGAACCTTAAAATGTAATAGTGTTTGTCGGCCGCTATGTCGGTTACAGCGCCCATAAAGATGAAAGGTGTCATCCCGAATAAATGGGCTTTTATCAATGTGAACTGGAAGGAGTACATCTTCTTGTTTTCATCGTAGAAGTATCCTGTAGCGTACCACCATTCCGAAATTTTTTTATGGCATAGCCATTCCTCTTCAAAGGTGCCGTGGTTTCTTTCTTTGTAGGGGACTTGTTGATATTTACTCATTTTTCTCCTCCTCATTACTGTTGTAAAGCTGTTTGCATCAGTCCTGATGAGGCAATGTACTTTGCTCGAACTACCACCATAATTTCCTACTTGCTAACTCCAAAATTGCGATGATTGTGGCAGGTCTAATTAGAAGTCGCCGGGATGATTTGGGCTCTTGTTACGCATTTGAGTGGGAGACAATATGAACGAAATGATGGGACGTTTGGCGCAATTCTTTATAACCTTCGTCATATCACGATGGCTTATTCCGACCCTAAGCTTCCATTTAACGGGTTCAAAACGTCCACATTATCAGGTAGTCTCCCTGACGCTTTACGTCGTTGACATACCGGTGAGTTGGGTCTTGCCCAGACCCGTTGACCTCATCAACATGTTAAACAACCCCCTTTCTGGCCGTACTGGATGCAGCTTTTTTGATCGCTTAAAGGATATAGCCCTTTGCACGCGCCTTGGTTACCATCTCGGGCTCCTTCCACCATTTCTTTATGCCGCACTCCTCCGCTATGGTGTTGGAGCAAACGTAGCCCGGGCCCCAGATAACACAGCCTCCAGGCCATACGTTAGCTCCCCCTACAAACAGGTTCTTTATAGGCGTAACATTGTGTGAGCACTCTTGGTTTGGCCTAAGATAGCCCATCTGCAATGGGTGATACATCCCCTGTTTATATGATCCCCTGACCATGTTAGGGAACTTGTTCTGGATATCCGCTGGCGTGGTGATGTTCCACCACAGCACCTTATCCTTGGTTATGTTGGGTGCATATTTTTGTAGAGTAGCCAACTGATACTCGGCAATTTGCTGCCTGAACTTGTACTTCAGCCACTTTCCGGAGCCGCCATCCTTCAGTTCGTAAGGAGCCATCTGAGATAACAGCCCTGAGGCCCTTCCCGGAGGTGCCTGGTACGGGTCGTGTACGCTGGGAAAGCTGGCTATATACCCCGCAGTCTGGGGAAGTTCCCCTTTCTCCATCATGTCCCATTCCCGCCTCAGCTCATCTGAGCTATTGTATCCGAGAACGTACATGAAGGCCTTATTGACATCGGGGTTCTGCTCAGCAGCTTTGAACTTGGGAGGCTCTTCCAGAGCCAAGTGCAGGTCGCACAGGCTCCATCTCTCCCACTGCCATATCTTGACCATATCCACGAAGTCTTTCTCCCACTTGTCTTCTCCCACGTACTTCAAGAAGGTCTGATGTATGTCTATGGTGCTGGCCACAGCTTTGTTCGCCATGAACTTCGTGCCATCTTCGAGCTCAACGCCTTTGGCTGTGCCGTTCTCCACAATGATTCGTTTTATCTGGGCGTTCTGTCTTATTTGCCCCTTGTTTTCAAAGATTATTTTCAGCAGAGCGTTGGAGACCCTATGAGAGCCACCTGCCGTCAGACGGTAGTGGGACATTCGATTGAAATAGAGTGGTATCAGATAGCCAAGCCCCGACTGGCTGTAGTCAAGTCCCCAGTGGCATACCGCGTAGAGCATGAGTGTCCTTACGTGATCGTTCTCAAAACGCTCCTTTATCACATCGTCAGGGGTCTTCTCGGCAAAGTCGGTTAGCTTTTTGCCCAGCGGGAACTGGTCCATCCTCGCTGCGGCTAATGGCGCGGGCTCTGGCTTTACATATGTCTGGGGCCCAACAATTTCTTTCATTAGTTCGTCGCATTCGCGGTACATATTGCGATAGGCATCGGCGTCCTTTTTAGAGAACTTGGCTATCGAAGCGCAGGTTTTCTCCACATCTGTGTAAACACAGATGCATTTCCCGTCCGGCAGAGGCATAGCCCATTGAAGCTCAGGTAGTATGTGTCTGACTCCGTACTCCTCTTCCAATTTGAAATCTGGATAGATGGGAGCATAGTCCACCATCATGTGAAATATGGCGTGAGTGTTGTGGAAGAAGTCGGGCAGCGTTATCTGCTCTGTGGCGAGCCCTCCTCCTGCTTCATATCTCTTCTCCAGCAAGAGGACTTTTTGTCCCGCTTTGCTCAGGTAGGCTCCGATAGCCAGCCCGTTGGGCCCGCTACCTATGATGATTACATCGTATTGCCCCGACATTTTCGTCTCCTTTCCCAACAACTTACTTGTCTATTTGTTAGCCAGTTAATGAACCGTGGTTGATAAGGCATATCACTTTGGAGCCTTAAACGCTTCTCGCGCTTTGTTAATTGCCCACCGAGTCATCTCAACCAGGGAATCTGGCTCTTCTTTTCCTTTTTCCTCCCACGGTTTAGGCAAATTCAGATCTTCAGCCATGATCCTGTAGCAGTTATAGGATTGGGATGCGCTGGCTTCTCCACCTAGATGCCAGAACCCGCCTGTGCAAAATAGGTTCTGAATCGGGGTCCTGTAATTGGCCAACTCGGGAGTAGGCCTGTTGGCATTAAGCTGGGACAGAGTCATATCGATGCCAGCGAAGTTGCCGTACGGCGCCAGGTTCTTCATACGTACGTGATCCCACGGTGAGTTGGTATCGACGCCGATGATGTTGTCATAGTTTATGTTGGTGGCATATTCGCCCCAGACCTTAATCAGGTCCTCGGCGAACTTTGCCTTGAGCTTCAACCATTCTCTCTCGGTCAGGTCGGAGGCACGAGGTCCCTGCATCTCGCACTGGGCCACATGCTTTCCGGGCGGCGCATAGGAGGGGTCTGCTAGGCTATGACACCAGATAACCGGGTTCCACTCCTCCAGAGGAGGCAGTTTGCCCAGATTAGCCCAGTAGCATTCCTGGGCCACGTGTTCTATGTCAGCGCTCTCCGCAAGGCCGAGCCACTCGCACTTGTTCAAATCGGGGTTGAATGAAGCAGCCTTGTACTTAGGAGCTTCATTGAGGGCGAAGACGTACCACATCAAGTTGCCTATGTTGTTGGTTGACAGATTGTCCACCCTGCGGCATATCTTCGGGCCCATTATATCCCTGCCTATCAGGTCTACAAGCTGCCACGCACTGAGCCCTGCGCTGACAACTGTTTTTCTCGCACGAACTGTTGTACCATCGGTAAGACGTACGCCTGTGCATACACCATTTTCGATGATGGCTTTCGCCACCTCAGCATGGGTGAAGAACTTGACACCACCCTGCACCAGGATCTGGTGGCAGGCATGCGCTATCTGGTGAGTTCCACCTCTGGCAAAACCAATTTGCGGCAAAGTACCTGTCATACCCAGGGTCTGTGCTCCTGCTGAGACATCGTTGACGTTTCGGCAGCCCGAAACAATAAACCGGGCCACGCAGTATTGCAGCTCTGGGCTTTCATAGAACTCCTTCACAGCCCGTTTAGGGGTAGCAGCCAGAACCAATGAGTCCGGGTCGAAGCCTGCCTCTAGAACCTTCGCAAATGGGGCTGCCATCCTCTCCATACACTCAGGACTCGTCGTCTTTTCCGGGGGTAGGAAAATGTTATCTATCTGGGTTCTTAGTACTTCATCGCTGATGGTCAGGGCGATAACCTTAGGCCACATTTCAGCATCTTTCTGGCTGAATCTGGCTAATTCTTTCGCGGTTCTCTCGCCATTGGGATCAGCCTTCAAGCTGTAGATAGCAAGACCTTTCCCGTTATTTTTAAAGACCGCGCCGTCGCTGACCAGATACTGGTCATACTGGCCGCCGTAATCCCAGAACTCGGGAAAATCACGATATAGAGGCGCATAATACCAGGGAAGGATTATATTAGCGTGAGTATTGCCGCGAAATCCCGGCGCTGCCGTCTCCTCAGTGGCCAGCCCGCCTCCTATCTCATGCCTTCTTTCGAATATGCCCACGCTCATGCCAGCATACTTGCTCAGGTACATGGCTAGCATCAAGGCTTTGTTTCCCCCACCGCATAGTACTGCGTCGAACGTTAAATCAGGCATTTCAACCTCCTTTTCATTTCCGTTTATCTCTTCACTCCTCGATTTTGAACTCCCACTGGCAGCAAATATCATCTTTGTTCTTTCTGGGTGGAAGCTTGAGAGCTTTGCATTTCATCTTTGGGTTAAAGTATTTACATAGCTCAACGAAGGCACGTTCCTCCACACCACCGGGTCCACAGAGGCTGTTTATATCATTGTCCTTCCCCTTTCTCTCAAAATAGGACAGGGAAGGACATTTAGTGAAGGTCATTATGGCATGATTGTTATTTTTGATTTCATAGTTGCATTCGTATAGTCCCTCGCGGGCACCGTCCGGGGCAAACTGGAAGTACTTCAGCATGGTGACCACGTCGTTACCCTGAATATTCAGGGCTTGCGTCACTAATGGAAGGGGGAATTTTCTAACCATCCTTTCATAAACATCCGCATCCAATTTGAACGCTTCTTCAGCGCCTATCCTTTCCCGATTTATGGTGTTCCACATGCCCATAAGCCCTACAAAGCTGAGCTGATAGCTCTTGATTAGTCGGATAAGCGCTTCTTTGGAAAAGTCCTCGAACTTTAAATCTTTGTTGTACTTACCGCTGTAATCTTTGAGTTCCTTCATAAACATTTCTCCCTATGAAAAAGCAAATTGCACTGAGACTGGATAAAACAGAATGATAACGATGAAGGCTATATTTATAGCCTAATCTCGGCCTCAAGTGTTTCCAGGTAAAAGGGCGTGCTCCCGAAGCTCAATTCGAAAGCTTTGGCTCGGCGAAAATAAAAATGAAGGTCATATTCTACGTCCACGCCGAGACCGCCATGAAGCTGCTGAGCACTTAGTGCAACTCGCTGGCAGGCGATATTGGCAAAAGCCTTAGCGATCGCCACTTCGCGTTCAGCAGGTAAACCCTCGCTCAGACGCCAGAGCGCTTGATAAGTTAGCCATCGGGCGCCGCTGGCATCAATGAACATATCGGCTAGTCGATGCTGTACCGCCTGAAATGCGCCGATGGGGCGCTCAAACTGTGTGCGGTTTCTGGTATGCTCTGCAGTCATCTCCAACTCTTGTTGTGCCACACCGACCATCTCAGCGCATTGTATGGCTGCAGCTTTTCTTAATGTTTCTCTAACCATAGTTAAGCCATTGTGCAGGATGCCCACTATGCTGTCAGGTGATACAGAGGTCTCATCGAACCTGACTTCGAATTGTTTGTCCGCAGCGATAGTGGTCAAAGGGGTAAGATTCATGCCGGAGGTATTTCTATCGATCACGAAGACGGTAATGCCTGTGTCGGTTCCAGCATTTCCTTTTGTCCTTGATACTGCAAGTATATAGTTCGCCACATGGGCGTAGGGAACAAAAAGCTTGGTGCCGTTGATGACAAAGCTCTTGCCCTGCCGCTGGCCCCTGGTGGTAACAAACCTTGGGTCTTCGGTCACCTCCGGTTCCGCCCATGCCATAGTAAAGAGAAGTTCCCCTTTAGCTACTTTGGGTAAAAACGCCTTCTTTTGCTCCTCGCTTCCCCATCCAAGAACAGGCAAAGCTCCTAGAGCAATAGTGCTGAACATGGGGCCAGGCGCAGCAGCACGTCCGAACTCTTCAAAGAGCACACCCAGGTCGAGCAGGCTGAGCCCAGCTCCTCCATATTCCTCTGGCAATATGAGGCCCATCCAGCCCAGGTCTGCCATTTTATTCCAGAGTTCTGGTGAGTAGCCCAAATCGCTGGCTTCAATCTGCCTTACCAGCGACTTGGGGCACTCTGTGCTGAGGAAATCGCGCGCTGTTTTCCTCAGCATCTCCTGTTCTTCGCTGGGTGTAAAGTCCATGTCTATTTCACCGGTCTAAACCACGGGAGCGACCACTCATCGTTTATGGGCATGAAGACAACTTCGACAGGCATGCCAAAATGGAGGTCTTCAGGTTTGCCTTCGGCCATATTGGATATGAAACGAACCCCCTTCTCTTCCATGTCCACGAGCACTACTTCGAAGGGAACTCTGTAAAGCGGGTGTACTTCTCTGGTGAAAACAACCCAGCTATAAATCTTCCCTTTTCCAGTAGATTCTACCCATTCCAGGTCATAGCTGTGGCACTTGTAACACATAGGACGGGGCGGATGAAGAAACTCTTTGCAGTTTTTGCATCTCTGGAAAACCAGCCTTTTTTGCTTGATAGCTTGCCAGAAACCATCTTCGAAAGATTCGGCAACCGGTTCGTAGAAATACTGTAAATAGCGCTTATTCAATGCCAGAGCCATTTTTACCTCCCTTGCCCCAGGATGAGAGTGCTTGTCGGAACACCGAGTCCGCCTGTGACCAGGACGTGCTCCACATTTTTAATCTGCGTTATAGCTGTACCTCTGATCTGCCTCACGCCTTCGGCAATCATATTCATTCCGTGTATGTAGGCCTCGGATAACATTCCGCCAGATGTATTGATAGGTAGTTCTCCGGTCGGCCGGATGCGGTCACCTCCTTCACAGAAGGGTCCCCCTTCGCCCACTTTGACGAACCCCAACGCCTCCATCTGCATGGGCACCAGTGAGGTGAAGGCATCGTAGAACTGAACCACATCCATGTTCTTGGGGGTGAGTCCTGTCTGTTTCCAGAGCTCTTTGCCGGCCTCCTCCATCTCTTGAATTCCTATATAATCGCGGTAGTAGCTGGTCATGCAATACGAGTCCCATGCAGTAGCTTCGGAAGCACCTATAATATATGCCGGTTTCTGTCTCAGGTGTTTTGCCCTTTCTGGAGTCGTTACTATGAGTGCAACGGCCCCATCGTTTTCCAGGCAGGTGTCATTCATACGAAACGGGTCACACAGCATGGGTGACCTGTAGTAATCTTCCATCGTCATGGGCCGGCCATAAAAGATAGCTCTGGGATTCCGGACGGCGTTTTCTCTGCAGACGATGGCTACCCAACCCAGTTGGTCATTTGTGGCTCCTGTCTCGTGCATCCATCTTCGTGTGATCATCGCAACCCACGAGGTCGGACTGGCGAATCCAAAAGGCATGGTGTAGCTCCAGTGAGCATCAATCGGTACCCTGGTCGGGCGGCCATAGCGCACCGTACCGCTGGCAGGCTTCAAGGAGCGGAAGCACAGGACATAGTCAGCCATTCCATTCGCTACTGCCAGAGCGGCATGCAGGACTGTGGCACAGCAGGCGCCACCTCCCCAGGGCGCTTCTACAAAGTACCTCAGGTTGCGAATCCCCAGACAGCGGGCAACATCTGTCTCCGTGGTGAACTCCGTGCAGTTCTGTCCGGCGGTGCCAAACTTCACTGCTCCGTCGATTTGCTCAGGCTTAAGTCCAGCATCATGGCATGCAGCCATTGCCGCATCAACAGCCATATGGATCTCGCTGCGCCCGCTGACTCTCGAGAATTCGGTTGAACCTATACCAACTATGCAGGCCTTGTTTTTTATTGTCATTTTCTAACCCTCTCTAACCTTTTGTCGGCAGAGCCATAACAGCTGTTCCCACAACATGGGGACCCATGCTGTTATCGCCAGATATGGCAAGTTCAATCAGATGGTCTTTCCCGTCCTTATATTTTTTGGTAATCCTTGCGTTCATCGCCATTTTGTTGCCGGGGGTTGGGAAATTGGGCACCTGCAAGCCAATATTGATTTTCCTCAACTCAGCCTCAGTCCCGGCCCACTGCTCCAGGTATGTAGCCATTAGTCCATTAGAGGTCAAAATGTTCATGAAGATATCCGGTGCTCCTTTTGACTGCGCGAAGTCTCTGCTATGATGCACCGGCATAAAATCGTGCGAAGCCCATATGGCACCGGCGACTATCAGTGTTGTATCTATGACGCGCGATTTCTCAGGCAGGTCCTGTCCGACTTTGACATCTTCCCAGTAGACATTCTTTGTTTCCTTTGCCACTTTCTTTGCCATCTTATCCTCCTTTTCCTGATTTAGCCCTCATATAAATGTCGTGTAGTTGCGGGCGGCTTGTATTTGAGTATTCTGAACGTTTCCTTACAGACCTCTTCATCTTTCTGGTTTACAAACGTATACAAAATATCAACGTAGCGTCCAACTCCCTGACGTGTGAAGCTGTCATATTTGGCCACGTAGCCAACTGTTATTTTGGTGCGAATAATATCCCCAGGCCTTATTGGTTTTAGATAAGTCTGCTCTTGTGCCGTAGCAACGACACCGGTGTAGCCCTCTTCATCCAGGATGCCCGTTAACTGGTTATGCGGGTCCTCCATGAAAGGTGTTTTTCCTTCGACAAATCGCTGCAATGCGTAGTGCAGGTCATCCAACGACCATGTCTGCACCATTGCCGGAGGAGCTATAATTCCCTTATATCTGCTTTTCTTGGCAAATTCTTCATCTGCGTAGAACGGATTGGGGTCCTGCATTACTTCGCACCAGTGTCTGATATCCGATTGAGTTATTATATCGTGCGGGTCGTGATATGGTGACGACTTCCCCACCAGGTGAGCTACCTTTGAATAATCCAGTGTTTTTTCAGGAGGACCTGAGAAGGGTTTTACCCTGTCGTTTTCTTTTCCCATGACGAATGCCACCTCCTTGATAATTTGCCAACTACTGTTTCAGCGCCATCTTTTGCAGCGCAAGGATTGTATAGGTCTGCCTGCTGACCTCCTCCCCCTTTTGATTGGAAAACGTGTAGTTCAGGACAACCTTATACCCCTTTCCCATCTCCATCTTTTCCTCGGCTGATGACACACTGACGACCTTGACCTTGTAGCTTAAGTTGTCGCCAAGCCGTACCGGCTTAAGATATTCCTGGTCAAGGCCGATGCCGAGCGGGAGGTCATAACCTGAATCTTCCAGCAGTTTCAATATCTGCTGGTGAGGCTCGGTGCCCTCAACTCTCTTCGGCCATAGAGGATCCATCGTCCAGGCCAGTAGCATAGGTGCGGGAGTCTCTTTAGTGTTCCAGGAATCTTTTTTCCCCTCCATGAGTTCACGCCAATGCCTGATATCAGAAGTGCTTACCACATCGAGAGCCCGCATGACGCTCGATTCCTTACCGACAAGACCTTTCACCTGACTCGAGTTCATACTCTACCTCCTTTCTGCAATCTACATTGTTCTTGGCATGCCCAAGCCAGCTATCGCTATGATATTCCTTTGAATCTCCAAAGCGCCCCCGCCGAAGATAAGCACAATATCCATTCTCAGTGCATGCTCTACCTTTCCTTTGAGTGGAGCCCACTTGGAACCCATTTGCAATTGTCCGAACTGGCCCATGATGTGCAGCAAAGAACTATTCAACCGCTGATTCAGTTCTACCCCGTAAACCTTGATCATGGATGATTCGGCATAAACGAGTGCGTCTTTGGTTATTAGCCCAACCACGTAGTAGTTGAGCATTTTGAGGACTTCCAATTCCATCAGCAGCTCAGTGAATTTCTGCCGGACCCAGGGGCGTTCAATGATGGGTTTGCCATCGCAGCGGGTCTCTTTCGCCCACTGCATAGTTTGCTCAAGATTACGCCTCATCGGGGCTGAGGGAACAAGCGCGATGCGCTCGAAGCTCAACTGCGTTGTCATGTATTTCCAGCCTTTGTTCTCCTCACCAATAAGACAATCCTGCGGAACTCGAACATTGTCAAAGAAAACTTGATTCGTTCTTTCACCACCCATGGTCATAATGGGTTTAATGGAAATGCCGGGGGTATTCATGGGCAGCACGAAGACGGAAATCCCCCGATGCTTAGGGACTTCGGTATTGGTTCTAGCAGCCAACCAGATATAGTCGGCAAAGTTCGCATTGGTAATGAAGACTTTCTGGCCATTGATAACATAGTCATTGCCATCCTTGACTGCAGATGTTTTGAGAGAGGCTAGGTCGGTGCCGGCATCGGGCTCGGTGTATCCTATGCAGAATTCTAGTTCACCTTTAAGAATCGGAGGCAGGAATTTCTTCTTCTGCTCATCGGTGCCAATTCGCATTATCGCGGGGCCCACGGTATTCAATGCCAAAACAGGGAGCGGGACTTCTTCGTAAAAACATATCTCATAAAACAGGTGTTGCTCCATGGGTGTGCACCCCTGCCCGCCGTACTCCTTGGGCCAGCCCACCCCGAGCCATCCATCATGTCCCATCTGGTGGATCAACCTCGTGTAAGCAGGTCCTCCCCCGTAGCCTGAACGAGCTTCCAACTCAGCAACAAGCTCAGGTGTTCTCTGTTTCTTGAGGTAATCTGTACATTCCTTACAGAATCGCTCTTCTTCAGGTGTTAAGGCAAATTCCATTTTTTCACCTGCCGACTTGTGCACCTATGCCCTGCTTTACAGGCCAAGTTTGGAGGCAAGGGGAGCAGGCAAGAGTGGGTATAGAGCATTTTGCGCAATGGCCTTTTCGCGCAACTTTTTCAAATGCGCCATTACGTTGTCCAACTCTTTCGGGGAAAGGCAGGAAGCGATTTCATCAAACATTTCGTATTTCTCAAATGTACTGCGCAGAGATTGTTTGCCTTTCGGAGTAAGCACTACTGTTATCGGGCTCTTATCGTAGGTACCTTTGTGGCGCTCCACGAGTCTTTCTTTCTCCATTCGCCGTAGCAACTGTGAGGTTGTTTGATGGTCACGGTCAATTATTTGGGAGATCTCGGCAACTGTCGTTGGCCGCCCCATAATATGTATGCACCACAGTACGGTAGTTCGTCTGAAAGAAATGCCTGATGGTTCCAATTCTTTTTTCCGAGCCCTCAGCATTGCATTGTAAGTGGTGGCCAGGAGGCTAAATAGCTGCGTTCCTGGAGACAACGTCACATCGGTTTCCAAGTTATTCCTTTTCTCTCGCTCTAAGGTTGGCATTTCCTAACTATTAGGGGATTAGGGGCAAGATTAATATGCTTTGTAGTATGCTTCATAACATACATCATAGCAATTTATTTGTCAAGCACCCGATTAGTTAACAGTACCTCGTTATTCTAATTCTTGCGACATACTGCTTCAATTGATATACTATATTCTAGAATTCTAGACTCGCCTAATCAGTCATGGTGGTGCAGTCCTGTATCGGGTTATGGTAGCTCACGATGACACTATGGCATTGCCATGAAAGTGATGCTAATAATCGGTGGTAAAGGTAAATGATATGTAGTTTTTTTAGGCATCCCCGAAGGACAATAAGTTTCTACCTCAATAAATATCGCTTATTGAATTTTATGATAGTAGGTGGCATAGGATACATCATAAATATGGCTATCTACTATCCACTTACATTGGTATTTAACAGAGAAGTCACTTTCCTCGGCAGCCACTTTTATTTACCGCCATTCTTGATATCTACTTATATTGCAGCCACATCCCAGTATTTTATGAACAAGGCGTGGACATTTAACGATATGGAGAAATACAGTCAGAGCTATGTTAGATATCTTTCCGCAGTTGCAGTAACTGTCATTGGGGACATAGCAATACTTTGCCTCATTGTTGATTTTGGACATTTGCAACCCATATTGGCTGCTGCCATAGCCATATTGATAATGTTTATGGCTCGCTATATTATTGTTAAGAGGTGGGTATGGCGAGGCTCTCTAGGTAAGTTAGAAAAGGTAGAAGGCGAAGAGCAGGGCATTACAAGCGGGGAGCGCCTATGATAGAACCATCAGGGGGCAGAGCAGCCTAGAAGTGCTTCTTAAATACCAAGCCTAAAATGTATCATTTTTTGCTGAACATGTTCATTGCCAAAGAGCCAGCAAATTATGGATGTCAAGGCATCGATTCGGAAAAGCTTTTTAATAATGTTTATGAGTCGCTATATCATTGTAAAGAAGTGTGTGGCCAGACCCTCGAGCTAACACGGAGAAGGGAACAAGCAAAGAGCAAGACATTATAGGCAAGCAGTCACTATAATAAACGGCCAGAGAGCAGGGAAGGGCCTACTGAGTGTCCATTCGATTTGTATTGCCTGGCAGCCTAAAATGAAATGCTAGTAAACTCATAATAAGCAAAACCGTAATTCGTTTCGTTGACATAAAGAATTTACTTCAAAAACATTTTGTGGGATAAAATAAGAAACCCCTTGCCTCGACGATTGACAAGGGGTTTCGTGTCTGGTTCAACACTCTCCCCCCCTTTCTCCGTGAAGGTTTCTTACCGGCTACGGCGTTCTGGCTCGTCCTTCAGATGAAGGAATCACAGCAGACGGGACTGCACCGGACTTACACCGGATTTGCTCTCCGTATATCCCGGTTGTCACCAGTATCCCGGCAATTTTACCTATTCAATTGTCTATGGCATAAAGGAAATTTTGAGTTCTTGTCAAATATATGTTAAGCGTTGCCCAAAATAAATAATTGACTTTAGATAATTCTCCTTGTAGTATTATCACCCGGAAACAGAATTTTCCCAGGTGCCTTTTTCAGGGAGAATAGGGAAGCCGGTGTGATTCCGGCGCGGGCCCGCCACTGTAAGTGGGGAGTCACT
>JAJYLC010000070.1 GCA_021787935.1 Chloroflexota bacterium | reverse complement strand
AACGCGCCTCAGCAAAGCTGTTAGGTAACTGGGGGTGGGTATACATAGCCATTTTGTATGCAGTGCTCCAGATAGGGCAACTCTCGGCATTGCATTTCGTGTTTAGTTTGTTGATCGCGCTCTTATTCGGCTGGACAGTGAAGAAAACAGGCTCAATTCTGGGCGTGAGCCTGTGTCATGGCCTTATCAATGTAGGCTTATATCTGATATTCCCTTTCGTATTCTAAAATTAAAGAGCGGCCTTTAGCGCCTCAACTATTGCTACGGTGAGAACGAATACGAGCAACGGTGCTGCGAAAACAGCTAAGCGGCTGGCCACAAGCTTTAAGTATGGCCTTTCGCTAGCATCAAGAAGCTCCCTAGCAACTAACATGATAATCAAACCAACTACTGCCGTAGCAGTAGCAGAGGCCGATGCAATTGTGGGCACTCCTACAACAAGGGAAGTCATGCGACCCTCCGGTCGCTTATTATGCACACAACGTTCGATTAGTCAAGTACATTTGAGGTTCTGGATTCTTAACATGGGTAAGTGGCTAATACCATTTGTTTCAATAGTGGTAATTATGTTCTTGTTCTCAAGGGTCAATTCACTGGTGCGTGCAAGGAGAAGACAGAAGACGTAGTTCTTGTATCTGGGAGCGAGTGTGGATTAAAGCGATGCGACAGGGTTCCGACCTCAAGAATCTACTGAGCGATATGATTGGTATCGCTACCTCCAAAGAGAGACTGAGGCAAAAACTGCAGGTCTCTCTCTACCGAAACGCCATATATCTGATAATAAGCAACGCTATTAGTGCTCTCCTCGGGTTTGTCTTCTGGATGTTGGCGGCTAGGCTTTATCCCGCTGCCGATGTGGGAAAGGCTTCTGCCGCTATTTCAGCGATGATGCTTCTGTCCCTGCTGGCTACCCTGGGACTGGACTACGCTATCATCAGATTTCTGCCCAATGCAAACAGGGCGGCCAATACCATGGTAAACTCCTGTCTCACGATCGCTGGGCTGGCATCAATAATTGTTGCTTTTATCTTCATTGGAGGGCTTCGCTTTTGGTCACCAGGATTGCTTTTCCTGCGAGAAGAACCAATTTATCTTAGCTCTTTTGTCATATTTACTGCCGTTTTGACTCTCTATGCGATTGTTAGCCGAGTATTTATCGCGGCACGAAGGGCCGCATTCAACCTGGCACAAATCCTCAGCAACCAACTAATTGAGATTGCCTTAATTATTCCCTTCGCTGCCTTTTTCGCCTCTTTTGGTATCTTCGCCGCCTGGGGGCTCAGCGAATTCGCAGCACTCATGATCGCCATACTTTTGTTGCTCCCCCGAATACAAGCTGGCTATCGCCCCTCAGTAGCAATAGATAGGAATGCAGTAAGCAAGATGGTGCAATTCTCTCTCTCCAATTACATCGCTGCTCTTCTGGGGTATGCCCCTACCTATATCTTGCCTCTTATGGTGGTGAACCTGGTGGGAGCCGAAGATAACGCCTTTTTTTACATCGCGTGGGCGATAGCCTCTGTCCTATTCTCGATTCCAGTCGGCACATCGCTATCACTATTCGCAGATAGCTCACATGACACAAATATGCTACACCAAAACTTTCAACGAAGCCTTAAGCTTACTTTTTTGATACTTATCCCTGCTGTCGCCTTGATTTTCCTTATTGGTGCTAAGATTTTGCATCTTTTCGGTGGAGGCTATTCAGAACATGCTACCAAACTGCTCTGGATTCTTGGTCTCTCCGCGCTCCCATTAGGCATCAACTCCATCTACTTTAGTCTGAAGAGGGTGGGGAAGAAGATGAAAGGCGTTATATACTTGAGTGCTTTCATCACAGTCGTCACCTTAGTGCTGAGCTGGTTCCTCATGCCCCGAATCGGTATCTTGGGTACCGGAGTAGCCTGGCTTTCAAGCCAAACAGTAGTATCACTGGTAATTATCTTCTTACAGCTTCGGTCTTCAAGGAGAGAGCTTCCTCAATAGACTCCTGTTTTACGAATTAGCTATCCCGCATGTTAGCTGACCCGGATGAAACGTGGCCAAATAACAACTCCCTCAACTCCATCAAGCATCAATATCTTCCCGGTCTATCTTCACAATCTATCTTCACAAGCAGTCACTTTCGCCCGTCTTTTCTTTGCACTTCTTTTGGCAGGTTACTAGTACCACAGCTTCCCTTGCTCAGCAGACCATCGTTCAAGGAAAAAAGTACATTCAGGTAATATCGAGCCCACAATAATCATGTATATCATTGTATTGCTGTAGAGTGCTATGGCACTCAAGTGCGTCCCCTCGGTTGAAATATTCGGAACCTATCTAGCCAGGACGTAGAAAGACGGGGTCTCATCTCAGAACAAACAGGGAGGTATCTTGGTGCGCAAGATTGGCAGTTATCGAACAGTTCTGCTGTTAGTTATACTTGTACTCGTGTCGATTTCGTCAGTTGCTTTGGTGAATGCTCAGCAAAACACCAAAGGTAAATTCATTGGTAACGGAACGCTTAAGGAGCAACATACATCTTCATCAGCCCACAGGCCAACACCAACAATAGCTGCTAAAGAGACACCAACACCAACGCCGACACCAACGCCGACACCTGCGCCAACACTGACACCTACGTCTACACCTGCGCCAATGACGCCACCTGCGCCTGCAATTGCACCAGCAGCTGCGCCTACGCCCACACCTACACCTACGCCTGTGTCAACAGCAACACCTACGCCCATGCCTACACCCACGCCTACACCTACGGCTACGCCCACACCTATGCCAACGCCCACGCCTACGCCTACACCCACACCGGTTTCAACACCGATTTCTTCCGCAGTGACTGTGGTAGCACACGGTTCCGCTATGAGCGGCAACTACTACTGCGATGGGGTGAACGACCAAGTGGAGATACAGGCAGCTCTTAATACGGGCAAGCCTGTCATTCTTTCTGACGGGAATTTCTCTCTATCTGCTAATCTGAACTTCAATAACCCAGTTAACCTGACAGGGCAAGGGGAAGGTATAACCGTGCTGTCATTCTCCAGTGCTAAGGTTATCCGGGCCTACTACATAAACGGGATAAACCTGTCCAATATAACATTTCATGGGATAGCGGCGACCTCGACGACCGGCATCTTCATACAGCACTCCAGCAATATATCCATTACCCATGTCACCTTTGACGGCATAAATGTGCAGATAACCGGTGGAGTTATGATAAACGACCCTAGCACCATTGATTCAGACAATGTGCTGGTACAGTATTCCACATTCAAGAACACTCCATCTGTGACTAACCAATGGTTTGCGCTGGGCAATACGGCGACGCACTTCAGGATACTAGACAACTACTTCTACAATGTGGCTGGCTCTGCCATAGATGTAGCCAATTCGCCCTACGCCATAGTATCAGGAAACACGATAGACGGGGCATACAACAGCTGGTTCTCTGGCATCTATAGCGAGGGCGGACTTGGGGTGCAGTTCACCAATAACACGATAAGAAACTGCCCCAATGGTGCTGCGGTAATGATTTCACAGGGCAACTATGGATATGGTAAAGGCGGCAACGGCACGATTAGCGGCAACATTATCTCGAACTCCCGCTTTGGCATAGGGGTAATCGGTGTTCCTGGGATGACAGTGACCAACAACACGATAACTGATATGAACTGGCACGGAATTTATCTTAATACCGCTACAGTCGCCGGCGTGGTGTACTATCCGAATGGTTGCACGATATCGAACAACATCATATCGGGCTTCGGTCTGGTAGAGACTTGGTCTGACGGGGTGGCGATTGACAACACCCAACAGACAGCGGTCAAGAGCAATCAGATAGACGGTAAAAACTATCCAAATGCCAAGGTGGGGATTGCCGAGGGTAGCGCTTATTCAGATTATAACACCATCACAAATAACACGATTACAGGTGTTCCCACCCACGTTACCACAGTTGGGCCGCATACAGTAGCTACAGGCAACTAGCCTGACATAAATTAGGGCTATCACCTCAACAAAATAGCCTGGCCCCATGGGCGGAGCTAAAAGGGTGATCTACTATCTTTGGCCACGTCAAGCGGACTTTCTCAAAGGCATCGACTGGACAAATCCCCGACCTTAGGCGTAGATAACATTGAACACATTTCTCCTGGTCAATCATACATGTTTCTCCCACCGGCAATATTGCCTCCCCACAGCAAGGAGGAACGCACTCCAAACATCCAACGTATTTTTTTATCTACTGCCTTCGTCAGTGGAGTGCTTAACCTTGGTCGGGAGCAGGCTCACGGCACAGTCCTGATCTAGTGGGGTTTTCGTGGCCCTAAATATGCAAACACCTCCGAGAGATCCAATTAGCGGTATATTTGAAGGCTTTTCCAGAAGCATGGTTATCTTTGTATTCAACCGCCTTGGCGGAATATCACGATCAAAGAGCGTAAGCATTCCCAAAGGAATTGTGGTATATTCCAGTACCGCTAATCCTTGCTTCTCCAGTGACTTCCGAAAGCTAGTTATGAAGTAGCTTCTTGCAGCAGAAGTCGAATACTTCCCCCATTTTTTACTCCGAGACGCACCGATCGGACTTAATGCCTTTCTCAATCTGTTCCCTACGAAACGCGGCAGATCAAGATAGTGGACTAGGTGGGCCCGATTTACGATACTCACGATCAGTGTGCCACAAGGTTTCAAAACCCTAGAGAATTCACTTAATGCTTTCTCTTCGGATCCAAAATACCCAATTACACCGAGGCTTACTATGAGGTCAAGACTAGAATTTTTAAACGGCAAGCGCTGCACATCACCCTGTAATAACTGAACGCTTCGCCTGCTCTCGGCATAGCAGATGCATGCAGCCTTCTCAACCATACCTCTAGAAAAATCCATTCCAACAACACGATATTCTCGCTTCGCAGCTTCCCTGGCGAATATGCCAGCGCCACACCCAGCATCAAGCACGATGGAGTCTACCGATAAATTCGAGCTGTCCAACCATGACAACGCTTTGTTCATCCTTGCGTTGTAGCAAAATGCAACAAAACTTTGCTGGTCATAAATTGATGCCCAATAATCGATATCATGCTGCTCAGAGAAAAGTGGCCGAGAACGATTGCTCAATTTTGTCCCCCTATTCGCTCCGAATCGTAATTCGTTTTTGCTTCGTACACGTACTGAACAGTGAGCAAAGACTTATTGTCAAATCTTCGATGGTTTTGGCAGCTCCAGTTTCATTGAATATTCCACAGCTACACAGCCTCCAGATTGAAACTGCCACAATTCAGGGGTGCCCTTTGGCCTGACTACATCCCCTCCTAGCTTCTCTACAAGCCCTAGCAAGACCACGCGATAACCTCACATGCTAGCCAGTTCTACAACCTTAGCCTATGGCAGCGGCTAGTCTTTCCCAATATCCCAAGGAGAACTATACAGTGTGGGAACAAAGGCGCAGCTTCTTCAGAACCCTATGAAGGCACATACATCTGGATGAAACCATTGTTATAAATCATATCTGTGTCTGATAGGTTTCCCTTCAACTTGCTCCACTCAGGGTCATCAGGAGAAACACCCCAAAGGTGCTCTATCGCTTCTGGAGTCTTCTCGCTAAATATGAGCACATTCTGCGTATCTGGCAACACAACTCCGGTTTTGAAGTCGTTTACCAGACCGTAAGCTCGGAGCCAATATTCATTGACGCTGCCAGAGTAGAAAGTCTGCTCGGGAATCACGATCAGCGGGTAGTCAGGAACATAGTAAGAAACCCAAGCTATCGATGCACCGCCTCCAGGGCTGTAAAGATCGTAATTTGTTCCGTTCCCAACGCTGGTGGCATTCTCCAAAAAAGAGCCAGCAGCCGTCTCGCTTGAGTAGATTGCATCGGTGGAAACGCTATTAATCGATGATAGAAAGGTGGGAAGACATAAGACAAAGATAAGCACTGTAACGAGTACGAGACCCCGTCTCTTCCAGATGCCGCGCCTGGAAAGAAAAACGAGCAAAATCGGTGAGCAGAAAAGGGGGGCATACAGCAAATACCTAGTAAACTGGATTCCACCGTGCTGGCCAAACATTCCAATAATAGTTAACGCGATGACCCCTAGCAAGCCGCCAGTCATAATCTTCTGCAGCAAAGTCTTTTCTTTGATCTTCAAGATGTAGTAGAGCCCAATGGCAGTGCCGATGCCGAGTAGACCCCACCAGAAAAGTCGGGTCAGGTTCGCCCAAAGAGGAAGTCTTCCCCCTACGTTAGCGGGTGATAAGATTTTGAAATATGTCAGGAATTCCCCTTGGGAAATATCCGACCACATCTTAGGCAAAAACGATGCGAAGCTATTAAACGCATAATACGTCCCATAGATTTCCCAGGCTATGACCATAACTAAGAGGAGAGCGATTGTCATAGGACTGAGCGCATCTTTGCCAGTTCCCTTCCTAAAAAGTAAATACACACCGAGAAGGATTAAAGGGGCCATAAAGGATGTAGGCAGGTAGGAAATAACCATTGCCGCAAACAAGATAATCATAAGCAATCTGTCCAATACTGTATTGCCAAAAAGATTGCCTTCAGACTTAGCCAGCATCAAGAGGAAGCCAATCACCAGGGTGAACCCCAAAACACCCGGCGTAAATATGCGCATTTGCTCAACGAGATATGCACTGCCCATTACTACAAGCGTTACACCAACAAAGGCAAGCCTGTTCCTGCCAAGAAGTTTTACCAAAAGAATGTACAGCAGACTGCCAAAGAGCATCGCATTAAATATTAAGAACAACATCCTACCTTGGAAAACTGTCAGGCCCAGGATCTCGGTAATTGCTGCGCCCAAGAGATGTAGCCCTGGAAAGTCAAAATAGTGCAGATTAAGATGGTGCACCGGAATAGTCGCGTTCTCTATCAGATACCTGACATGACCCATAGTATATATGTCGTCGGCAAAGCTCCCATTCGGCGTTATAATCGCCCAAAAAGCTATAAAAACCACACCAAATAAACATGCCAGCGCTGCATTCTCCCAGTCGATTTTGCGGCCGGATTCTTTCTTGGAAAAAACCATGAGGAACAGCAATAGCATCCAAATGTAGAATACGGCACCGAACAGGGGCAAGTTGTCAAAGATATATGGAGCTTGGATTGGACGGTAGAGATACGTCAAATGCACGGGAAATAGCAATATGACGGCAGTGAGAATCAGCAACAGTATCCAGCAAGCTAAGCGATGCTGCTTTAGTAGACCAGCCGGACTGAGAGTCACCATTACCTTTCTCATCCTAAGAGTTACTTGTCTTGGTATATCTATGGTCTGTCCCTATGGACGATGCCACCTGCTAAGTTAGTCCGGGCACCAAGATAGCCTCAGGCGTGGGGTGGCCGGTAGCGGAGCGCACTGTGCGGTCGGACGTCATTGTATTCCTGCGCCACTGCTCTGTCAACACTCTTGGCCTCGGATAATGTATTGTATACCTCTCGATCAAGCAATTCAGCCCTCAGCTTGCCGCTAAACGACTCTATGTAACCATTCTCCCAGGGGTTGCCAATTCTTGACGCAGTAGCTGGTCCAGATTAGACTTAGAAGACCATGATATCTATTGTTATCTGCGTGTACACCACAGAACGCCTCAAGGACATCCACGAGGCGGTAAACTCTGTATTTTCGCAAACCCTCAAGCCCCATGAGGTCATTTTAGCAGTAGACCACAACGAGAAACTGCTGGATATACTCAAAACAGAGCTTCCATCACAGGTTAAACTGGTTCTTAATAGCGGTGCTCCCGGCTTGTCGGAGACAAGGAACACAGGCGTCCGTGCCTCGACCGGGGAGATAGTCGCCTTCATGGATGACGATGCTGTAGCTGATATTCGGTGGCTCGAAAAGCTGGCCGAGCGGTTCCGCGATCCCTTGGTTGTTGCTGTGGGAGGCAAGGCTGTTCCAAGGTGGTTGGATGGCGAGCGCCCTAAATGGTTTCCTGAAGAGCTTGACTGGATTGTGGGCTGCACCTACAAAGGACTTCCTGTGAGGGCAAACGCAGTTAGGAATGTCCTAGGGTGCAATATGGCATTTAGAAAAGCAGTTCTGGAACAAGCCGTAGGTTTCCGGGGAGAGGTTGGTAGAGTAGGCAAGTTCAAGGGCGTTGGGGAAGAAGCCGACATCTGTTTAAAAATCAAACATTTGATACCACAAGCACTCATACACTACGAACCCGAAGCCGTTGTTTTTCACAAGGTCCCCTCCTGGCGGGTTAGTCTGAGGTATCTGGCTCAACGCTCATACAATGAAGGGTTCTACAAAAGCATAGTGAAGAAGCTTTCCTCAAGCTCAGCCAGTGAGACGCTTTCCACAGAAAACACCTACCTGAGATATCTTCTATTCACTGCTATTCGAGAGAAGTTAAGAAATTTTTACAGACGGGGTGCCATTCGTCAGATAGGAGCGATACTGATAAGTGTAGCGTCAACGGGTCTGGGGTACCTGCTTGGCGAAATAAATTGGAGGCAAACAAGAACAGGAAGCCTGTGAAATAACGCCCCAGATGTAACAACTATGTAACTTTTCACACTAAAGTTTTATTATTTTGTAACCTCTGTTCAGTACAATAGTACCAGTACCTAAAGCCCAAGCTCGCTGACTTTGCTGCAAGATGGTGAATAGATTCTTTCATTTTGGGCTCCAGCCCGCGGCCAGACCCCAGGCTCCTAAGAAACGGGACAAAAAAGGAAGATAAGTTAAGAAAGAAGTACTTGTCAATGGTTGACAAAAGTACTGGGCAATGGTATTTTTAAATACGCCACATGGTTATCCGCACCCATTGCTTGCCTGTGTAGTCACCAGAATGAAAAGGAGCTTGGGATGCGTAGCGGTGGATGGGGTAGAGGTTTCTGGTGAGGAGAATCAGATGAAAAACAGTTTTACCACGGGCGAGCTGATCCTAAAGCAAGCAGAGACTAGGCCTGGAGTCACCACCAGTATAGTAATTCCGGCGTATGATGAAGAGAAAGGTCTGCCTACTCTCTTAGATAACGTGTTTAGGTCTGTGGATGGCATTTGCGAAGTGATTGTAGTAGACGATGGCTCACGTGACAGGACGTCAGAGGTCGCGTGCGCGTTTACTAAATGCTCGGTTATTAAGCATGAAGCAAACCGAGGCAAAGGAGAGGCACTGAAGACCGGCGTAAGGCATGCCAAGGGAGATTACGTCATCTTTATTGATGCTGACAACACCTATCCAGCTAAGGCTATTTCCCAGATAGCTGATAATCTTGAATTCAGCGACATTGTGTACGGCGCACGGTCACTTGGACGGTATCGTATACCACTTTTCAATCGCTTAGGAAATATGATCTTTCAGAGTATGATCAAGTACATTTATGGCTTTCCGGGTAGCGACTACTCTACCGGACTTTATGGCATAAAGAAAACCTACTTAGAGAGTATGAATATCCAGGCCAGTGGCTTTGCCATCGAGCCTGAAATAGCTATCAAAGCTAGCCGGATGAGACTGTGTGTGAAAGAGGTCCCTATCGAGTACCAACCTCGATTAGGTAAGGCAAAGCTAGTCGGCCCCAAGGCTGGTTTCGAACACTTGATGACTATTACGCGTCTCGTCTTTTGGCGCCCATCGCATGAAGACACATCGAGAGCGAAGAGTAACTGTAACCGCCTGCGCTTATACCAATAAGCGCTCGAAAGACATCCACGAAGCATTGGAACCTGTCCTAACTCAGACCATTAAACCTCACGAAGTGGTAATAGTGATAGGCCACAATGAGGAGCTCTTCCACAAACTCAGATAGGAACTTCCTCCTGTCAAGGTGTTCCAGCAAAGGCGCACCAGGATTGACCCGTCGCCGATATTTAGTACTAACCTCCAATCCTTGATGGCCCGTCTACACCTGACCCAACTTTGTCAAACAATCGGTTAGGCCATGCCACACGCACCCTATATGACAAAAGTCCAGGCCGCACCATGCCAAAGCCACAGAGAACCATAGTTAGGCTTGATATTGCTTTGAAATCCACCTATACTGAGTTATGTTGTGGAGAAGCGCAAAACCGTTGAACCAGTTGTAAATGAGGGGCTCTGCACCGGTTGCGGAACCTGTGTTGCTATATGCCCTAAAGACGCTGTGGAGATGGAGATAGACCATCACCAGCAGCTTTATGTTCCTCGCGTTCGCAGGGAAAAATGCAATGAATGCGGCCTATGCTTTGATACCTGTCCGGGGCTCCCTTTTGACTTCAAGCAGTTAAACCTGGATATATTCGGCAAGGAGCCGGAAGATGTTCTCCTGGGTAACTACTTGAATTGTTATTCTGGGTATGCCACAGATTACGATATCCGATATAACTCGGCATCAGGCGGATTGGTAACCGCGCTGCTTATCGCCGCCTTGGAGCAGAAACTTGTGGATGGGGCGCTGGTTACCAGGTTTAGAGAGGGCAAACCGCTCGAGCCACAGCCGTTTATCGCTCGAACCAGAGAGGAAATACTCTCCGCCGCCAGATCCAAATACTGCCCTGTGCCAGCGAACCAAGCTTTGAAGGGAATACTGAATGCCCAGAAGGGTGAGAGGTTCGCCGTGGTCGGGCTTCCCTGCCATATCCACGGGATACGTAGAGCGGAAGCAAAGAACAAAATATTACGTGAAAGGATAGTTTTGCACCTCGGCTTATGGTGCACAAGCACCTCCACATTCTCGCTGATTGACCTCCTGCTGCAAAAATACGGAGTCAACAAGGAAGATGTTGCCGAGTTCGGCTTTCGGGGTTACGGGTGGCCAGGCAAGGCGGCAATCAAGACGAAGGACGGGGCGAGCAAATTTGTACCTCTGCGTAAGTGGCTGCCCTGGCATAGCCCGGGCTTCTTTGTTCATCCCCGCTGCTCAATATGTCCGGATGCGTTTGCTGAGTTTGCGGATATCTCTTTTGGCGATGCCTGGCACTCTAGATTTGCAGAAGATAAGATTGGCCGTTCGATAATCATAACCAGGAACGAAATGGCTGAGCAATTGCTGGCGAATATGACGTCGCAGGGTGTGATGAATTTAGAACGCATTGAGCCTAGAGAGATAGTTAAGTCTCAGCCTCTCATGATTTATCGAAAAAAGAAGAGCCTGGCTGCCCGCAGGCGATTGTTTCGCAGAGATGCGAAATCATATGGCTATTTCTTGGATTCGGACGCACCTGATTATATCTGGGCTATTTATCAGCATTACTATTCGTCATTTGTTTCCCGATACCTTTACCCATCGGGGGTGCTCAAGCATATACCAGTTGAATTTGCGCGGTTAGGGCGATCCCCTATGTTCGTCATCTCGTATCTACAGATGAAAAGGGTAATTAGGAAGTATTACTAAGCTACGTACAATCGAGTAACTGCTTGACCAATTCGCAATTTTGGTGAGCCCTTTTCTTCACGGTATCCAATCTTATCTTCAGTTCTGCTCGCGACTTGGTGGCCCGCGGTTTTGGTGACACACTAACAGATGTTCATTGGTAACAACCTACTCTCGCCCTCACAGTATTTGACGCTGCACCTGGCCAAATACCTGGCAATCTGAACGTAAAAAGGCACGGCATGCAATATATTGGATTTCTGATAGAATAAAGGCGAGAGAACAATTGTGCAGTCTAGCGAATACACTTAGTTTCGCAAATCAGAGTTGGTGCCAACAGGTGCAGAAGCAGAGAAATGAGAAAGACAGCAATTGCGTTGATTGTATTGCTGACTATAGTGCTATCCTTCGGCGCTCTGGGCTGCACGAGAACAGCCTATGTGTCACCCACACCTTCGTTTACGCCAACTCCCACACCATCGCCCACACTAAAGCTTACGCCGACTCTGATAATGCCGACTCTGATAGTGGCAGCCTCAAATTCCCCTAACAAAGATGGAGCGGATTACCAGTGCGACGGCACTGATGACCAGGTTGAAATACAAGCCGCTATCAATGCGCTCCCTGCCAGCGGGGGGAAGGTCGTGTTGCTTGACGGTACATTTAATATTTCGGGTGGCAGCTATATTGACCTGACCCGCCGTGTGACAATCGAGGGGCAGGGAAATTCTACTGTACTGGCAAAAGGGTCGCCTCCCACTAAGCCATACATGCTATATGCCCGAGACTCCACCTCGCCACACAGCGACATTGAGGTCAGGAACCTCCAGATAGATTGCGGTAATCCTTCAACTCTCCTTGATGCCATCGTGGCATATCGCGCGGATGGATTGGTTCTGCAAGATCTTCATATCGTAGCTGGCAGTAATCGCCAAGGGGCTCTGTACATTTACCATAGTAATCAGATAAAAATTCTGGATTGCGTATTTGAAGGAATTCATGTGCAAGTGAGCGGCGAACCCACAACTGGTAGTGACACGGTCATAGACAGCGAAGACGTCCTTATCCAAGGATGCAGGTGGCTGAATGGCCCCTTTGACACATTCTGCATAGGCAACATAGCCAGGAATTTCCAGATTGTTTACAACGACTTCCAGAACTGCGGTTACGGTGCAATTGACATATCCCGTAGCCCGGACTCAACGGTAAGCTACAATACCATTGACACATGCGGTCAAGTGGGCATTTACATTGAAGGCGGGAGGAATGTGGTTATCGGGAATAATACCATAACGAACTCCTATGAAAGCGGCATAGTATTGCGAAATCAGCTGGGTTTGGCTGCTGCTGGCAACATAACGGTTCAGGATAATACACTTGTCAACTGCCATGGAGATGGCATTGTATCTATCGGGGTGCCCCGCGTGACCATAATAAGCAACCATATCAGCGGGCTGACACGGCATGGGGTTCTCCTTGAAAAGATTACCGTAAATGGTCTGGATTATTATGCGGACTACTGTAAGGTGGCAGACAATAACATATATAACTTCGGCAGGGGGACGCCACACTCGATAGGCATATGCCTTGACGATGTGAGAGATGCCCATGTCTATGGCAACTATATTGACGGCAACAACAACGGATATGCAGCAGGGGGTATATTCGAGGGCGGCATCTCCGACCACAATATGATTGAAAACAACACAATCACTGGCGTTGAGGAAGGAATATACACGTCAGGACCAAACTCTGTTGTGCTGAACAATACAATCAGTCCAGTGCCAACAACAACGCCTGTGCCCACACCGACAGCTGCGCCTACCCTTATGCCTAGGCAAGGTTACATATAAGGTCAGGTCCCATGATGCAACGCCGCATATCCCTTTGTGATGCATATCTTCAAAGGGAACGAGACCCTGGGTTACGCAAATCGTTGGGTTGAGATCAGACAGCCCATTTACATCATATCAAGCGACTCAGATTTCGGTCCACTTCGGCAACAGTTCCCGCTGACTACCCATACACACAAGTACCAGTACAGATGGCCTGCCTTGTTCTCCAAGGCAGGCCATGATATAATCCGAACAATACCCTTACGCCTGTTTAACCGCGATGAAGATTCTCATAAGCAACAGCCTGGACAACCACGCACTAAGCTGCGAATACAACAAGGGCTCAGCAGCGGTCGCGATTGCCACAATTAAGATGCTGAAACAGGCCTGGCCCGATGCCGAAATCGACGTGCTCGTTTTCGAGGGAACGGATGGCATACTCGAAGGCAACCCGGACATCCATTCGGTCCTGACCGTTCCCCAGCGGCCGAAGATTTCATTCCATTTGCGT
>JAJYLC010000069.1 GCA_021787935.1 Chloroflexota bacterium | reverse complement strand
CTCGGGAGCCGCGCAGGATAGAATCGAAGATATCTCCAAAACCTTCGGCTCCGCCCATGTCGCCGAAGTCGAAGGGAGTGCCACCTCTCCTGAACTCCCAGGTCTGCTGCTGCGGGCCTGCCTGGCCTCCTGCCCTGGCGAACTGGTCAGCGTACTGCCAGTTCTCGCCGAACTGGTCGTATTTCTTGCGTTTCTCAGGGTCGGAGAGCACCTCGTGGGCCTGGTTTATCTCCTTGAACCTGGCCTCGGCCGATTTATCACCCGGATTAACGTCAGGGTGATACTGGCGGGCCAGTTTCCTGTAAGCCTGCTTTATATCCTTGTCACTGGCGTTTTTGCCCACTCCTAGAATTGCATAATAGTCCTTGGCCGCCATAGCTAAGCCTCCTGAAATGTATTATAATTATTGATAATGTCATTGTCAAGTATCATTAATAACATAATTATTACATATTACCTAATAATAGCTTGCGAATGAAGGCTATGTTGCATCACGCTGAACTTGACGCAGTGAGATAGGGCAACATATAATTAGGCCAAGGTAACTTGTGGAGGATTTGAAGGTGAAAGTCGAGGGGGGGTGGTCCAGCCCGAGGACTGTAGCTCTTCAGACTTTAGGCTGCAAGCTGAATCAGGCGGAGACTGAGTCGCTGGCTCGCGAGTTCGTCGCGGCTGGTTATAAGGTAGTCGCCCCCGACGATGCTGCCGATATCTATGTGCTGAACACGTGCACGGTGACTCATATCGCTGACCGCAAGTGCCGCAATCTGTTGAGGCTGGCCTATCGGCGAAATCCTGATGCACTGATAGTAGCTGCAGGCTGTTATGCGGAGCGGGCTGCTGCCGAGGTCGGGGGGATTGAGGGGGTGGGGCTGGTGGTGGGCAACAAGGACAAGGCAAGGCTGGCAGAGATAGTCCGGGCTAGAACCGATGGTGGTGGCTGCGGGTCGGGGGATATTGGTAAAAGCTCATCATTTCGTACCCGTGCGCTGGTAAAGATTCAGGAGGGCTGCAGTCGGCCCTGTACGTTTTGTGTGGTGCCCCGAGTTCGAGGGCATGAGATAAGCCGCTCTCAGAACGATATTATCGATGAGGTCAAAGCCAGGGTAGCCGAAGGTTACAAAGAGGTGATATTGACCGGCACCAGGATCGGCAGCTATGAGCAAGATGGCGGCCTCAAAACGCTGGTCGAACGCATTCTGAGGGAAAGCGAGGTACAGCGGCTGCGCCTTTCCTCGCTGGAGCCCTGCGATCTGACGCCCGAGCTATTGAATCTCTGGGGAGACAGCCGTCTTTGCCCGCACATACACCTGCCGCTGCAAAGCGGCTGCGACCCAGTACTTGAGAGGATGGGGCGCGCTTATGACACTGCTGATTATGAGCGTGCGGCGGCGCTGGCCCGGGAGGTTATACCGAACCTGGCATTGACCACTGATGTCATGGTGGGTTTCCCCGGAGAGGGCGAGGAGGAATTCGGTGAGAGCTATCGCTTCTGCGAGCGGATGGGATTCGCTGCGATGCATGTTTTCCCTTTCTCGGCACGTCCCGGCACTAAGGCCGCGCGGATGGGAGATAAGGTAGGAGATAGCGAGAAGAAGCGGCGGTGCCAGCTCATGCTCAATCTGGCTCACAGAGGCAGCCAGCGCTTTAGGGAGCAGTTCGTAGGACGGAGCATGAATGTGTTGTGGGAGGGTAATAAAGACAGCATCTGGTTCGGGCTAACTGAAAACTATATGAGGGTATTTCTTCCTGCGCAGGGGCCGCTAGCTAATCAGATACTGGAGACGAAGATAGTTGCCCAACACGATGGTCTGCTGCAAGGGGAATTAGTAAATTAGGTATTTAAGCTTGTGTAGGGCAGGGGGTAGATTATGAGCAATATGGATATAGCATTTTTGGTACTATTTTTCGTATGCTTGCTGTTTTCAGCTTTTTTCTCCAGCTCTGAGACAGCTTACATCTCTCTGCAGAAGCTGCGGCTGAAACATCTTGCGCGCACTGACCACGCCAACAGCGATGCTGCCAGGCAGGTCGCTACAATGACTGAAAGACCTGAGCGTCTGCTGACTACTGTGCTTCTGGGAAATAATCTGGTCAACACCGCTGCTGCAGCTCTGGCTACGATTCTGATTGCTACTGCGTTGACTGAGGGACAGGCGGTGCTGGTGACTACACTGGGTGTGAGCATGCTGTTACTTGTCTTCGCGGAGGTATTTCCCAAGGTTGTAGCTACCAGGTATGGTGAGCGGTTAGCATTCCTATATGTTACGCCGATGAGGATATTGATATGGACTCTGTCGCCAGTAGCTACTGTGCTCGTCTGGATCGCCGACAAATTAGCCCGGCTGGTAGGAGCATCCGCCATACCAAAGGTGCTGACAAGTGAGGCGGAGATCCGTACTGCTGTCTCAGTTGGCGTGGAAGAGGGGACCCTTGAGGAGTCTGAAGCTGAGATGGTAGAGGGGGTATTTCGCTTCGGCGACCGCCGGGTATCTGAGGTGATGACTCCACGTCCCAGCGTTACCTGGGTGGAAAAAGGCACCACAATACGTGATTTTCTCTCCGTCTATGCCCAGAATCCCCATTCCCGATTCCCTGTGTTTGAAGAGAGCAGGGACAAAGTAGTGGGAGTTCTCTGGATAAAGGACCTGCTCATGGCGCAGGCTAAAGGTACGTGTCGAGACGATGGCCTGATCGATGAACTGCTTCGTCCAGTTCACTTTGTTCCCGAGAATAAACGGGTGGCCGAGCTTTTCGCTGAGCTACAGAAGTCTGGTGACCATCTGGCCATAGTTGCAGATGAGTTCGGTGGCATTGCCGGTATGGTAACTATGGAGGAGCTTTTGGAGGAAATCGTGGGGGAGCTGCAGGATGAGTTGACCAAGAAGAAAAAAAGTATCGAGCCTGTGGGTGAAAACAGTTTCCAGATAGACGGCGAGACCAGGATCGAAGAGGCCAACGAGGAGCTTAAATTAGGAATTCCTGAAGGGCCTTATGAGACGGTTGCCGGCTTTGTCTTGAATTCACTTGGCCATATCCCTAAAGAGGGAGAGCAGTTGAAATATGATAAGTTGAAGATGGCAGTAACTGCGATGAAGGGGCTGAAAATCGAAAAAGTCCTGGTCACCAAGGAGGAAGATGCAACGGCTGCGGCTGACGTTCAGCAGGGGTGAAGAGCTGAAATATATCTCACATTTGGACTTGATGAGGCTATGGCAGAGAGCCCTGCGTCGTGCCGACATCCCTCTAGTCTATTCTCAGGGCTTTAGCCCACATCCCAGGCTGTCGCTGGCAGCACCCTTAGCTGTGGGAGTGACCAGCAGCGGAGAGCTTATCGATATTTTCCTGGAGCGGCGGGTATCACCGCACTTTTTTATCAAAGTAGTGGGGGAACAGTTGCCTAGCGGTATCGATATCTCCGAGGTAGTCGAGGTGGGACTGGGCCTGCCTTCGCTGCAATCTCAAGTACGCTCTGCTGAATATAGGGTCGTTGCTGAGACCAATAAGAAACCGAATGAGGTAGAAACTGCTGTAACTTCCCTGCTCTCCAGTGATAAATTGCCGTGGCAGCATAACCGGGACAAAGAGATTCGCAAATACGACCTGCGAACTCTGGTCGATGACCTCTGGTTGATAGAATATCATTCTCCTGAATTCACCATGGGGATGAGACTGCGTTGCGACAGCTCGGGCACAGGCAGGCCCGAACAGGTGCTTTCAGCCCTTGGTTTTACAGCTCACCCTAAATCCATTCACCGTACCAGGTTAATTTTGGAGAAGCAGGCTAAACCTGTTACCTATTGATAGGCTGAGGATATTTTAGAGCAAGCACTGGATTCTCAGAGACAGGAGAAGGCGCGAGAATATGCCAGAATAAGGCATCGACTTTTCTTCATTGACTTGGCACTGGGCGCTGTTTTCCTGCTCGTATTATTGTTCAGCGGACTCTCCAGCGGGTTGAGGAACCTTCTGGACTTTCCCCAGTCGGCGAGGGTCGCTCTCTATTTTTTGACCGTGGTGATAAGCTACGGTGTTACCTCGGCCCCGCTGGATTTCTATGGCGGATTCATCCTGCCCCATCGCTATGGCATGTCCTCCCAGAGCTTGAAATCGTGGCTGGCTGATCAGGCGAAAGGTTTAATTCTGGCTCTGGCGCTGGGCACGGGACTGGTGGTTATTGTCTATCTATTTCTTCAGGAATTCCCCCAGACATGGTGGCTGCTGGCTTTCGCGATTGCAGTTTTTGTCAGTGTGGTCCTGACCAACCTCGCGCCTGTGCTGATACTGCCCCTTTTCTTTAAAACCAAGCCGCTTGATGACTCAGAGCTCCGCCAGAGGTTGCTCAGTCTGGCCGAGCGCGCCCAGACTAAGGTCAGGGGTATCTTTGAGATCAAGTTCAGCAGCAAGACCAGCGCGGGAAATGCTATGCTGATGGGATGGGGCAACACGAGACGCATTATAATCAGCGACACCATGTTGCAGCGCTATTCGCCCGAAGAGATAGAGGTAGTGATGGCACATGAGCTTGGCCATCACCGCCACGGCGATGTTATCAGGCTCATCGTGGTGCAGTCAGTGCTGATACTTTTAGGATTCTATCTGGTGAACCTGGTACTTAACCGGGCTGTGCCGTGGTTGAACTTTGGGGGCATCTCCGATATAGCAGCGCTACCTCTGTTGGCGCTAGTTCTGGCTGCCTTTACTGTCGTGCTGTCGCCTCTAGGTAATGCCTATAATCGCCATCTCGAGGAAGCGGCAGACCGTTATTCTCTGGCCACTACTAAAAATCCGGATGCGTTCGAAACTATGCTTACCAGGCTCACGGATCAAAATCTGTCGGAGTCAAAACCCAGCAGATGGGTGGAATTCCTATTTTACGACCATCCTCCTTACTACAAGCGCGTGGAGCTGGCTAACCTTTATCGAAAAGAGGGTAAGTGATGAGGCTCATTTTGGTCAGACATGGAGCGACTAAGTGGAACCAGGAGCGCCGGATACAAGGTGTGAGCGACCTGGGGCTGAGTGAAACAGGGAGAAAGCAGGCTGAAGCACTGGCCCGTGCTCTCAAGGATGTTAAGGTCGATATCATCTATACCAGCCCCTTGAGGCGGGCCCAGGAGACAGCCCGCGCTATAAGCCGCTTTCATCAGGTTGACGTAGTGCCCCTCGATGGCCTGAAAGAGCTGGATGTCGGCGAAGTCGATGGCATGACATACGATGAGATGAGGCTTCACCACAGCGAGTTTTTCAGCAAATGGATGTCGGACTTCACGTCGGTGAGATTGCCCGGCGGCGGGACTGTGCCGGAGCTTCGAGACCGGTGCTGCTCCACTATTCAGGATATCGTGAAAAAGGAGGAGACAGGAACGGGGGAGAAATGTGATGACGAAGATAAGATAGTGGTTGCGGTCACTCACTTTTTCCCCATCATATGCATTATTTGCGATGCACTGGGACTGGACCTCCTGTATTGCAGAAGGTTGAGGTTGGATGTGGCATCTATGTGCACTCTCGAATTCAACCCTGAGAGAGCGGTGCTCGTCTCTTACAACGATACCTGCCATTTGAGACAAGGAATCTGATGGGTCGCCAGCAGCCGTTGCTACGAAGAGTCCTGCGGTTTATCCGGGAACACAATCTGGTCAGGGAAAACGAACTTTTACTGGTAGGTGTCTCGGGTGGGCCGGACTCGGTATGCCTGATTCATATAATGGCTGGTCTCAAAAAGACTTTAGGAATAGAATTGCATATCGCTCACCTGAACCATATGTTGCGCGGCGCCGAGTCTGATGCAGACGCTGATTACGTGTCCTCGCTGGCACATGAACTGGGCATACCAGCAACTATAGAGAGGCGAGAGGTTAAGGATTATCAAAAGGAGCATCATCTGTCTCTGGAAGAAGCGGCACGAGAGGTAAGGTATGCTTTCTTCTCAGAGGTCGCCCGTTCTCTAGGCGGGGACGCGGTGGCGGTGGGGCACACCGCTGATGACCAGATTGAGACTATCCTGATGCACCTTGTGCGCGGTACCGGCCTTGCCGGTCTGCGTGGAATGCAGACGTGCAGCGCATTGCAATCTCCTAACGCTACAGAGCTAAAGGTAGTGAGGCCTCTGCTGGAGGTCAGAAGAGAGGAGACCGAGGCCTATTGTGCTGCCCGGGGTCTGACGCCGCGGAGCGATTCCTCAAACGTCTTGCCTAACCAGTTGCGAAATAAGATTCGCTCGCAGCTTATCCCGCTGCTCAGAGGATATAATCTTGACATCGATGAAGCTTTACTGCGTATGGCCAGCGCTGCCGACTCTGACTTGTCGTACATCGAAAAAGAGATCTCGCGTGTCTGGAGCAAGGTAGTCGGTGAGCAGTCGGGCGGAGTGACGATCAGCAGAGCGGAGTTCTCCAAGCTCCATCCTGCTTTGAAGCGTCATCTTGTCCGCTCGGCCCTCCGGCATTTACTGGGAGATCTCCGTGATATCGAGTCAATCCATATCGAAAGTCTGCTTGAGGCACTGGCCAAGCCGGTGGGGAAGAAGCTTTCGCTGCCCAGAGGCGTGGCATTCCACGGTGATTATGGCTATGGCCTGCTTATTGCCCGCGACAGACTCGTCGGCTCATTTCCTGCTCTCGAGGGAGAGCATTCTCTCAATATCCCCGGGGAGACTGAGTTCTGTGGCTGGAGGGTGGGGAGCAGTATACTCAACCACAAGCCGGGAAAAGGCAGCGAAAAAGAGTTAAAGGCTTGCTTTGACCTCGATGTTACAGGAAAGGAGCTCACGGTTCGTAGACGGAGGAGTGGCGATAGATTTCAGCCGCTGGGGATGGAGTCGCCCAAGAAGCTTCAGGATTTCATGGTGGATGCCAGGATTCCTAGAGACTTGCGTGATGGTGTGCCGCTGGTCTGTTCGCCGCAGCACATCATCTGGGTGGTGGGCTGGCGCATTGACCACCGTGCGCGTGTAACACCTTCGACCAAGCGCGTGCTCTGCCTGGAATTCGAAAAAATTTAACCAGTTTTTTAGAAATAAGGGAAATGGGGTTTTTCAACCGTGAGGCCGTTTAGCAATGAGTCTACCATACCGACGAAAGTCGGTATCCAGATACCTTCGCCGTAATTTTGAAGCTGGGTTTTCTGGATTCCGTGTCAAGCACGGAATGGTATTTATGTTTCTAAACGCCCTCAACAGTAGGGGTTGACAAGTTCTTCGCTTAGCTATATAAAGTTGCCACGGAAACTAAGGAGTCAGGTCTAGTATATATGAGGAAGGGGGCAAGATGAAACTGAGTGCTCGCAATATGTTGAAGGCGAAGGTAAAACAGGTCAAACATGGAGCTGTCAATTCAGAAGTCATCTTGGAGCTGCCGGGTAAAATCGAAGTAGTATCCATAATCACCAAGGAGTCAGCCCAGAACTTAAAGCTAGCCAAGGGCAAGGCGGTCTACGCTGTTATTAAGGCCTCCAACGTGATGATAGCGATAGACTGAGCGATTACGTAAGTGCATCTGACTTGCGCCTGAACTTTACGGTGTGATATACTTGGTTAGAACTTAATACACACTCTCCGATCTGCTGTGCCTAAATCCTCATAAATCAGGATATGGCAGGCAGACGATAGGGTATCGCGGGAAACTGCGGTGCCTCCCTTTTGGAAAGGAGAGAGGCTTATGCTGCTTATGTCGCAAAGCGCCTCCTTTCGAGGCACTTTTTATTTTTGAGTTGAGCTTCAGCCGTTCATGGTTCGTTCAACGGGCTTACCACGAACGGCATATAACGAAAAACAGAATATAAGTCTCCGAGCCTCATCTCCTAAGGGTTCATACCTATGGAGACCGGCCGACGGGTATTGCGGGAAACGGCAATGCCCCCCGTGTTTGGAAAGGAGAGTAAATGGAGTTCTGTGATCCCTATCTGTGTTCGCTTCTCGATGTCCTGTCTTACGGCAAACTGCATCCACCGTGAAGCTTATATTGCTTTCGCATCGTGCACGATTTGAAGCTAAGAGACTACGGGAAAGGAGACCAAGGTGAAAATTAAGATACTAAGACTCTTGCTGGCTATCTTCGTGGTGTCCGCGCTGGCTTCTTTCGCCTGCAAGACAACAACGACTCCCACCCCGACCCCCAGCCCAACGGTCGCTGCGGCTCCAACTACACTGATTGTGTTCGGAGCCGGTACCCTCGCTGGTCCCTTCAAAGATATTGATGCCGCTTTCGAGCAAGCTTATCCTAATATCAAAGTGCAACCTCAATTTGGCGGCAGCGTCAGCATGGCGCATGATATAACCCAGTTGCACGAGCAAGCAGATATACTCGCCGTGGCCGATTTTAACGTTATTCCTAAAGTCCTTTACTCCTCTACCGTCGGCAATGCTACAGGCAGCCCACACTACGCTAACTGGTACATCGGTTTTGTCTCCAATGCCATGACCTGGATGTACACCGACCAGAGTAAGGGGGCATCGAATATCACCAGCGATAACTGGTATCAGATACTTGCTCAGCCAGGGGTACAGGTCGGTCGTTCGAATCCGAATACTGACCCATCCGGTTACCAGATTCTCCAGATGCTGCAACTGGCCAGCCAGTACTATAACGTCCCTGATTTATCTCAGAGTATTCTGGCCAATTCACCGCAGCAGAATGTAAGAGACACTGAGACTAATTTGATCGCTGCTCTTCAAGCCGGGCAGATCGACTATCTGGGGATTTATGTCTCCACAGCTATCCAGGAAAATTTCAAATATCTGAAACTGCCTTCACAGATTGACCTCAGTGACCCCTCGATGGCAGCTCAATATGCTAAAGCCTCCGTACAGACTAGTTCCGGCAACGTAACCGGCAGTCCCATCATTTATGCGATAACGATCCCGACCAACGCTCCTCACCCTGAGGCTGCTCAGCAATTCATTAAGTTCCTTATCAGCGCCCAGGGCCAGGCAATCATGCAGAAGGATGGTTTTCAGGCACTCAATCCGGCTATCGCTAGTGGGTTGTCAAACGTGCCGGCAGGACTTCAATCTGTGGTGAAACCGTGGCCGACTCCAACAGTATCACCCTAGTTAAAAAGAATGCCAGCGGGGGATGGAAAGGGCGCTTCATATCCCGTCTCCCGCTGGTAGTGTTCTGGTTCCTGGGCGGCTCGCTCCTAGTATTTATTGTCGCTCCCCTGATAAATATGGGAGCCCGTCAGACTCTGCATTCTCTAGGTTCGGCAGCCTCCCAGGCTGAGGTCCGGGACGCCATCTGGGTAAGCCTGGAATCGGCGGCTATCACGGCCGGAGTGGCAGTAATTTTCGGCACTCCGTTAGCACTGTTTTTGGCTCGCACCAAGAGCCGGTTCAAAGCAATCGTAGAAGCGCTGGTATATCTTCCGCTGGCTGTCCCGCATACCGTGGCCGGTATTGCCCTGTTACTGGTTTTTGGTAAAGAAGGCATCTTCGGGAGGGCAGCCGCTCCGTTAGGGTTGCAGTTCTTCAGTACCCGGGCTGGAATTGTGGTGGCCATGCTCTTTGTTAGTGTGCCGTTTATGGTCACTGCGGCCCGGTTAGGATTTGAATCGATCGACCCCCAGCTAGAAAAGGCCGCTCGTACTCTTGGTGAAAGCCCTTTCGGAGTTTTCCGGCGAGTGAGTCTGCCTCTGGGTCTCAACGGTATTCTGACGGGTGCTATCTTGACTTATGCCCGGTCCATCGCTGAAATAGGCGCAGTTATAATCCTGGCTTACTATCCCCTGACGGCTCCGGTGGAGATATACAACCTCTTTCTGCAGTTTGGATTGGTCGAGTCCTCGGCTGTGGCTGTGCTTTTTCTCGCTGTCACGCTTTCCACTTTTCTGGTGTTCCGTTATCTTATTAATACCTTCCTGGTATCGGCACATTCATGAGCTACTTGATTCTTCATCAAATATCGATAGTACTGGGCCATTTCCGGCTTCAGCGGATATCTTTTGCAATGGAATCTGGGCAGACTCTCGTGATTCTGGGCCCTAGCGGCTCCGGCAAAAGCGCCCTTCTCGAAACTATCGCAGGGTTTAATAATCCTTTTGAAGGACGAATAGAATTGGATGGAGAAAATATCACTGTATTACCCGCGGAAAAGCGAGAACTGGGCTATGTTTTTCAGAACTATGCGCTTTTTCCTCACTTAACGGTAGAACAGAACATAGCCTTTGGGCTACGGAAAGACCCTGACCGAATGCACCGAACGGCCGAGTTGATGAATTTTCTGGGGGTTCGTCCTTTAGCTAAACGCAAGACCAGTAACTTAAGCGGCGGGGAAAAGCAACGAGTAGCGCTGGCGCGGGCGCTGGCCAGGAACCCCAAGCTTTTTCTCTTCGATGAGCCTCTTTCAGCGGTCGATGCCACAGCCCGGGAAGGACTTCGAGATGAGCTACGTCACTTCCTGCGGACGCTGCGTGCTACCAGCTTGTATGTCACTCATGATCGCACAGAGGCCATGGTGCTGGCTGATATCCTGGCGGTTATCAGAAACGGAACGATTCGGCAGATAGGCCCTGCCAGTGAAGTGTTCACACATCCGGTTGATTCATGGGTGGCCCAATTTGTGGGCATGCAGGTCTTGCGTCCGGAGTGGGTGAAGTTTCTGGACAAGGACACGGCCCAAGTAGGAATTGGCGGCAGTACATTAATCGCCCAAGTTAGAAACCTTGATGCACGGCAAGGGATGGTCGCTTTCCAACCGGAAGATGTTCTGGTCACCCGAAGTGACAGTCAGTTACCGGCTGGTGAAAATACAATTCCTTTGGTAATCGGTAAAGTAGTGCCGCTAGGTCCTCTTGTCCGTATCGACCTCATCGGTAATGTGTCCATGACAGCCTTGATTCTCCGCCGGCAATACTTTGAACTCAACCTTCATCCTGGCGATGCCGTAAATGTCCGTATCAATGCCTCTGATCTTCAACTGGTACCTGAAGTCGAACTGGAAACACCCTAAGCTTGATCCATTACCCTTAACTTAAACTTTCTCCATAATCAATTGAAGTATTGCATCGGGTTGGTTATAGGACTTCCCCCATACTACACTGCCATCGGGACTTTTTGCAAAGGGGTTAGGAAGATTCATTTTTAACCCATTGTTCCCTAAGGTTCAGGGGAATTAGGGAGTGGAGAATGTGGCATCCGTCTAGGGCGGGCTGCACTCCGCAGACACCAACTTGCACCCGTGTTTGATGGTGTGATATACTTGGTCAGAACTCAATACACTCTCCGACCTGCTGTGCCTAAATCCATATGAGGATATGGCAGACGGGCGATAGGGTACCGCGGGAAACGGCGATGCCTCCCTTGTTGGAAAGGAGAGCTTGCTGATGGCGATATTTGTGTTGCGTAGCGCCTCCTTTCGAGGCGCTTTTCTTTTTGGTATTAGCTGACAACTGAAAACAGGTCTCCGAGCCTTATCTCCTAATGGTGTAGACCTAAGGAGTCTGGCCGATGGGTATCGCGGGAAACTGCGGTGCCTCCCGTGTTTGGAAAGGAGAGAGCGATGGGAAACAAGCTCCGAATTATGCTCGGGCGCCCTCCACCTGACTAGGAAAACACGCGAGCGAAGCTACAAAAAATATGGAGGTCGAAATAGTGAAAAAGATTTTAGTGCTTCTAATGGTAGTAGCTGCATTGCTTTCATTAGTTACTGTGCTTGCGGGATGTAGTAATAGCGTTGCTCCCATGAATCCCGAGGCAAGACTTACTGTCGCGACGACTACCAGCCTATATGACACTGGACTTTGGAGCTATCTAGAGCCTAAGTTCGAGAAACAGTACAACGTGAAGTTGAATATAATCTCTGTAGGCAGCGGGGAAGCATTTGTATTGGGGAAGACTGGTGATGTGGATGCTCTTGCTGTCCACGATAAACCCAACGAGTTGAAATTCATAGCGGGTAACTACAGTTCGGCGCGGGTGCCTTGGGCTTACAACCATTTTCTCATCATAGGCCCGCCATCTGACCCTGCAGGCATTAAGGGTATGAGCCCGGAAGATGCATTTAAGAAGTTGATGGCAGAGGGCAATGTCAGTGGAAGCCAGGTCATGTTTGTTTCCAGAGGAGATAATTCGGGCACACAGAGTAAAGAGAAACAAATCTGGGCCGCTGCGGGCTACCAATACCCGGAGGTGGAAAAGTCCGGTTCCTGGTATATTGAGGCAGGTGCTGGGATGGGGCAGACCCTCATGATGGCAAATCAAAAACAAGCCTATACCCTGACAGATATCGGGACATTCGTTACATATAAGTCGAAGCTGAATTTGGTGCCGCTGGTAGACCAGGGCGATATACTGCTCAACGTGTATTCGGTGATGGTAGTGAACAGTACCAAGAATAAAGCAATGGCAGACAATCTGGTGACTTTCCTCACCTCACCCGAGATTCAGGACCTGATAGGCAAATACGGTGTGGCTGACTACGGCATGCAACTGTTTACCCCGTGTGCCGGTCAGAACTATTAGAAAGCCTGTGAAAAAGGTATACTAAATATCCCTGAGGGGAAGCCTTGACTTCCCCTCAGGCGGCCTCTACCATCTGAATTCGAAATCTTAAATAGATTCAGAATAAAAATGCCCGCAAAAGGGGGCAGGCAACCTTATGCATGCGATAGTTGATGCCTTTGTCCTCGCGGTAAAGCTGATTTTCACCGGAGATGCCGAGGTTTACTCGATAACTGCAAGGACTCTGGCAATCTCCGGCAGCTCAACAATCATTGGGGCTCTTTTATTTGTGCCTCTGGGTTGTCTGATATATTTCAACAATTTTTGGGGTAAAAGAGCGCTAATCAGCATTATCCAGACCTGCTACAGCGTTCCTACGGTTTTCATAGGCTTATTGGTGTTTCTGGTATTCTCCAGGTCAGGGCCTCTTGGCTTCTTCGGTATATTGTTCACTCCCCAGGTCATGGTTATCGGCCAGGTGGTCTTGATATCTGCGATTGTTACAGGACTAACCATCTCTGGCTTAAGCGGGGTGAGCCCTGCCATCAGGGAGACTGCAACTTCTCTGGGCGCCAGCAGGCTGCAGTCAGTTTGGTTGGTAGTGAAAGAGGCCAGGTTCGCTGTATTAACTGCTGTGCTGGTTGGCTTCGGGCGTGCTATCTCCGAGGTTGGCCTTGCCCTTATGGTCGGGGGAAACATACGAGGCTATACCAGAGTGCTCACTACTGCGATTTCATTAGAAACAGGTCAGGGCGAGATCGCACTAGCCCTGGCGCTGGGATTCATACTCATCTCACTGGCGCTTATTGTAACCGTACTGGCAAACAGGTTCTTGATGACGAAAGAGGTAAACATTGCTCAAAGTCGAGCGTCTGTATCATAACTACGGTAAAGCAGAGATACTGAGGGACATTAGCCTGGGTGTCGAGCGGGGCGAGGTGTTTGTCACCATAGGCCCCTCAGGCTCGGGCAAGACAACGCTTATGCGTTTGGTAGGACTTCTGGAAAAACCAACAGCGGGGCATATTTATTTCGATGGGTATCAGGTTAACAATTCTGAGAGCGCCAGGCTGGGGATACGCAGACGGATGGCGATGGTTTCGCAGAAGCCCGCCGTGTTTAACGCCAGCGTCTTTGAGAACGTTGCCTACGGACTGAAAGTCAGGAAGGAGAGCGGCTCACGCCTGCACCGTAAAGTGGGCGATGTCCTGGAGACTGTAGGTCTTTCTGGATATGAGAAAAGACATGCACGGACACTGTCTGGAGGTGAGATGCAGAGGGTAGCCCTGGCCAAGATCG
>JAJYLC010000068.1 GCA_021787935.1 Chloroflexota bacterium | reverse complement strand
ATCGCCAATTTCGAGAGCCTGGGGCACCGTCTGGGTAAAAGCGGCCACTATGTGGGCATGTTCATCACCAGAAAAAAACCAAAGGAGCGCCAGGCCTGGGAAACGCCCCCGGATCACACTGTACGGTTCACCTATCCGGTGTTAAAAAAGATAGTCAGCCCTTATCTTGAGATTGAACAGAGCATGGGCATCTCGTTCATGTGGGGAGCGCCCAACTGGGACAGCATAACCTCAGCCATGCCCAAGAAAGCAGCATTTTTTATGTTAAGAAACCTGGACCGGATAGCGCAGCGCTGTCCCGGCCTGAGCGATGTCATATTAATCACCTGCCGTCCTAAGGGAATGGATTCCCATGGCCAGTAAAAGAACGCTCCTGATTAACCCGCCTTATCCCTTTTCCGAGTTCCCTATCATACCTGTCGGCTTGCTCTACGTTGCAGGCGTGCTGGTACATTACGGGGTAGAGGTTGACGTTCTTGACCTTCTGGTATCCAAGTATTCCAAAGAGAAGATAAAGAAAAAGATCGAAGAGTATAAGCCGGACGTCGTCGGCATAACCTGCGTGACCATGAATTACCCGGTCGCCTCGGAGATCCTCAAGTACTGCAAGTCGGTCGACAGGAAAATCATCACGGTCATCGGTGGCCCCCACGTCACCTTCAATGCAGAGGAAACGCTCAAAGAGGCTCCCTGGATTGATATTGTGGTGAGGCGCGAAGGCGAGTTCACCATGCTAGACATTGTGAATGGCAAGAAGCTCGCCGAGATAGACGGCATTGCCTATCGAGATAAAGACGGCATCATAAAGCTTACCAAAGAGCGAGCACTGATTGAAAAGCTGGACGAGCTGCCCCCTCCGGCCAGGCATCTCTTCCCCATCTCAAAATATCTCGCCCTGGATGCACACGCCAGCCTGCTCGCAGGAAGAGGCTGCCCCTTTAATTGCATCTTCTGCGTCGGCTCCAAGATGGGAGGCAGGAAAGCCAGGTACCGCAACCCCAAGCTCGTTGTGGACGAAATAGAGGAATCTTTAGCCCTCGGTTTCAAGGAAGTCAACTTCGAGGACGACCTGCTCACGCTCAACCACAAGCACCTCAACGCTGTCTGCGACGAGATAATCGCCCGGGGCCTGAAGTTCAACTGGAGCGCCTTCGCCAGGGTGGATACCGTTACCCCTGAGATACTCAAGAAAATGAGAGAAGCAGGCTGCACCTGGGTCTCCTACGGAGTCGAAAGTGGCAACCAGCAGATTCTCGATTTAGTCAAGAAGAAAATCACCCTGGAGAAGGTCAGATACGCTGTCCAGATAGCCAAAGATGCCGGTGTCAAAGTACTGGCCTCCTTCATCATCGGGCTGCCCGGCGAGACGAAGGAAACATTAAAAGACACCATGGACTTTGCCCAGGAGATTCAGACCTTTTACGGATTCCACGTGCTGGCGCCTTTCCCCGGCAGCGAGGTGAGAGAGGAAGCAGACAAATACGGCCTCGAGATACTGACCAGTGACTGGGCCAAATACGATGCCAACCGTGCCGTGACGCGCACTAAAGGCGCGGGACCCGAGGATATCAACGCCGTCCTGCACAAATACTTCCAGGGGCTCAAGCAGCCGCCTCCGGACCCCTCTCAGCCCAGGAGGCGCAGCCCCTTGGCCTGGGACTTATGCTCGGGCGACATCATCGAGAACCTGGGTCTCATCGAAGCAAAAGGCGACCCCATAGAAGATTTGATAGACAAGATAATGGAGATTTCCCTGCATCCCCGTCAGCGAGTCAGCGACAGCATCAAAAAATGGTACGCCGATGGCCTCCTCAAATACGACCGCAAAGACAGCCGCCTGGTCTGGCGCTGGGCCTAAAATATGCCATTCCTGCAGAAGCAGGAATCCAGGTGTCCTCGTTCATTCCCCCTTTCGTAAACTTGTCCCTTGCTCAGACCAGGGAGGGGGCAAGGGGGGATTAAGCCAAATGTCATTCTGAGCTTTAGCGAAGAATCTCGGTACTTAACCCGACGCTACTACTATCATCCTAGCTACTTGCTGAACCATCTTGCCGTCTCAACGTTCGCCCTGAGCTTGTAAAAGAGCAACAATATACCATTCCTGCGGAAGCAGGAATCCAGGCCCCTCATTCCCCCTTTCGTAAACTTGTCCCTTGCTCAGACCAGGGAGGGGCAAGGGAGGTTAGCCAAATGTCATTCTGAGCTTTAGCGAAGAATCTCGGCTTGGCGCACCTGACCTTCCATAATCATAGTCGTTGACAATTCACCTTAAGGACAATTAGAATTTGGAGGAGCAATCCAAAGCAGGAGGCATCCCCGTGTTTGCTCCGTGGTGATCGAATTCGGAATCACCTGATGATTGCTTGGGTTTGGCCTGGATAGGTATGATGTTTCCTAAGACTGAATTATTGAGTTTCAAGACCCAGGAATGTTTTGGAGGGGCCCCAAGTGACAAGGCTATCTAACTTTCAAGTTCCTCCACCTGCAAATTGGCAGGACTTCGAGTCTCTTTGCTGCGACCTCTGGAGAGCCATTTGGCAAGACCCGAATACTCAGAAGAATGGCAGGCTAGGGCAATCGCAGTACGGCGTTGATATTTTCGGCAGACCAGACCAAAAAGCTTCGTGGGCTGGAGTGCAGTGCAAAGGTAAAGATAACTATGATGATAAAACTCTTACTCAAGAGGAAGTAGAAGCCGAGGTCGAAAGAGCGAAATCGTTTAGACCGCCACTTTCGTCTTTCACTATAGCAACCTCGGGCAAGAGAGATGCAAAGATTCAAGAGTTGAGCAGGAGTATTACTGAAAAGCATCTAGTTGCTGGCCTTTTTACGTTACACATTTGGAGTTGGGAAGATATCTTAGCCCATTTGGAAGAATATCCAGATGTTATTGAAAAACACTATGAAGGATTGACACTAGATTCGGCCGCCAGTAGGGACCTTGACGACGTCAAAGAAGTAACTCGGAAAATATTGGAAAATACCGGGGAGATCAAATCCAGGATTTTCACCCAGGCTAAAGCGGAAACATCTGGAATTCCTTCCTATGTAGACATATCAGCAACGGTACTAATTCCTGAATATCAAGCTGAGATTGACCATTCGAGAGACCTGCTGAGGGAATATAACGCAGTTGAAGCGATTAGTTACCTTGAAAAGTTGAAAGACCGTATCTGGTCAAATTCTATTCCAATTGTGAAATTCAGAATTCTCACTAATATTGGCGCTGCAAAAGGACTGTTGAACGAACAGCAGGAGGGCGCCAAGTTGCTCATTGAAGCTTTACAGTATAATCCAAACGACGAAAAGGCTCTTTGTAATGCATCTTTAGGATATATCTTGTTAGGTTCTAACGACCAGGCAATACTTCTCGCGAGGAAGGTTCTAGAGCTCAATCCTGCCAATGCCAAGGCTCATTCAATTCTGATTCTTTCGGCCTCTCATACCGAACTACCGGAAGAAATATTGCAACGAGTGCCAGAGCCGTACAGAACAACTCCAGAAGTGGCCAATGCTATTGGTCACTTATTTCATAAGAAAGGAAATATCTTAGAAGCGCGAAAGTGGCTTGAGATTGCTGTCAATTACGATAAGACTGATTCTCCCGAATTCAAAGCAGAATTAGGGGCAATCTTAATAGAGGCAGTGACGGACGATCAGTCCTCATTTTTTGGTGTTCAAATTAATGAAGCCAAACGCGCTCAGATAGAGCGAGCCATTCAACTACTCACATCCGCTTGGGACCGAGTAGCTAAGACGAGTATTCGACATTGCCGCGCGGATTGGATTACAAATAGAGGGCTTGCCAAGAGACTATTGGGAGACATTGATGGTGCACTTGAGGATATGAGCGTTGCTGTTGAAATCGTTCCTTCTAACTTTTCGTACAAGAAGCATATGGCTATATTGCTTCATGAGAAAAGTGAAAGCCGGAAAGCGATTGGCATACTCAGAGATATTGTAGAAACTAGTGGTTCACCCGAAGCTTCGTTTTTATTGGGAGAAGTTCTACGTGAAGAGGATAAAATCCCCGAAGCTATTGAGGTAATTAATAAGCTTTTAGCGGGGGATTGTGACGAAATCATCAGAGAAGAGGCTCAAAGGCTACTCATCAGGCTCCATATTCACCACAAAGACCTTACAAGCGCGGAGGAAGTCTCCTCCTCACTTTTAGCCCAAAATCCCACCAAAATACCATACTTAGTTGATGCAGCTGCAATAGAGAGCGCCGCTGATAAAAAAGCGGAGGCACTCTCCTTATTGATGAAAGCCAAGACCCGCGTAGATACGACTACTTCGGCCAGACAAATGCTCGAGATTGCTGATGGACTTTATGAGATCGAAGAATTTGAAGAAGCTGCGCTGATATATGAGCGAGTTGTCGATAAAACGCTGAATACGCCATTATCTCGGCGGCTTATGAACTCTTACTACCGGGCGGGAATGCTTGGCAATGCCCTGGAAATCTGTCAGGTACTACACCAGAAATTTGGCCTAACCGAATATATAGCACAAATTGAGTCAGCGATATATGAAGAAATCGGAGATTTAGCAAAGGCCAAAGGGGTATGTGAGGCATATCTAGAAAGATTTCCAGGCGATTCCAGAATCCAGTTACGTTTGGCGGTCATTAACCTCAGGTCCAATAATTTGGAGGAACTCGACCGATTTTTAGATTCTGCGATTGAGATACAATCTCTCTCATTGGAACATGGCCTCCAGTATGCTGGTTTGCTAGCCATGCGAAATCGGGGACAAAAAGCTTTTTCTGTTGCGTATGAGCTATGAAGGAAATTTTTTAATAACCCCCAAGCTCATCTCAAATATATGGGCATTTTCTTGCAGCGAGAAAAGGATGCTAGTGATTTTCTGAACGCAACCAAGGTCAAGGTTGATACTGCAGTTTGCATCGAACAGGATGGCAATGGAAAAGAATGGTATCTGATAGAAGATCGACAAGATGCTGATACAAGCCGTAAAGAATTTAGCCTCAATCATCCTCTCGTTAAAAAATTGCTAGGACAGTCGGTCGGCGATACTGTTGTCCTAATAGATAACCCGTATTCGAAAATATCAGGCAAGATTATAGAGATTAAGAGCAAGTACATTTACGCATTTCAAGATAGCTTCTCTTCTTTTGAGACTTTGTTCCCGGGCGCAACCGGCATGTGGAAAGTGAAAGTTGGGATTCCACGAAAAGAGGGAGCAACTCCTGAAGGATTTCAGACAATTTTTGACAGTATCAGCTCACAACACGAAAGAGGCTTACTGATTGAAAAGTTATACAAACAAGGACAGCTCACTATCGGAGCTTTTGCAAATTTGGCTGGCAGAGATATTATGCAGGTCTGGAACAAACTGATTAGCAGCCCCGAGCCGGGCGTCATAGTCTGCACCGGTAGTTCTAATGAACGGCAACTTGCTTACTCCTTCATTGCTGGACAAACAAAGCTAGTCGCGGACTTAGTAGCTGTAATGACGCTACACGCAATTGGAATCGCAGATTTTATAGTTAAAAGATTTGGCAAAATTGGAATCGCACAGTCAACTGTAGATCTCCTGTCCGAAGCCGTCACCGAACGAAAGGGAATCCAGGCGAAAGGATTTATGATAATCGGAAAGGAGGGAGATGAATTCGTAAGGCAAGATATAAGCGCCGAAGACATCAGGCATAATCTGGAATACCTTGAAAACATCCTTAAATGGATTAGCACCAGTTGCGAAATTATTCCCTGCAGAGCCGCCTTGACTGTGAAAAGGGTTCAGCGGCAACAGCTTGAAAAAATGATAGGCGCTTCACCCGTTGAGACCATACTGATTGCTTCTGAAGCTGGGAGGCTTCTGTATACAGACGACGGGCATCTGCGTTCACTGGCAAGAAATGAATTCAAGGTTAATGGTGTGTGGACACAAGTTTTACTGATGAAATGTCTAAGCGAAAGAATTTTAGACCGGGACAAATACGATGAATGCGTGATACAGTTGGCGAGTCTAAACTATCGACACACGAGTATAGATTCCTTCGTCTTAATCGATGCAGCCAGACGCTCGGGATGGACACCAAAACCACCTTTTACCACAGTGCTGAGGTTGCTCGGTGGTCAGTATTCAAATGAGGCTTCAGCACGGATAGTGGGAACAACGTTTATCTACGAGTTATTCAAGCAGACAATTTTACCTCAACAGCGCGACCAGCTAATATTGGCACTGATAGATACCATGACATCCAAGAGAAATCCTGGAGTCGTACTCGGCGAACTGAAGAAAGCCCTCGAAAGAAGGTTTTATCTTATACCCCTGTCTCTCTCACAAGTCCTGGCGTTGATAGATGCCTGGCAAAAGCTTCACATAGCATGACTATTTGGTATTGTACGCTTAAAAAGAAGCAGAAACGTACGCATGGATACATATGGTAAACATCCCCATGTTTGTCCAGTGGTAACCCCCTGAAAGCTACGCTAGGTTCAAGAACAATCTTGACAAGTGTCCTCAGCATCCTTGTTATGGTGAGAGTAACAACACACAGGCCAAGCTCAAGCACACGTATGGTTGAGCTATTATGCCCAGTACATTAGTGGATCACAAGGAAGCACATTATAAGGGCGTTCTCCCAAACGCCCTTTTATCCCGTCGTTTTCTGTGGCCCCTTCTTCAAATACACCACCAGGCTCTTGGGGAAGAAATTGTCGAAGAAGCTTTCCGTACGTTGAAAAAGCCGGTTCCTGTGCCGGTTGTTGTCCATCTCCCAGACCAAGAATTTGTTGTAGATTGCCGGAATCAGCGCCCTTTCGTTCCTCACGCCGAATATACAGCGCATTATCCAGTACACAGAGTGGTAAGCGTGCTTGTGCCGCACCGCGTAGACTTTAAAGTTGTTGCGCTCCAGTAAGTCAATGAGCTTATTTGCGTGATATATCCTGATATGCCCGCCCGGATTGGTGTGGTAGGCCTCGGACAGTGCCCAGCAGATAGTCTCCGGAAGCCAGGTAGGTACGCTGACCGCCAGCTCACCGTCATCTTTCAATACCCTCAGCAGCTCCCGCACACCCTGCTCATCGTCTATTACGTGCTCCAGCACCTCTGAACAAACAATCTTGTCGAAGCTGCCGTCCTTAAACGGCAGCTTCATGGTATTCCCCAGGATTATATTCCAGTTTCCCTTTGCCAGGTTATCTTTCTCCATCTCCTGAAACATGTACTTCGCCTTGAGCAAAGACTCCAGGTCGATGTCCATAGAGTATACGTTGCAGTGGTCGAGGCTGCATGCGTGCCAGCTATGCCTGCCCGCCCCGCACCCCACATCCAGCACCCGCTCCCCGCTTTTTATGTCAAATAGTTTGAAATCTACAGTGAGCAACTAGGCAACCTCCCTGTAGATTTCCAGAGTCCGCTTCGCTGCATCCTCCCAGCTAAACGCCTCCTCTATTCTCTTTCTGCCCGCTTCACCCAGCCTTTGCCTCAGTGGTTTGTCTGCCAAGAGACGCTTTATCGCCTCTGCCAGAGCTACATGGTCTTCCGGCGGCACCAGCATCCCCGCACTCCCATTGCCCACAACCTCCGGCAGAGCCCCTGCTTTAGTGGCTATAACAGGCGTGCTGCAGGACATGGCCTCTGCGCAGGGAAGCCCGAAGCCCTCGTAAAGTGAAGCTGTAACTGCTACCTCTGCCGTGGAGTAACGCTTCACCAGCTCTTCGGTGCTGAGACGGCCGGTAAAGGTTACCCTGTCTTCCAGCCCGAGCTCTCGCACCAGCTTGGGAGCATACTTGGTGTGTTCGCCTATTCTATCCACGATAGTCAGCTTGACATCCGTATCGTCTTTCAGCATCTGTATTGCCTTCAACAAATAGATAACGCCCTTTTTCCTGTCCTCGGTATTGGCCACCATGATGACTCTGTTAGGTTCCCTCTCGATATGGTCAACGCTCTTGAAAACATCGGTGTCGATGCCATTATGCACTACCCTCACCTTGGATTCGGGCACATGGAAAATGCGCACCACGTCGTCCGCCGAGCTTTTGGAGACCGTTATCACGCGGTCCATTCTCTTGCTTACCACACCCTGCATGATACTGAAGGAATAGAAAATAATGCGCTTGAACTTGCTGGCAAACCTCCTGGCCTGGGCCACGTCAGCCTGCATATCTATGGGAATAGGGTGATGTATGGTAGCAACAACCGGCACCCCCAGGCTCTTCATCACGAGCAAGCCGTAGCCAAGCGTCTGATTGTCATGGACAACGTCGAACTTAACACGGGGGTTCAATTCACGCAGCTTCAGATACGCTCTCATGCTGAAGGTGAATATCTCCGGAAACATCCCCACATGCTTTGCTGCAACCTCATAAAAGTTTATGGGGTCAAGCATCCGCAACGGGTCTTTCAAAGAAGACAATGCCTGCGTCTCATAGAGATTCAGGCCGTCAAGCTGGTGCAGCTTCACTCCGTCGGGAACCGAAGGGTAAGGAGGCCCGGCCATAACGTGGACTTCGTGCCCCAGCTGGTGGAGCGCCTTGGCCAGGTAGTAGACATAGATGCCCTGGCCGCCGCAATACATATTGCCCCTGTAGGTTAAGAGGCATATCCTCATTCTTTATCACCTTCAGCCGTTCATGAGCCTTGTCCTGAGACCTGTCCTGAGCTTGTCGAAGGACTGTCGAAGGATGCCAAAAAGCCCCTTCCTGCTATGCAGGCAGGGGCCAAAACTAGTTCCAAAATGCCGCCATGACGTTCCACATTATACCAGAAAGCCACAACATAGTGAAGTTAAGAGGAGGAAGCAAATGTAGGGGCGACCCAATGGGTCGCCCCTAAAACCTAAATAAACCACCGCACAAATGACCTTAAACGTGAATAGGCGGAGCGGGCCAACCTATGTTAAATATAGACTGTGATATAATCTTGGGCAATTACCCCCTTGGGACAAGCATGTCTCACAATCGGCTCAGCGGAGCCGCAGCAGTCGCAAGACAACTTGCGACGAGGTAAGCGTACCGTGAAAAATACCGCTGTCAGAATATTGAAAAAACTAAGGATTTATAGCCTGGCTACCAGTATCTATAGTCGGTTGTCAGCTAGAGAGCGTGCTCGAAAGCGGGAGGAGCATGCCGAGGAGCTTAAAAGGGTGATGTTCTATTCCCAATTCATCAAGAAGGGCGACTTGTGTTTTGATATCGGTGCGAATTTGGGCACGAGGACTGCAGCCTTCAGGAAACTTGGTGCCACTGCCATTGCGGTAGAACCCCAGGATGTTTGTGTTTCCAGGCTTAAAAAGAGGTGGGGAAAAGATAAGAAGGTCAAAATAGTCCCGAAGGCGGTAGGAGCGCAAGAAGGGGAAACCACCATGGCAATCTGTACGAACGACAACGAAAAATCATCATGTTCTGCTGAATGGATGAATATCGCTCAAAGTGAGGCACTCAAAGGATTGGGATGGGACTTAGTATGGGACATGCGTGTCAGGGTACAGATGACCACATTGGACAAACTAATTGAGGAGTTCGGCATTCCCACCTTCTGCAAAATAGACACGGAAGGTTTTGAATGGGAGTGCATCCGGGGATTGTCACAACCTATCAAGGCTTTATCGCTTGAGTTCCACACTGAGCACCTCTCTCCTGCGCTTAATTCGATTCGTAGGCTGGCTGAGCTTGGCCTGACTAAATACAACTATTCCATTGCTGAATCAATGGAATTGGCATTGAGTGGATGGATTGGGGCAGACGAGATATGTAATGTTCTTGAGAACTACCCCGATAAGTGTATCTATGGGGATGTATATGCTCTTGCTTAATTGGCTTGACATCTGTCTCATCACCGACTAGCATTTGATAATTACAGCCATACTAATATAAAGAGGTGATAAGATGTCGAGACAACTAGCCGGTAGGGTCGCCTTAGTAACAGGTGCTGCTTCCGGAATCGGGCGGGCGATCGCTTTGCGCTTCGCCCAGGAGGGGGCAATGATATCCGTCGTCGATATCAACCTGGATGGAGCCAAAAATGTCGTCAGGGAAATTAAGGCGCTCAAGGGCAAAGCCATAGCAATCAAATGCGATGTGTCTAAGGAAAAACAGGTAGAGCAGGCGGTTGAGAAGACACAAGAACAATTGGGCAACGTCGGTATTTTGGTTAATAACGCAGGGTGCGCCGGTGGCTGTTTCATTTCCGACCTGTCAACCGAAGAATGGCGCATGATGTTCGGAGTCCACTGCGATGGCATGTTCTTCTTTTCCAGGGCAGTAATCAAATGCATGGAAAGGGGAGACCGCATAATTAGCATGTCATCGATGGATGGGATTCAAGGCCAGGTCTTCAGCTCGCACTATGCTGCCGCTAAGGCAGCAGTGATCGGTTTCACCACATCGCTGTCACTCGAGCTGGCACCGAGAGGGATAACAGTCAACGCCATTGCACCCGGGGTCATCAGAACATCAATGGGCGAGATGCTGGTGGAAGTTGCGCCATCCAACTTTACTAATGAAATCCCGGCCTTGCGATGGGGGAAGCCTGAGGATATAGCCGAAACAGCGCTATTCCTGGCATCTCCTGGCGCCAGTTACATAACGGGACAGACAATCCTGGTTGACGGCGGCATAACCATCGCCAATCCGGTAAACCGCTTCACGGCGAAGCTGATGGGATTGCCTTAAGCTGCAACAAGAAGCAATAATAACTACATGACGCTCACTACCCAGTCTATTTCGCCTGGCAACTATGAGCTACAACGTAGCTTTGCTATCTCCCCTTATGTAAGGTATACTCTTGCTATACTTTGCGATGGAGAGTCCGCATGAAAGCCTTGATTCTGGCAGGGGGCAAAGGTACAAGGCTCAAGCCTATCACCCACACCATACCCAAGCAGCTACTTCCCGTTGCCAACAAACCAATCTTATTCTATGTATTGGACCAGATCAGGGAGGCAGGGATTACAGATATCGGCATTATTATCTCTCCGGAAACCGGCGCCTATATCAAAGAGGCAGTTGGCGATGGCTCACGATGGAAAAGCAGCATTACCTATATTCCGCAGGCTGAGCCCGGGGGACTCGCCCATGCCGTAAAGACGGCGCGCCCCTTCCTGGGAGACTCTACATTCCTTATGTTCCTCGGTGATAACCTTATCGAGGGTGGGGTAAAGAGCTTTGTGCAGGAATTCGGAAACCACTCACCGGATGCCCTGGTGCTCCTCAAGGAAGTACCGGACCCACGCCTCTTCGGGGTCGCTGAGCTCAATGGTAAGGGAGAGGTAGTTCACCTTCAGGAGAAGCCAAAAGAGCCCAAAACTAATCTGGCCCTGGTGGGGATTTATCTTTTTACCCCCTTGATTCATAAAGCGATAGCGAAAATCAAACCTTCCTGGCGCGGAGAACTGGAGATAACCGACGCCATTCAAAAACTCCTGGATATGGGTAAAAAAGTCAGAAGCCACATCCTGACAGGATGGTGGCTGGACACAGGAAAGAAGGACGATCTGTTGGAAGCGAATCGAGTCGTACTCGACAGTCTACTCAAACGCGATGTAAAGGGAGAAGTTGACTCCAAAAGCAAAATAGTAGGGAGGGTGGAAATCGAAGAAGGCGCCAAGGTAGAAAATAGCACAGTTAGAGGCCCTGTATCAATTGCTACAGGTTGTCAGATCAAGAACTCATTTATTGGTCCTTTCACCAGCATAGGGGCCGGCACAGTAATAGAGGATTCCTCTATAGGGCACTCTGTGATACTGGAAAACAGCCGAATTTATCGCATAGAGCGCCTGGAGGATAGCCTCATCGGAACGCGTGTTGAACTCAAGAGGGCTGACGAAAGATTCAACGCAGTGAAAATCTTCGTAGGTTGTGATTCGAGCCTGGAGTTATAGGAGGCAAGATGGACTACATATCCGGGGTTAAGGTACACAAGCTCCGGCTCATACCCGATGACCGGGGCTGGCTCATGGAATTGCTCCGCACAGATTGGGAGGAGTTCGAGAAATTCGGGCAGGCGTACGCTACGACATGCTACCCTGGTGTTATCAAAGCCTGGCACTACCATAAGCTCCAGACTGACCATTTTGCCTGCGTCAGCGGTCTGGCAAAGGTGGCTCTATATGACCCCCGTGGTAACTCTCCGACAAAAGGTATGGTAAATGAATTCTACCTCGGCACGCTGAATCCAATCTTGGTCAAGATACCGCGAAATGTATATCACGGCTTCACCGCTGCAGGTAATGAGACGGCTATAATTGTCAACTTCCCCACCAACCTCTACAACTACGAAAAGCCTGACGAGTATCGCTTGCCCTACGATGATCCCTCTATACCGTATAAATGGGCGGTAAAGATGGGATGAAGGCGCTTACAGCAAGCTCAGCAGGACGGCAATCCGTCTAAGGCTTTATTTTGAGGTGGGATTCCACTGCGGTAACACCCGGTGTGTTATGTATAAAAGCCTTTAGTTTATCGGCGTCTTGTACACTATCGACAGTTCCCAAGATATGTACAGTGCCTGAATCCGCTTTGATCTCAATTTCATGGTCCGAGATGCCACCATTGAGCGCTATTTTAGCCCGGATATCCGCGGCAAAAACCAGGTCCTTCATCTTTTTCTGCGACTCAGGGGTTGTTCGAAATTCATCAAGACCGGCCATGGTGCTGACTACCTTACAGGCAGCGGGCAGGCTGATCTGCTGCAAGTTGATCACAATGTCGTAACCTTGAGGGTCATTTCTATCAGCGTGGTATACTGCTTTAACCCAATCGTCTCTGCTCTTATCTACCTGTTTGATGTATGCATAAGCCTGCTCGCGCGTAAATTTGTTGCGTTCCATAGCAGCCTTAATGCGGTATTCCATATCAGCGATTACCTTTACCTTAATCAGATTGGGGGCATCCTGAAGCAACAAGTGCCCTGCCAATCCGGAGTAGATCACTTGCTCTGTCGCTGCCATCTTGCACAGCACAGCGCGTACAAAAGCGACATAATGAACATTCCTGAGGCGAAGGCCTACACGTTCTAAAAAATCGGGCTTTGTCAAAAGGGCATTGTCTAGCGTTTCTTGAGGTATACTATATTCCCTGGCAGCTTCCGCGAGAAGCTCTTCCCTGGTAATACAATGGTATCCTATCTCTTCGGCAACGCAATCTGCAATGGCCTGACCGCCGCTAAATGTTCCTCTAGATATGGTAATGATTGCCATCGTGTTTATCTTATCCCCTACCCCGTTCCCCCTACTCCGGTCATCAGTGACCAAATGATAATGATGGCGAACTCGATTGTCAAAACCGCGAGTACAACTTTGTATCGCCTTAGTGCTTTCGGTAGAGTTAGTGCTATACTGAAAAACGGCACCAGCGCTAGAAATCCGACACAAAGCATACATAAAGCATCTGAACAATTCCAGTGGTGCATGAACCAACCGACCCCCCCGATGGTAGTCCCCGAAGTGGCACTCCAGAACTGGGCAGATGGTTTACTCCAGTTTTGAGTCACTACTCTGAGACTATCAAGGTCATGGATTCCGGAGAAGTACAAAATCCCTATTACCACAAATATTGCCAGCCCTATAAGTGTCATAACCTCCATCGTTTTAGCGAACCTGAGGTTTGCCGGATCCACGTAGGCTTTTTGTTCTGCGTTCACTCTATCTCTCCTTTAAAAGATTTTCAGCCCAGAGACGCCTTTTTGGATATCGACCGCTGCGGCGATCAGCATAATCGCCATCACCAGATACTTCACGTGCTGTGGCTTGGTTCTGGTAGCGACCTTGGTTCCAATCCTCGCTCCAATAGTAGTCCCTAGGATACATGGGATAATGATCAGTGGCAGCAGTGCACCACTCGCAAGGTACACCCATGAGGCAGAAGCATCGT
>JAJYLC010000067.1:783-13885 GCA_021787935.1 Chloroflexota bacterium | reverse complement strand
GGGAGGTCAAATTCACGAAACAAGAATACAGCCAATGTGAGGAAAGCGAGCCCAGTACGGATTAGTGCGAGCTGCGTACGTCCCCTCGCCAATTCCACGCGGACTTTTGAGTAGATTGTCGTAGTGATTGCCATACTGGTGCGTTTCTCAGCCAAGTTGTTGCGGTGCTCGGCCATGAGAGTACGTTGCTGGGCGAGACTACTTCTCACGCGCGCAAATTCTGTGCGTAAGTTTGCAAGGTCAGTACGCGCGGAGGCAAGATTTGACCTTTCCCGTGACAGGTCTGTGCGAAGCTCCGCGAGTTCAGTCGACCGCGTAGACAGACGCGTTTGAGCACGCACAAGGGAGGTGCTCTCTTGAGCCAAACCAGTGCGCTGCTGAGCCAGGGCAGTATCTGTACTGGCATGCTGGAGCAGGCTCGTAGTAGTTTCGCCCCGCTGTTTTTCCAGACCCAGGTTATTTTCTTGAATAGCTAGCGAGCGCTCTAGCAAGGAACGAATATCATCAAGCATTTCCTCAACCCGATTGTTTGACTTGAACTCATCCACTGAGGACCTCCTTATCAGACCGGCATTTGAGAGCGATATCTTTCTTCGTGCTCTTCCAGCCGGTATTGAGATGCGTACCCCGGGCTATAATCGACTTTTGTAACGCCGTCAACCGACCGTGCGATCCCCATTACTACTTCCAGATTGGCGTCTTCCAAATAGGGACCATTTAAATGAATACATCCGTCTTCTATCCTGGCGTCTATCTCAAGCTCTCGGGTCCTGGAATCAACTACCAGTGCGGCCTCGACATTTGATGCGAGGAAAAGCTGTTCAACTTGCGTTTTCAACTCACTTGAGGCCTGGAGGTCTTTTTCCAACAGGACGTGCTTGAGAATCCCGCACACTACCTCAGTGGTTAGATGCCCCAGATTGATGTTCAGGTCATAGAGGGCGGAATCACGAATGTCGCGCCCATACATAAAGCGCGCCCACCGGACCTGATAGTCATCCGACTCACGGATATATTCTCGGGCTCTTTCCTCGTCGCACTTCAGGCGTTCCATCGTCATGGGTACGCGCAGGCTAAGAGGTGCGATGATGCGAACTCGCACAAAGTGCTTAAGACGCGGGACAAGCAAGTGACCGGAGAATCCGTAATATACTACATTGTCCTCCCTTATTTTTTCCAAGAGAGCCTGCCGCATGAGCACTATGTAGGGCCGCCTGATCTGGCTGAAATGGTCGTAAGCTGAGGTTGATTTGGATAGTTGCTGCACAACTGTAGTAGCCCAATCGCCGTACCGGCTTATCTCTTTCACCAGGTCTTCCCGGGACAAGCACTTAACCCCTGATGTTTCACAAAGGCGATTAATCAAAATCTGGACGCCGGATACTGTTCCCCGCGAGATAAAAAGAATAGCCATCGACTCAGTCCTTTCCGCGCTTATTGATCGGTTTCAGGTCAACCCTCCCAGGGGATCGCATCAGCAGGGATGCCCACAAGGCGCACTCTCATTCGTGAGTTGATCTCTTTAACACCAGACTCATTCCGAACTAGCATTCTGACCCTATCCGCATCGGATAACGATTCCACTGTTCCTCCGATAGTAACTACACCTCCGTCTGCCTCGATCTCAATCTGGCCCGAGATGCTTTTATTGTTTGCGATAATTGCCGTCAGATGGCTACTAAGTGCCAGATCATCCATAGTCTTATGCCATTGGGGGGTTGCTTTGAACTGCTCCATATTTGCTACATGACAGACGGTATCGCATGCATCGGAAAGAGGCACACGATCAAGGTTAATAACGACGTCATATAAAGCAGGATCTTGCCAATCTTTATGATAAAGGAACCTCGTCCATCTCACTCTTTCCTCATCCATCTTCTTTACATATTGAATTGCCTGTTCTCTGCTCACCATGTGATGGTCTGTAAGCGCGCTTATGCGGAATTCCATGTTTGCGACAACCCTGACCCTCAACACGTCAGGTATGCCCCTCAAGAGCAGATGCCCGGCGTGCCCGTGGTAGATGAGGTTACCGTCCTTGGCTTCTTTACATAGCGTCGCTCGAATACAGGCGAGGTAATGCTTCCTTTCCCGTGTCAGGAATTCCAGAAACCCAGGTCTCTTGGTAAGAGCCTCAGACAGCTTTTGGTCCGGCACACCGTACTCCCTGGCTGCTTCCACCAATACCTCTCTTCCGAGGCAGCGATACCCCAGCTTTTGGGCAATACGCTCAGCAAGGCTCTGCCCTCCGCTGAAAGTACCTCTTGATATAGTGATAATCGCCATCGGACTTCTCCTCTCTCTTACCTGACCTGTTCTATCCTCTTAGCCCTCATCGTTGGGTCTTAGATTACCCGGTCACGGGCAAGCTTTTTCTCCCTTCCGCGCCGTAGCCAGATACACAGTGATATCTTTAACTCCCTGCAGCTTCCTTATGCTCGACAGTATCGCCGTTGCTACCGCAGAAGCATTGCTGCCTTCGACCACGGCAATCACATCGTGCGGGCCATTGATTGCGTCAGCCAGGCGAACGTCTCTTCTGCATCGCAGGCTTTTTACTACGCGATCGGTCATCTCTGGTTCGGAATCAATCAGCACGTAAGCTCGTGTATCACCCAAGCTCAGGCCAGCAGACATTATGTCCTCCACTTGCCAACCCTAACGTTCTTAATTCTACGCTCCGTGTAGTCCTGCTCGCACCCGCTAGTCATTCATCCGTTGGTGATTCCAGCCGCATATGTATTTGCTCACTTACTGTCTATCAACCTTCACTACACCACATAGTATTTCGTCATACATGGCATTGTTTGTTGCGTAGTACCACATGGAGACATGGCCGCATTTATGCTATACTGCATTCGGGGTAGATTTGGTGCCGGCTAAATCTGAACAAAAGAAAATCAAAATCCTTATCGCCGATGACCATCCACCATTTGCCCAGGGGCTGAGTAAGCTGCTGGAGGAGCAGCCGGACCTGGTGCCGGTTGGGATTGCCAGGGATGGTGAGGAGGCGGTGCGTCTGGTCCGTGACCTAAAGCCAGATGTGGTGGTTATGGATATAACTATGCCCAAGATGAATGGGATTGAGGCCACCAGGCTGGTCAAGAGTGAGTTCCCCAACACTACAGTGCTGGTGTTGAGTGCATATGGCTACCATTCCTACGTACTCTCAGCGCTGGAGGCCGGGGCAGGTGGATATCTCCTCAAAGACGTGCCCATGAGGGAATTGATCAGCGCGATACGGGGGCTCTGTGCAGGTGAGATGGTACTTGACCAAAAAGTTGCTGAAAAGCTGCTGCACAACCTGGCGAAACCGCTGGGGAATGTCCATGTAAGGGCCGGGCTGAGTCCTGTAGAGCTAGAGGTGCTGAAAATGGGTGCACACGGGCTGAGCAACAAGAGAATAGGCGACCAATTATCTATCAGCGAGCGCACTGTCCAGTCCCACTTTACCGGCATCTTCCAGAAACTTGGTGTAGGATCACGGATTGAGGCTGTTCTCAGGGCTTTGAAAGAAGGCTGGATTACCATGAATGATATTCCGTAAAAGCCGAATCCATTGTCCTGTGGTAAATATCAATTGAGAGCGGTCAAAAAACGAAAGCACAGCATAATCGTAATCATCTCCCTATTTCTGGGGTTACTCTTCCTGTATTCGCGCGATTTTCCCTGGTACGGGTCAGCGAATGTCTATGGGAATTTCTCAAAAGGACCAACTCACTATGAAATTAGCCTGTTATTGCTTTATGGTATTATCGTGTATGCCTCTATGGTCTTCAGGACCAGAATTGGCATAATCGTAGCGGCGCTTGTAACATTAGCTATAGTGCCGCAACAAGTGTTTAAGCTCCATGATATACCCTTCTTCAGGCCGATCTCCTTCGGCACCGCCGCTATACTTACTGCGGGGCTCATCGGAACGATTCTAAACCGCCGGGACCAGGCAAGGGAAGCACAGGAAATCCAGCAGAGTCTGGCGCGCCAGGTGGCTACTGTGCGAGAGACGGAAAAGCAGTCCGTGGCGCATGAGCTTCACGATGTTGTCCTCCAGAAGGCCGTAGATATCGCCCATGAAATTGACGATGTATTAGAAGAAGTGCCTGATGAAGTAAGTAGAACCAGACTAAAAAAATTACGCACTGATGTAGAGGATATGATGGAGCAAACCCGCCAGGTTGTTCGGGACCTGCGTCCGCCGATGCTGGATGAGATAGGATTGGTAGGGTCTCTGAAGGAACTTACTGACTCGAGGGCGGAACAAGGCATTGAGCTTACGCTGAGCGTTCGCGGGGAAGAAAGACGCTTACCGGACCTGATGGAAGCTGCTCTTTTTCGTATTGCTGAAGAAGCCTTGAATAATATCAGGAGACACTCTCAGGCAACCCGGATTGAGATAGTAGTAGAATTTGCCGCTGAGGAAGTCCGTTTACGGCTCTCGGACAACGGGGTGGGGTTCGTTTTGCCTACTTATCGGGAACTGGTGGGGAAGAGTAAATTCGGCATAGTAGATATGTCAGAACGTGCTCGGCTGGCGGGGGGGAACTTCCGAATCGAATCGGCAGTGGGCAGGGGTACTGTTATCACTGTAGATATGCCTGCAAATCGCCACACTTGAACCAGGTAATGCTCTAGGACAGTCGATCAATTATTCTGCTGTAGTATCGACGCTGATAAATTCGATTAGTTCGTAATGTCTACTTCATTCGGGGCAGGTTCAGACCGTTCCAGGCAATGATGTTCCTCTGAATCTCATTTGTCCCCATGGCGACATTGAGCCTGAACTGATGATGATACCAAGTCTCGTAAAAGCCGTCGTACTTCGCCCATCGAGAAAGCCTGACCTGGCCATAAGGGCCGAATAACTCGGTGGCGAAATGAGCTACACGTGCCTGCAGTTCACCGGAGATTATCTTCACTGCCGAGGCATCGAAAGGCGCCATCTCCTTCTTGTTCTGCGCATCGGCTATCCGGTAAGCAAGACATCGCGCTGCCTCAAGTTCGCAGGCTATCTGAGCAAGCCGGTTTCGAGTAACCCTGTCACTTGAAACCGGCTTGTCCGATAGCCTTGTCTCATTACAGAACTTGACCAGGTCTTCTATCTGGCGCTGCATGCACATAATGGCTCCCAGGTTTGACCTCTCGAAGCCTGCCAGCATCTGAGTTACCGCCCAGCCCTGGTTTTCCTTTCCCACAACGTTGTTGGCGGGAACATGTACATCGTCAAGAAATACCTCGTTGTAATAATGTCCCCTATCCATATACTTGAGGAGTTTTACAGTGATTCCCGGCGTTTTCATATCTAGCAAAAGAAAGGTAAGTCCCTGGTGTTTCTTTTCTGCATTGGGGTTGGTTCTTACTACTGCACATGCCCAGCTAACCCGGTGGCATCCTGTGCTCCAGGTTTTCTGCCCATTCAATACATAGTATTCGCCTTTTCTTACAGCAGCGGTGGCCAGCGATGCTAAATCAGAGCCCGCATTGGGTTCGCTCCAGAGCTGACCCCATGTTGTCTCCATCTTTGCGATACCCGGCAAGAACCTCTTCTTTATATCGTCGCTGGCCGCGTGCAGGATTGTGGGAGCGAGCATTTCTACACCGAAGATATCCACTCCGGGCACATCATGGTAACCTCTGGCTTCGGCAAAGAACACCCTGTCCATCATGGTGCCATGGCCGCCGTACTCAGCAGGCCAGTCGAGAGTAGTCCATCCCCTCTTGGCAAACTCTTTGCCGCAATAAAGGTGATACTGCCAACCTTCATCGGAGCCAAAGGTGCTTTCCAGGCCGGTGAAACCAGCGGGTTTCAGCTTCTCAAGTTCTCTGCACACATCGAAGAATTCCTGTCGCAGCTTTACCTGCTCATCTGTGAGCTTGAAATCCATCTTTGTCCTCCCAGCGATAGCTCAGCAGCTAGAAGCCCTCCGCGAGGAGGGCTTCCAATATCTTCTACCGCCTGTCTCGCCAGACGAAAATTATTGCTGTTTATCCAGCCCCAACTCCCTTACCGCCCCATCTTTCAACACGAATTTTTGAATCTTACCTGTGGCTGTCATGGGGAAGTCGTTGACAAACTTCACGTACTTTGGGGCCTTGTAGTTTGCCATCTTATCCCTGGCGAACTTTATGATATCTTCAGCAGTAGCTGTCTGTCCTTCCTTCAGTTTTATGAAAGCCATGCCTACCTCACCCATCCGGTGGTCGGGCACACCTACGACTGAGACCATGCTTACCTTGGGATGGGTCATCAGGAAGCTTTCGATTTCAGCCGGATAGGCATTCACACCTCCCGTGATAAACATGTCCTTGAGCCTGCCCGTTATCTTAATGTATCCCTTCTCATCCATGGTGCCGAGGTCTCCGGTGCGGAACCATCCATCTTTGTTGAAGGCCTTTTTAGTCTCCTCAGGCAGCTTGTAGTATTCTTTCATGACGTAGAAGCCCTTGCTGCAAACCTCGCCCTGGGTGCCTCTGGGGACTTCTTTCCCGGTATCCGGGTCGAGTATCTTCAAGTCGCAATCAGGGAAAATCAGCTTGCCGGCCGTATATGCAATCACCTCGGGCGGGTCACCAGGCCGGGTCATGGTGCTCACGCCTGTGTTCTCCGTAAGTCCATAAGCATTTATCAGGTCTTTTATCCCCATCTTGGTGATGACTGTTCTTACCAGGTCGGGAGACACATCGGCGCCGCCGATCACAGACGCCTTTATCCACATCTTGCGTTTGGGGAAATCAGGGTGCTCCAGCATCATAATATACATGGTAGGCGAGCCGGTGAACTTGGTGACCCTTTCCTCATCCAACAATCTCAAGCCTTCACCGGGGTCGAATTGCTCCATGGGGACAATGCACGCGCCGTTGCATGCGCCTAACAGCATACCGGTCATGTTTCCCATATTGTGGCTGAACGGAGAGACAACCAGGATGCGGTCTTTGTCTTCCATCTGGAACCTGTTGCTGACCGCCTCCATAATGCGGCTGTACTGGTAGTTGGTGGTCACCACACCCTTCGGAAAGCCCGTGGTCCCCGAGGTGAAGGGAATAACATAAGTATCTTCAGGCTTGACTTTTTCCTCGGCCTTCTTAACGGCTCCGCTGCTGGCGTAGTCCTTACCGGATTCCAATACTTTGTTGAATTCAAGCATGCCGGGATAGCTTTTGTCGCTGCGCATGATAACTCTTTTGAGCAAGGGCAGCTTCTTAGACTTCAGATCGCCAGGCTGGCACTCCTTAAGCTCCGGTAAAAGCTCATATATCATGGGGATGTAGTCAATCTTGATAAACTGATCCATCATAAATAGGGTGGTAGAATCAGACTGCCTGAGTATATACTCGACTTCATGGGTGCGATATCGGGTGTTGAGGGGGATAAGAGGTGCCCCTATCTTTATGCAGGCAAAATGAGCGTACACCCACTCTGGGATATTGCTCATCCAGATTGCTACCTTATCGCCCTTCTTAACGCCCATTTTAATCAGGGCGTTCGCTATTGAATTCGTTCTATCCATCAATGTATCATAATTTATGCGGTGCTTTCCTGAGATTATGGCCTCGTTGTTTGGATACTGAGTTGACATTCTGTCTATTATCTTCGCCAGAGTATCACCTTTTTTTAACTGCACTTTTCCCTCCTGTTGAGATTTGATTACGTTGGCCAATGCCAGATTATAATACCGCTACATCTTTGTTACTTTTCGGAAATAATGAACCTGAAGAGTGCTGCACTCAGATACAAAAATGGGAACCATATCAAGTAATGATACTTCCCCATTCACTTAACTCTCAGCCGAGAGTATAGCTCACCCCCCATAGAGTGTCAATGTTTTTGATTGAAGCAGCTTATTAACAGGCTAACAGTTTGAAAAATCCACCGAAAATCACTATATTAAAGTTGTCTGATTACATAGCACTGATAGCAAGCTCTTAGAATTAGCAGGCATACATAAAAGGCAGTTCTTATTCCGGTTTTAAACTAAGCCAGCCAGGAGGTAATGTGCATGATTCCGGAGGAGGCCAAACAATTCATGGGTAGAACCGACCCTCCTGCGATCAGGCATGTCGAGAAGGGTGCGATAAGAAGATACGCGGAAGCCGTTGGCAACGATAATCTCCTTTACTACGATGAAGAATATGCCAGGAAATCTCCGTATGGTTGCATTATCGCCCCGCCGGGATTCTTCGGCTGGCCCACGAGAGCCCCCAGTTCTTGTACAGGGTTGGCTGATATAGTGGGTGAGCTTCAGGCAGCTCTGGCTAGAGGTGACTTCCCACGCATTCTTGATGGAGGAATATCGTACGAATTCTTTTTGCCAGTACGAGCGGGCGATATTCTGACAGCTACTCCTAAGGTCACAGGCTTGAGCGAGAAAGAGGGTAAAAGCGGCAATATGATTGTCTGTTATTTCGAGACTACCTATGTCAATCAGAACGGAGACTTGGTAGCCAGGGCGCATCAAACGTTTATCGCACGGTAAGGGGAGATTTCAAGCATCACCGAGAGGTGGATATTAAGGGGGCTATGAATGAGGACGTCCGAGCAATATCTGGAAGACCTGTGGGGGATGAGGCCCAACGTCTATATGGGAGGCGAGCTTGTCAAACGGGATGACCCACGTATCATCCCAGGCATCAATGTGATGAGGATAACCTTCGACATGGCAAGCGACCCTGAGAACAAAGAGCTATTTACCACTACCTCACAATACACAAAAAGAAAGATAAACCGCTTCTGCAATGTCAGCGACAGTGTGGAAGACCTGCTTAACAAACAGAAGATGATTCGTGCGGGCGCCCGGCTGTCAGGGTTCTGCATTCAGAGATGCATGGGAACTGATACCATAAATGCACTCTCTATCGTCACCAAGGAGATAGACGACGCTCACGGAACTGAATACTATCAGCGCTTTCTGGAGTACATAAAGAACTATCAAAGAAGAGATTTAATTGGCGCAGCAGTCCAGACGGACGCCAAAGGCGACAGGGGAAAACGTCCTCATGAGCAGGCTGACCCCGACATGTATGTCCGGATTGTTAAACAGAACAAGGACGGCATCATCGTCAGGGGAGCCAAAGAGGACATCACCATGGCATCTTACTGCGATGAGCTGATAGTCCTGCCGACGCGGACTCTGACCGCAGACGAGAAGCAGTGGGCGGTTTCCTTTGCCATACCAGCCGATTCTGACAATGTATACATTGTTAACCGCGCCAGCGCCCCTAGGGAGAGGAAGCGGCTGAAAGCCCCCCTGAACACCTATGGAAGCTCAGATGCTCTGGTCATTTTCGATGATACCTTCATCCCCTGGGACAGGGTGTTTATGTGCGGCGAGTATGAGTTCGGCGGCAGGATGGCGCTTGCCTTTGCCACTTCCCACAGGCACAGCTATTGCGGCTGCAAGCCAGCAGTCGAAGATATTGTTATGGGCTTAATAGCCCTTACCGCTGAGTACTACGGAGTAGCTGATAAGCATCATATCCGCGAAAAATTGGCCCACCTGGCCGGCATCGCTGAGCTGATTTACGCCGCCGGCATAGCCGCAGCAATGGAATCCACGAAATCAGCATCGGGGACTCAGATACCGAACCCTATATATGCCAACGTAGGAAGGCGTCTCGCCGGAGAAAATACCTATGATTCCTGGGGCATGGTCGCTGATGTCGCTGGCGGCTTCCCGGCCACCATGCCCTTCGAGAATGACTACTATCACCGGAAGTTGGGACCGTTCATCAAGAAGTATACGATGAGGAATCCCAAGGTATCTGCCGAGAACATGCACCGGCTGCAGCGCACATTATCGGACTATCTATCATCATCATGGGCGGGGGTCTGGCAGGTGGCGGACGTCCATGGAGGAGGGTCTCCTGTTATGGAGACCATAGCTATTCTGAGCAACTACGACTTTGATGAAAGGAAGAAGATAGTCAAGCGGCTGGCAGGCATCAAGGACTGACCGTTTTCCCGAGGAGTATTACAAATGAATGTTCGAGAATTGTTCGACCTGACAGGCAAGGTGGCGATAGTTACCGGCGGCTCGAGGGGTCTGGGCAAAGAAATTGCTTCTGCACTGGGTGAGGCCGGGGCTAAGGTGGTAATAACAGCTCGCCGTGAGCAATGGCTGACTGAAGCGCACAAGGAGCTGGCATGCGTAGGAGTCGATTGTCTCTCAATAGTGGCTGATTCCAGCGAGGTTGAAGGTGTCAAGAAAATGGTGGCTCAAACACTGGAGAGATGGGGGAAAATCGATATCCTGGTGAACAATGCCGGTGTGGTCTGGGCGGCGCCTCCTGAGCAGATGAGCCTGGATAAGTGGGACTACGTTATGAATATCAATGCCAGAGGCACTTTTATCTGCTGCCAGGAAGTGGGCAGGGAGATGATAAGGCAGAAGCACGGCAATATAATTAATATATCCTCTGCGGTAGGGGTTGCTGCGGTGGACCCCAAATCGGGTCAATTCATCGCTTATCAGGCCAGCAAAGCGGCGATAAACATTATGACCAAGCAGCTCGCTGTGGAATGGGGCCGTCACAATATACGGATCAATGTAATTGCCCCGTCCTTCCTATCTACGCGCCTGACCGATGCGCTAATAGCAAGGACGGGGGAGAATATGAAGCGCTGGATTCCGCTAGGTAGAATAGGGAGACCTGACGAAATCAGAGGCGCTGTCGTGTTCCTGGCCTCGGAGGCCTCAAGCTATATAACCGGGCAAATTTTGTGCCTTGATGGCGGCACAACCGCCTGGTAGTTACTGAGTCCTTCGGCTTCGCTCAAGAGAGCTTTTATAGAAAGATGAACAGAGCCCGTTTATCAGGCTATTTGATCCCCAGCTCCCGGTAGACCCAGATTATAAATCTTATCTATCTTAACCTTAATCACCGCTTTGGGTGACGGCATGCCCATCTTTTTGAGCATGGTCGCTGCATCGTCATAGAGCTGTCCGGCCTTTACCACCTCTGGAGTACCCATAAAACGGAAACCCTGGAGCTTTTCTCTGTCAACGCATGCTATAGCCACTTTGCTGCCCCGGTCGACATTGCCCCAGGTCTGTTTTCCAGTCACCTCAGTGTAGACGAGGTGTTCGTCATCTAGTACCCTCGTACTGCGCTTTGGGCCTATATTCGGAGTGCCATCACGGTTAACTGTAGCAATGAAGCACTGCTGCGTTGATATCATGTCTTTCATCGCCTGGGTAAGCTTGGCCATTTGCCACCTCCTCGTATGATGTATAGTTTTATATTGTAGCTCCCTTCAGGGGCGCGGTCAATTTGTGCTCAGGACAACCTGCCAAAGAATAAATATCCCTTTTACAGTTCGATGGGCTAACCACGAACTGTATTATATATTCCAGACTTAAAGGCCTACGATGGAGATGCTGGCGACATTCACAGAGGGCACGCCGCCCAGGTTATGAGTTAAGCCAAATTTCGGGTTCTTGATTTGCCTGGGGCCGGCTTTCCCCTGAAGCTGCTTGTACATCTCGTAAACCATGCGTAGGCCGGATGCGCCCACAGGATGCCCGAAGGATTTCAACCCACCATCGGGCTGCACAGGGAGCTTGCCTTTTAGCTCGAAGAATCCGGACTCTATATCCTGTTTTACTTTGCCCCGGGTGCTGAACTGGAGGTCTTCCATGGTGATAGCCTCGGTTATGGAGAAACAATCGTGGACCTCGGCCATGCTTATCTCTTCACGCGGATTTTTTATTCCCGCTTCTTTATATGCTGCAGCAGCAGCGTGGGTGGTGGACTCAACGTGAGTCCAGTCATCATCGTAAAGCATCTCCACACCTGAGCTTGCCGAAATCTGAAGGGACTTGATATATACCGGGTCGGGCCTGAATTTCTTCGCCATGTCCGCCCTACAGACGATAGCTGCGGCTGACCCATCACTTACGCCGCAGCAGTCGAACAATCCCAGTGGCCAGGCTACTATGGGAGCGTTGACTATCTGTTCAACGGTCACTTCTCTCCTCAAGTGGGCCTTGGGGTTGAGAGAGCCGTTGTGATGGCTCTTAGCCGATATCATGGCAAGCATCCTCTTGCCTTCATTCGGTGCAATATCATATCTGGCGAAGTATCTCGTTGCCAGCATGGCGAACATGCCGGGTGCTGTCTGGTTTGAGTCAACGAGCCTGCGCACAGTGCCCCACTGCACCTCATTCTGAGGAAGACCCCCGTAGCCGGTGTCCTTGAGCTTCTCGACGCCGCAGGCCAAGCAGATATCGTAAGCTCCGGCGGCGACAGCATAGCTGGCACCCCGCAGCGCCTCGGTTCCAGTGGCGCACCAGTTCTCTACTCTGGTCGAGCCGACAAAGGGGAGTTTCAGAGCCACAGAAAGGGTAATGGCTGACTTACCTATGTTGGTCTCTTCGTAGCATGTGCCGGACCAGGCCGCCCCGATATCTTTTTTATTAATGCCGGCGTCCTGGATTGCTTCCATGCAGGCCTCGACAATAAGCTCTTCGGCGCTCCTGTCGAAATGCTCTCCAAAGGTGGTGCATCCCATCCCTATAATAGCGACTTTATCTCTTATTCCGTCGGCCATCTTGCCCCCTTTTTCAAGTCAATCTTCCAAGCGAATAAACCGCGATTAACTTCTGGGAAAGGTTGCTTTCCAGAAATAGCCGTGCATTCCCCTGACCGCATCGCGGTACTTCCTGCGGAAGGTCATCTCCACAGGTATTCCGACCTTGAGTGACTCGAGGTCGCAATCGGTCAGGTCAAAGTTATACCTGCCACCGCCCTCAAAAGTTACGATACCGTAGACTGCAGGCGGACTGAAGCTGGGGGCCAGGGAATCGCCGGTGTAGGTGAAAAGCTGGCCCTTCTTGTCGGAGAAGCGATAGGGCTCCATTTCATTGACAGCCCCGCAGTTGGGATTTGCGCATACAATCTGGCGGGGGTAGTGGGGGGTGCCGCAGCGCTTGCACTTCGACCCGCAGCCACCTAGAACCATGCGGCGTTCTCTCCACAGGGTCGACAACTGGGTAGCCCCTACGTCTTCACCACGACGCCCTATATCTACAGTCAGTATGTCGCGGAAAGTTGCATATTTCTCGTAATTGTTCAGGTCTTTTCTGGAGGCCAGGTGTTTCTTGACACC
>JAJYLC010000067.1:0-773 GCA_021787935.1 Chloroflexota bacterium | reverse complement strand
ACCTCTTTTATTCTCCCTTACCTTTTCTATCTCCGCTGTCACCTGAAGGAATGAGGCATCGCTGCCATTGCCGTAGCTGGCGATGAGTATTTTGTCGCCTGGCTTAGCTTCCTCAAACGCCGCCACCAGCGCCATTAAAGGATAGGCAGTTCCTGTATCACCCACGGTGGTAAAAAGCTGGTCCTGAATCTGATTCGGCTCAGCGCCCAGCTTTTTGCCCATTGCTGCATGCTCTCTGGGATAGAGGTTGGGGTAGATGACCCTGGCGAAATCCTTGATATTCAACTTATACTTTTTGAGCAGCCCTGAGATAGCCTCGGGGATAATCCTGCTGTAGCCCACGTCGCGGATCCACCTGTCTTCCCAGGCGCGGTCATACCTGTCTGCCTCTGTTCTCCAGTAGTCTACGAAATCATAGGAAACAGAATAGGAGCCCTCGATTGTGGCGATAACCTTGCCTTCTCCTACCAGAAGAGCGGTAGCCCCATCGCCGCAGGACTGCTCCTGGTTGCTGCCGGCTTTACCTGCACGGCAGTCGGAGGCGCAGACGATGACATTTTTTGCCGAACCTGCCTTAACGGTATCGAACGCAGCCAGAAGAGCCGTAGTTCCAGCCTTGATAGAATTGCTGAAGTCGGCAGCCCTGATGTCTGCACGGAGGTCAAGAGCTGTGGAAACTATACCTGCCCCCTGCCTCTCCTTGTATGGCGATGTGGTGGTGGCGAAATACAACTCGTCTATTTTTTCACGCTCGATTCCTCTCAAACAATCCA
>JAJYLC010000066.1 GCA_021787935.1 Chloroflexota bacterium | reverse complement strand
GCGATGGCGTGGGCGTGGGCGTAGGCGTTGGCGTAGGCGTAGGTGTGGGTGTCGGAGTAGGCGCGGGTGTAGGTGTCGGCGTCGGAGTCGGAGTTGGAGTGGGCGATGGCGTGGGCGTCGGTGTCGGAGTTGGCGTTGGCGCAGACGCCGAGGAGAAATAGGCCATAATAACGTAGTTGCCATCCATAGTAATTGTAGTAGTGGCAGAGTTCACATCGGCTACCGTCCCTACATCGCCAGTCCAGTACTCGAAAACATACCCATCATCGGGCGAAGCCACCAGGGTTACAAGCGTATCGGCAAGATAAGTAAATGCACCTACCCCCGGGTTATTGACGGAACCGCCAGAACCACTTATTACGGTCAGCGTCCAGACTAATGGAGCGGGCGTAGGTGTAAGCGTCGGTGTTGGTGTCGCTGTTTGCGTCGGCGTTGGTGTCGGCGTGGGCGTAGGCGTTGGTGTCGGCATTGGCGTACTCGTTGGCATAGGTGTAGATGTCGGCCCAGGCGTCGGCGTTGGTGCCTCTGTTGGCGTTGCCGTCGGGGTGGGCTCAGGCGTCGGCTCCGCTATTAGTGAAGGTTCAGACGGGTGACCTCCCGACTGCACTACAGTCTCATAACCGGGCTGCACAGATACTTCCTCTCCCTGCGCGGTGACAGCAACAACACCCTCACTTACCTGAACCAGCGTCGAACCTCTTTCGTCGACTTCGACCGTGAATGAAGTGCCTCGCGCCACTGCTGAAGCCGCAGGGGTCTGTATCTCGTAATACGTGACCAGATCTGCACTTTTCACGACATGGCTCCAGGTCTGGCCCAATAATTGCTTCAGAATAATCTCAGTGCCACCCTGTCCGCCGGTTTGGACTTTCTGTATTGATAAATCGGTAGCAGGCCCAAGCCTTATGGTACTGCCGTCGGGGAAGGTCAGCAGTGTTTGTGCGACTGGTCCGGTCTTCACTTCACTTCCCGCCGCGAGCTGTGTCCCATTCGCAGCCTGCTGCCAGTCACTCGAGCCCGCTGGCAGAACCGAAACGCCAGTATCCGACGTCGTAAGCGTAAAACTGGAGGCCAGAGCAGGAGTCCCCTTCTGAGAAATCTGTACCATGTATGTAGAAATACCGCCCAACACTGCAAGTAACACTACAACCGTTATAGCAACAGCGGTTCTCTTATGAATAAACAATGTGTGCGCTAATTTCGGTGGGGCTGTAGCGATGCTTTTGTAGCCGGATAAGACGGGCGCTAATTTTAGTGGGGCTACAGCAATTCTTCTGCTGAAGGAAAAAACATGCGCCAATTTCGGCCAAAGTGCAGGCATTCTCTTGTAACCAGACAACGCCTGTGCCAATTTCGGCGATGCTGCGGCCATCCGGCCGAGCTCATGATTATGGAGTCCGTTTCTTTCGCGCTTAGCTTTGACAGTACCTCTGCGGGGGTCTGCGATTGAATCGAGCTTGAATGCGCTTCTGAATTCCTCCGAAGGTGATGCCTTGGGTGCGCACGAGATAGATGCCGCCGTATTTAACAGCGGTTCCAAGACATGGCGTGCGTAGAAATATTTACTGAGACAGAGCTCTATTGCTGCTCCGTTGCGTATAGCTGTCAGACATTCATCTAAAACTTCTGCAAGCTCGGCAGGAATTTCCGTATCTTTCAGGTCTTTGCCCAGCTTCCGCTGCAATGCAGCCAAAGCCTGCATCTGCAGCATCTTAATCGTCCCTTGCATGCTGCCCATCACCTGTGCGATCTCCAGGTTATCCAAACAATTGATGAACTTTAGGACGATGACCTGCCTTTGTTGTTCCGGCAAGGAAGCTATAGCGCTGATAAAAAACCGCTCTGTCTCATCCGCGTCTACCTCTTGCTCAAGATCGCTGTCTCTCCTCAGTAAGTGTATTTCCTCATTACTGTCTTGCGGGTTGGCACGAAAATATTCTGCAATTCTACGGTGGGCTATACGATAGAGCCATGCCGAAAAATGAGGCCCATCCCACTCATCCTTCTTGCTGCCTTTCCAGGCTTCTAGAAATATCACCTGAGTGAGATACTCGGCGATTGCTTTATGCTTGACCTGATATATGACGTATCTGTATATCTGGTCGAGATACTTGGTACAGAACTCACCAGAGGCGTTCGTAGTCTCGATTTCATTATCAACTATGCGGTGACTGGAATCCATAATTGTCATGCTCTCCAGTATCGATCGTGTGATCCTAGTGCCCTACGTAAGGCCGCGCATATGCTCCTGCATTGTCCAACCAAAGGCGCCTATGTCTCTTGCCATCACCAATCTCAGAGTATTCCAGATAGCCGAAGCAACACTACACCAAGGTTAAGGTAACACCATGCAGACTTATGTGGAATCCCCGCTTCGTCCTGTAAGATATGAGAATTTAGTAACAGCTCTGCGAATTGCATACCCAGTTGGGCAGAAAGAACTCCTTATCGGTCCGTGGTATTCTAAGTCACAAACTCTCAACCTTGATAAAGCTAAGCGGCAAGGCTTAGGAAAGTACTATGGGGCTAGAGGGAGGTAGCGTTAATAATATTGTGAACGTATGGGTAAGCAGAATGCAACTATTTGGAATTGAGTGACGAGGTACATAGAGAGTAACCTCCGCTTTCTTGGTTTATGAGGAACGAAATAGCCCTAAGCAACCGACCAAGGATACTTATATATTAAGGGCGCAGAGGATTCGGGCTATTCTCGAGAATTGAGCAATCGACGGCACTAGCCTGGCGTATTGCCGGCAGCATCAGGCTTGGCGTCTATGGGGATGGTGAAGTAGAATGTGGAGCCCTGACCTGGCCGGGATTCTACCCAGATATGACCTCCGTGAGCTTCCACCAGGGTGCGACAAACGCTAAGCCCTAATCCAATACCTTCAGCTCCGGAGCGAACTGACTGCTCCAATCGGGAGAAACGCACAAAAAGCTTCTCTTGCTCTTCGAGCGGTATCCCCGGGCCCTGGTCACTGACCCCAGCGACCAGGGTCTCGCCATCTCGTTTGGCAAAGATTGTAACCTGTCCTCCCGACGGCGAATACTTGATGGCATTATCCACCAGATTGCGAAGGATGAGTTCTATCCGGACCGGGTCAGCCTGCACGGCTAACCCTGGCGGTATGTCTATCTCGAACCGGTGTCCGGCCGATTTATATTGGAGTCTGATCACGACGCCAGCAGCCGCCTCCAGCATATTTACTGGCTGGATGGTAAGCGTGAGGTGATTCGCCTGGGCTCGAGACAGTTCAAGCAGGTTATCAAGTATCTGGTTCAGCATCTCTGTGCCCCCCAGAGCATCATGCAAAAGCTGTTGTTTTTCCTCAGCTGGAAGCTGCTTCTCGCTTAGGGAGGTATAGAGTGCGCCAGCTACCTCTGTCAGCCTGTTGTGAAGCTCATGGGACACCATGCCGATGAACTCGTCCCTTAGCTGTTCTACCTTCCTGCGCTCGGTGATGTCTCTCACCACAAGAGCTTTCGCGGGTGCCATGGGTGACTTTCCCATGGAAAGCGATACCTCCACCGGCATTTCTTGCCCGTCATTTCGCTTGAAGATAAACTCGCCTGGATTCTTCGACGCGCCTTTTTCTACAACCTTCAGCCATTCTCCAAAGTCGTTCGCATATCTTTCTGGTATTACCAGGCCTTGAAGAAAAGCGCCTACAGCTTCCTTTGCGCTATAGCCAAACATTCTTTCCGCAGAAGCATTCCATAAGACAATCCTGTTTTCGGGGCTCAGGGCGATTATGGCGTCACCGGCCGAATCGACCAGGAGCCGATAAGCCTGGTCTGATTCGGGAGACATGGCGTTCTCCACTTTCACCAAGCCAGACCTGGCTGATGAAGGTTCTCTTATTGCGGCCACGATACCAATAAGGAAGTAAATTCCTGCGAGGTACTGGGCGCCTCTGCCCAGCCAGGTCATTGCATCGCCGGTGGTTTCGACATAACTTACAGTTACTAGACCAAAGGAAATAAGCAGTAACCCCAGGCCGAACCAATAAAGAAATGCCTTCAGAGAACGGAAGTAGATGCCAAGGAGCATAAATCCGGAGATAGCGAACAGTCCTGCAGCAGTGTCCAGAACTATCTCCCGGAGCAAGGTGCCCCCCTTGCCTACTGCGAAGAAAGCCGGTGTGATATCCTGCGCGCTGAGTACCAGCATCAGCACCACGAATAGGATACCCGCACTGTAGATAAAGGCCGCAGTCGAGAGCCTCGCTTTGCTGGGGCGAGGACTCCAACCCACAGCAGTAAAGGCACCTGCCAGAAATAGAATTGCAGAGAATAAGGAACTGGTACTACGCACAGTAAAATCCACATTCGGTTGGGAGATCATTATCGCAGAGACGAGATTTGCCAGCCCAAAGACGAGCAGACCACCGCCCAGTAATGGAAGCTGCATCTGGCCGGTGGCGGTAAAGAGCCTTGCCGCCAGATAAGCCGCAACGAAGCACGTTACGAATATCAAAGTTATGTCAAGCACGCGAACTAGCCAGGATGCATTGAAGGTGCCTGTTACGTTGAGGACATTGACTAACAGCAGCGCCAGTAGCAGGAGGAAGATAAGCCATACAGCTAGTGCTCTCTCCCAACGCTGCCCGGATGCAGTAAGTATGTTTCTGCTGGTTGTATCCACAGCAGTTGCATGTTAGCACCGGAGGGCAATCATGTAAAGCCTGCGATTTGATGACAAGATAGCTGAATTAGCGAAGCAAGGAATCAAACCAATATTCAGCCACAAGCAGCTTGGTCGGTTAGCTTTGCCTATCTGGATACGGAGAAGATCGGTGGGGTCACTATAGAACTACTGCAGTGGGGCTAGCAAAAGTCGAAAAACATGGCGGGAGCGGATGGGGGTCGAACCCACCGAGGACACTTTTAATGCCCCTCAACGGGTTTGAAGCCCGCGGAGCCCACCGGGACTCAACCGCTCCCATTATCAGCACCTAGTATAAATCACTGGCAACACCAACGCAACAGATTCAAAACCCCATTGACATATAGCCCCTCGGGATTTATCCTCTCTCCAAGAGGTGAAAGAATATGAGGAAATTTTCCATATTATTTCTGGCTTTGATAGTATTAATAGCTTTGCTGGCCGGGGCTTGCAGCAGCACCGTCGAGACGCCGACTCCCACACCAACACCAGTATACACACCCTCTCCTACCCCAACAATTAAACAGTGGGCAGCGCCGCCTCCTATGCTTATCGATACCAGCAAAAACTATACTGCCATTATTGATACGGTCATGGGGAATATAACACTGGAACTATTCGCCAAGGAGGACCCATTAACTGTAAATAATTTTGTCTTTCTGGCTAGACAGGGTTTCTATAATGGAGTGAAGTTTCACCGGGTTATGAAGGACTTCGTCATCCAGGGCGGAGACCCCACGGGCACAGGATTTGGAGGCCCGGGATATACATTTGCTGATGAGCCGGTGACCCGGGACTATATTGCTGGAACACTAGCTATGGCCAACTCTGGTCCCAACACCAATGGCAGTCAGTTCTTTATCACTTTGGGGAACCTTACCGGCCAGCTACCTAAGAAATACACTATATTCGGGTTGGTGACCAGCGGCTTCGATGTAGTACAGGCGATAGGCAACGTTCCGGTCGAAGCTAATCCTATAACAGGTGAGATGTCCTGGCCAATAACAAACGTCTATATAACCAGCATATCTATAGAAGAAAACTAGCCACCGAAAGTTATTGAGGGGAGTTAGCAGCTTTTCTAACCCCATTTGCTCTTTCTAGCGATAGCAGCAGCCAAAGGAGCAATAACAAGCCAGACTCCGATGGTCATGAGCATGGCCATGGGATAGCCTATGGTCTTTACGTTAAATTCGGGATTTCATCTTCTCAGCAAGGCGTTTATCAATAATCCCGCACCCACCAGGATAACAATCAAAGGCCACCAGTCTCCGATGCCGCCAAGAACAGCGCCACCTGCGGACATCAGGACCAGGCTGGTGGTAATCCGGCACCACATGAATGAACGGCGGTGGGGCTGAACATATCGCGCTATCGTTTCTATCAAGAAAATAACGCCCAGCCCCAGGAGGAAATAGGCCAGTACCTCTGTGTCAGACAGCACATCCTGCGTCAAAAGAAACAAGACGACACCGAGCAATACTAATATCAAGCCTACAAAAGTGCTAAAGGACATGAAAGCCCGGCGTTTTTTCTCCACCATCATTTCGTCTCCTTCTTCAGTGCTCGTACCTCTATATTCAGGTTCCCCTTCTAAAAATAACTCCTTCCCAACTCCTCTAAACTCGGGGCTGGAAGCAACCAACCTGGATATTTTAATATTGCACCTATTTTAGCATATTTTTCAATACCATCTTACAGGTGATACGTATAATACCACAAAAACGCAGAGCACAGAAATTTGAATATTCGATTGCGTAATTCATAGTGTATAATGTTAGCGAGGTGGGCACCCGAGGACATGGATACTATAGAGATTTACGGAGTCAAGTTCCTGAAGTGCGATAAAAGAGACTGCGCCTGGAATGCCGGCTATACTCCCGGTGACCTGAACCGGCAGGGACTGGAGTTTACGGCCAAGCACGATATGGGCATCAGGGTATGCAATTTCAGTTGCATGGCGCTGGCCCTGGGTAAGAACATAGATGAAAATTGCCCCCATAAACAGGAGCTTTGCGACATGCTGGCCGAGGACTCAGGCTCATCATCCCGCATCTGGGGAAAACTTGACCCCAAAGTAGCCCGCAGGGCGCTGGGTGTAGAGCCAGAGAACGACCGGAGTAATCAGACATAATTTGGGATTCACCCTCACCTAAACCTCTCCCGTCGAGGGAGAGGAAATTTAAAATCCTCCCTCCCTTTGGGGGAGGATTAGAGGGAAGGGTAAATTAAGCAGTCGGATTGAGAGATAAAGCTTGGAGTATGATTTTAGCTGGGTGTACTGCCCTGAATGCAATATTACACTTGTCTTCGAATGTCGATTGGAGAAGGATAGCAAGCGCACGGAGATGATAGTTTGCCCGCGCTGCGGCATGGAACTAGGGGAGATAAGGGCCGATTACGGCTGTGACTGTATCGGCATGGCCTGCGGCTACATTTACCCGGGGAAATCTTGCTACGGCGGAAGCTACTGATATTATCATTTCCCTGATTTGGGCTTCCTGGCCTTTTTAAATCCCGACAAATCCAGTCCCTCAACCCAGGCATCGTTTAATTTCTCAAGCTTTTGCTCCCGCTTCTTGCCCTTTCTCCAGAAGTCCTTGCATCCTTCTTCGGGAGTGACGTTGGGCCGTTTGGGATTGTGACAGCCCCGCCAGTCGTACTCACAATAGTTGCACAAAAAAGTCTGTTTCATTTTTTTCACCAAATATATTAAATAATTCTAATTATTTAGCAAATCCGCGGCAGTTGCTCGCCGACCAGCATATCCACGATGCGGGATGCCCCCATCCTGGTCTTCATCACCACCCGCCCGGGGTGCTCCGACACCACGTCGCCGATAATAGCAGCCTCTTTGCCATACTTATTACGGCGCATGGCCTCGACTATCTTCTCAGCGCCATTCGCGGCCACCACCGCCACCAGCTTGCCCTCGTTAGCTACATAGAGGGGGTCGAAACCGAGCAGCTCGCAGGCAGCCTGTACTCCTTCATGTACGGGTAAACTCTGCTCTTCTATCCTGATGCCCACTCCAGAGCTCTCGGCGAACTCGTTCAGGGTACTGGCCAGCCCTCCTCTGGTGGGGTCGCGTAAGCAGTGTATCTCGGCACCGGTATCCAACATCCCAGCTACCAGCTTATTCAAGGGAGCGCAGTCGCTCTTGATAGAGGAGGAAAACTGCAGGCCTTCACGCTGGCTTATCACAGCGATGCCGTGGTCGCCGATGGAGCCGCTGAGGATAACTTTGTCGCCGACCCTGGCATTGGAACCGGATATATCAACACCGGGCGGGACAGCCCCTACGCCGGCGCTGTTGATGAACAGCTTATCGGCGCTGCCTTTGTTCACTACCTTGGTATCGCCGGTGATCACCTTGACTCCGGCCTCCTGCACAGCTTTCTTAATCGAGGCTATGACGCGCTTGAGGTCGGACATTAGAAGGCCTTCCTCGATAATCAGACCTATGCTCAGGTATTTGGGCACAGCGCCCATCATCGAGAGGTCATTAACCGTGCCGCAGACCGATAGCCTGCCTATGTCGCCCCCGGGGAAGAAGATGGGATTTACTACATAGCTATCGGTGGTAAAGGCGAGGCGCCCTTTCAGCTCGAAAACCGCTGAGTCGTCCAGCTTGTTGAGGAAAGTGTTGTCGAATAAGGGAACGAAGTTCTGCTTTACAAGGTCGTGGCTCAGCTTGCCGCCGCTGCCGTGCGCCAGCAGAATCTTATCTTCCATAGCCCTCACCGTACTGGAAATAGGCAGCGCAGGTGCCTTCGGAGGAGACCATGCAGGGCCCTATAGGGTGTTCCGGGTTACACACCTTACGGAATAGCTTGCAGTCCAGAGGCGTCTTCACTGCACGCAGGACATCTCCGCAGATACATCCCTTCGGCTCGAGTGGCCTGCCTGGCTTAATCCCAAAATTTTTCTCAGCGTCATAGCGCCGATATTCCTTCCTTAACCTCAGCCCGCTGCCCGGTACAACGCCGATGCCCCGCCAGTTCCCGTCACACACCTCGAAGACCTTATCCATAAGCTCAAGGGCTATACGGTTACCTTCGGGCTTCACCCCGCGGCGATAGGCTATCTCCACCTTAGGCTGCCCGCTCTCGACCTGAGCCACCAGCATATCGACGCACTGCAAGATATCAAGAGGCTCGAAACCGGATATGACGCAGGCAATACCGTAGTCTCGGGGTATGAACTCGTAAGGTCGCGAGCCGATGATGGCGCTGACATGGCCGGGGCAGATGAGCCCGTCTATCTTCACCTCGACCGAATCTAAAAGCGCCTTGACCACAGGTGGACACAATTTGTGCAACGAGAGCACATAGTAATTGTTTATCCCCTGCTGCTGCGCCTGGAGCACCGAGGCCGCTACTGTGGGAGCGGTGGTCTCAAAGCCGACGCCAATGAATATGACCGGCCTCTTGGGATTGCTACGCGCAATCTCGATGGCATCAAGCGTCGAGTAAACAATCCTGATATCCCTGCCCTCTGCCTTGACCCTCTGCAGGCTGGAGCGGCTGGCAGGCACCTTCATCATATCGCCAAATGTGGTGATGATAACATCGGGCAGTTCAGCCAATGCAATAGCCTTATCCAGATCAGCGTTGGCGGTGACACAGACAGGGCAGCCAGGTCCCGAAAGCATAGTGATATTAGGAGGCAGAAGCTGGCGCAAGCCGCTCTTGGCGATGCTGACGGTATGACTGCCGCAGAACTCCATAAGCCGTGCTGGTTTGGTTGACCTCTGCCGGATCCTGGCTATCAGGCTCTTGCCTAGTTCAGCGTCACGAAACTCGTTGATAAATTTCATCTTCGCTACAATTCAGACTCAGCTTGGGGATTCTCTCTCTTCGGCTTCGGCTATCTCCTGAAAAATCTTAAGGGTCTCCTGAGCCTCCTCTTCGTCGACAACGTTTATGGCGTAACCTGTGTGGAGCAGCACGTAGTCGCCCACCTTAGCCTCCGGCGTGAGCATAATGCTGGCCTTGCGGCTCACGCCGCCGACCTCCACCTCAGCCTCTGTGCCATTTATTGATTTCACCTTAGCCGGTATTGCAAGGCACATATTCAGGGCCTCCTTAGCCTCCCCAATGTAGCGTCGTGACTCCTGTCACGACGTAGAATTCGTTGCCACTCCCGTGGCAACGCTACAATCATTTATTTCCCTCTGCAATAGCAAAATTGGCGATGACCGCCTGCCCCAACGAGACCCCGCCGTCGTTTGTGGGCACAGTACTGTGTGTGAGTACCTCGAACCCAGCTTCCTCAAGTGCTGCGACAGTCAGCCTCAAAAGCAAGCGGTTCTGAAACACACCGCCGCTCAGAGCGACCTTTTTAATGCCACTCGACTTTGTCAGCCGCTGACACATCTGAACTACCAACTCAGCCATGGTGCGGTGGAACTTCATCGCTATCCCGGCTTGAGGAACGCCCGATCTCAGGTCCTTGATTATACCGCTGAATAGCTCCTTGAGATAAACGATATTCACGCCATTTCGTTCCTCGATAGCGAAGTGATAGCTTCCATGCTCGCTTTCATCGGCTGCCATCTCCATCTCGATAGCCGCCTGAGCCTCGTAATCTATCTTCCCCCTGATGCCGATTAAAGCCGATACAGCGTCGAACAGCCTGCCGCAGCTTGAGGTCAGAGGCGAGTTAATTGCCTTCTCCAACTGCTTCTTAGTAAGCTCAAATTCCTGAGTGGTCACCTCTTTCAGAAAAGCTAAGTCAGGCGTAAGCGCATCTTGGCCCAGCAGCGTGAGCAGATAGCTGACAGCCATACGATAGGGCCGCTCTATGGCTGCAGTGCCGCCGGGCAGAGGCACGTATTCCAGATGCCCCACCCTTTCGAATCCTTTATAGTCAGCTATAAGAAACTCGCCGCCCCAGATACGGCCGTCGCTGCCGTAGCCGGTGCCATCGAAGGAAACTCCTATTACCTTACCTTCTACTCCATTCTCCACCATGCAGCTCACAATGTGAGCGTGGTGATGCTGCACCGGAACGAGCTTCAGTTCCTTGTGCTCGGCAGCCAGCGACTTAGCATATTTAGTTGAGAGATACTCGGGGTGCATATCGTAAGACACTATCCCAGGCTGGATGCGGAACAGCTTCTTATAAAGCTCGAGGGTGGTCTCGAAGTGCTCCATCGTCTCCAGGTTCTCCAAATCGCCGATGTGCTGGCTCACAAACGCATAGTTGTCCTTGGTCAAACAAAACGTGTCCTTAAGCTCGGCCCCGCAGGCCAATATCTGCTTTGCCTGGAAGGGAAGATGAACAGGGTAAGGGGCGTAGCCGCGGGCCCTTCTCACTATCTGCGGCTTGTTCAACTCCACAATAGCCACACTGTCATCGTAGCGGGAGTAAATGTCGCGGTTATGCTGCAAAAAATAGTCAGGGATGCCCTTAAGCCGTCGCGATGCCTCGTCATTGTCCTTGGCAATGGGCTCCTCGCTGAGGTTGCCGCTGGTCATCACCAGGGGCAGGCCAGTCTCTCTAAGTAATACATGGTGCAGCGGAGTGTAAGGCAGCATCACCCCGAGATATTTAAGATTGGGCGCTACCGATGGCGATACCGAAGAGCCTTCCCTCCGTCTCAGCAAAACTATGGGGCACTGCGAGGAAGTCATCAGCTTTTCCTCTTGTTCGGACACCAGGCAATGCTTTTTCACGTCGTCTAATGTGGCAACCATTATGGCCAGAGGCTTGAAGGGACGCCTCTTCCTCTCTCTGAGTAACCTTACCGCTTTCTCGCTGGTGGCATCGCAGGCCAATAGAAAACCACCCAGGCCCTTGATAGCCAGAACTTTGCCTTGCTTAAGAAATCCGGCGGCAGTAGACAGAACATCGTCACACGGCACGGCATTACCGGCACCGTCAACCAGCTTCAAACCGGGGCCACACACGGGGCAGGCGTTGGGCTGGGCGTGGAAACGCCGGTCCATAGGGTCTTCGTACTCGCGCTGGCATTTAGGGCACATCTTGAAGCTGCGCATGGTGGTCTTGGGACGGTCATAGGGGATATCCTCAATGATGGTAAAGCGGGGGCCGCAGTTGGTGCAGTTGGTGAACGGATAACGGTAACGCCTGTCGTCCGGATTCAATACCTCACTCAGACAGGGCTGGCAGGTAGCGATATCAGGCGAGACAAGCTGGTACTTGCCCTCCTCGGCGATGCTGCGGCGAATCTCAAAACCGCTGTAGCCCTGCGGCGCATGGCTGGTTACAGAGACATCCTCCAGACGCGCCAGAGGCGGTGCCAGAGCTACCAGATCATGGCGGAATTTGTCTAAAGCGCTCCTCTCACCCTCCACCTCAATCTTGACATCGCCGGAGGTGTTGCAGACCCACCCCTTGAGATTGTGTTTGGTAGCAAGCTGATAAACAAAGGGACGGAAGCCGACCCCCTGCACTACACCGCGCACACTGATGCGCAAGAGCTCTAAATTGCCTACCTTAATGGCACACCTCCGCCAATTCATATTATACAGGAAAGGGACGTTCGGGGAAAATTCGAACCACGGTCACTCTTATAAGTTGAATGCCTGTTCAATAAGCCTTATAGTATTGAAGGGAAGAGAAATGGGTAATAGCAAAATCCTTGTTGTTGAAGACGACCTGAATCTGCAAGATGTACTGAGATACAATCTTGGCAAGGAAGGTTATGAGGTATTTACCGCTTCCGATGGCATAGGGGCACTAGATGTTGCCCGGAGCAGGAAACCCGACCTGATTGTCCTCGACATTATGCTTCCCAGGCTTGACGGATTAGAGGTCTGCCGCATTCTGCGCAGAGAGATGACCGTGCCCATCCTCATGCTCACGGCCAAGGCTGAAGAAACTGACAAGGTGGTAGGACTTGAGCTGGGGGCCGACGACTACATGACCAAACCCTTCAGCCTCAGAGAGTTCCTAGCCCGTATCAGAGCAATGCTGCGCCGCGCCGAGATGATGACAGCGGCGAGCTCAGCTCAAGAAGCAACTCCTTCGTCCATCAGGGTCGGCGAGCTGGAGATAGACCTAGCTGGCCACACAGTATCCCGAGGGGGCACACTTGTCGACCTGAGCCACAAAGAGTTCGACCTCCTTGCCTTCCTGATTAAGAACAAAGGACAGGTTTTCAGCCGCGAGCAGTTGCTGGAGAAGGTCTGGGGCTATGATTATGCAGGCGATACCCGCACTGTAGACGTACACATAAGGTGGCTGCGGCAAAAGATTGAAACAAACCCGGCAAACCCGGCACACCTTTTGACCGTGCGCGGCATCGGCTATAAATTCGAGGGGTAGCAGTGTTTCGCAGTATCAGATGGCGCATAGGGATAGTTTTCGCCGTATTCGTGATTGTGTGTATGAGCAGTATCGGCGTCTACTTATCCCGGAGGGCCAGAGATGAAACCCTGGGCGTTAATGTCGTTATCATCATTGGGGATGTCATTGCCGCTATCATCGCTATTTTACTGGCGTTTCAGATACTGAGAAACACCACTGGGCCAATCAAAAAATTGACCCAATTGTCCCGGAAAGTGGCCGAAGGTGAACTCGAACTTGACCAGGATATCCAGATAACGTCCCAGGACGAGGTGGGCGAGCTTGCCACAGCATTCAGGCAGATGGCAGCCCGGCTCAGGGAAATGGTAGCCCTAATTACCAACGAACGCGATAGGATGGCAGCTATCCTATCTAACATAGATGATGCCATCTTTATGGTAGACAATGACACTAAGATAACCACAATGAACCGCGCAGCAGAGAATATCTTCCAGGTTTCTGAGAAGAGAGCCCTGGGACAGACTTTCATTGAAGCAGTACGCGACCATGAAATCAACGGGATACTTCAGCACTGTCTGAGCACAAGAAAACAGCAAACCGGAGCTGTGGAGATAAAATCTAAAAGGCAATTCTTAACAATCATAGCCATGCCCTTACCGGGTAGTGGCGGCTGTCTCATGCACATCCAGGACCTTACCGAGTTGCGCAGGCTCGAGATGGTGCGACGTGATTTCATATCGAATATTTCCCATGAACTTCGCACTCCTATAGCCTCGGTCAAGGCCCTCGCTGAAACGCTGAATGAGGGTGCTATCGACGACCCTGCGGTAGCGAAAGATTTTTTAAACAGGATAAATATAGAAATGGATAAACTGGCTCAAATGGTGCAGGAACTGGCAGAGCTGTCCCATATAGAGAGCGGTGAAACCCCTCTAAACAAAAGACAATTCAACATAGCCGATGCTATAGGCCACGTTCTAGACAGGCTCAGAGCACAGGCTGA
>JAJYLC010000003.1 GCA_021787935.1 Chloroflexota bacterium | reverse complement strand
AGATATGTTTATACCCAATACTTCTTCGCGCCTGTAGCCGGTGACACGTTCGCCTGCCTTATTTATTGAGGTGAAATTGCCAGATAAGTCGTGGGTATAAATAATATCGTTGGCGTTTTCGAACAGTTCGCGGTAGCGCTCTTCGCTCTGGCGTAGCGCCTCCTCCGCTCTCTTGCGCTGAGTAATATCGCGAGTGACACCGACAAATCCCACCGGCTTCCCGTCCTTCCCCCTTATAACAGATGCGCTAGATTCGACGAGAATCTTTCTTCCGTCGTTTGTCAAAATATGATATTCCTGGTCGACAAGAGACTTTGCTTCTATTATTTTTGACAGGTTCGCCAGCGCCATCTCTCGGTCTTCAGGCGCGATAATGGCAAATGCATCTTTGCCGATCAAAGCTCTCTTGTCTTGCGTGCCATGCATTTTCAGGCTTGCCTCGTTTACCTCGGTAATTCTACCCTCAAGGTCGGTTATTACGATGCTATCTGTAGACATCATAAATGCATCGGAGAGCCGGATTAATTCTTCTTCCATACGTTTGCGTTCGGTGATGTCCCTCATGACAGCAACAAAGCCAAAGAGTTGTCCTTTCATGAGGAAAGGACCGGCGTTGACTTCAAGGCTCATTTTCTTGCCTGATTTGGTGTGGACTTCACATTCAAAGGCACCCACCTCTTTGCCTGACAATATCATGTCCTTGATAGAGTACATTTTCTCAATGCTCTCCGGGGTAAACATCTTGAGTAGGTCAAAGGTCTTGCCGGAGATTTCCTCCATCTCATAACCGCCTACTGCCAACACTCTCTTGTTAACTCTGATAAGTCTACCATCGAGATCGAATAATGCTATACCATTCCCCGAAGAGTCGAAAATGGCCTGCAGTTCTTCCTCAGATTCGCGCAATGCCTCCTCAGCCTTCTTGCGCTCTGTGATATCACGTGTAACTCCCAGAACTTCACTGAGCTTTCCATCTTTGTCCCATAGGAACGACAATGTAACCTCAGCCCAGAGTTTGGAACCATCCTTACGTACATACTCCACGGTTAGAGACAGCGATGGATACTGTAATTCCGGGGTTATAATATCCATTTGGTTCCTGATGAGCTTTACAGCCTGATCAAAGGAATCAGGGGTCAAAAAGTCTTTTATCGCCAACCTCTTCATCTCTTCAACCGTATAGCCCAGCAAACGCTTAATAGACGGGCTGACGTAGGTTATCTGCCATTTCATATTGGCTGTCCAGATAACATCCACAACGTTGTCAGCAAGCAGGCGGTAGCGGGCTTCGCTCTCCTGCCATGCTACCCGGAGGTGTTGCCGCTCCATGGCGTAGCGCAGGGACCGCACTAATAGGGCGCTATCTATATTTCCTTTGACCAGATAATCCTGGGCACCCTCCTGAACTGCATTGACCGCAACCGCCTCGTCGCTGAGGCCGCTTAAAACAACTACCGGCACGTTGGGCGTTTGCACGGATATCTTGTTGAGGCCGTCGAGCCCCTGGCTGTCCGGCAAAGAGAGGTCGAGTAGAATTACATCGATGCCGCCCTGGGCAAGTCGGGCCAGGCCCGGCGAGAGCCGGTCGGCATGTTCTAAGACAAAGGAAGTGCTACCTTTTGCGGCGAGCAGCTCGTTTATCAGGCGAGCGTCCCCGGGGTTATCCTCTATCAGCAATATTCTGATCTTTTCACCTTCCACTTATATTACCCCTCCCGGAGGCAGCTTTACGACGGCGAGCCAGAAGTCGGCGATTGACTTTACTACTTGGAGGAACTGGTCCAAATCAACAGGCTTGGTTACATAGCAGCTCGCCTGCAGTTCATAGCTCTTAATAATATCTTCCTCTGACTTCGAAGTAGTCAGCACCACCACCGGTATCCGACGAATTTTTTCATTTGCCTTAATTGATGCCAGAACCTCCCGTCCGTCCTTTTTAGGTAGGTTCAGGTCAAGCAGTATGAGGTCGGGGCAAGGAACGTTGATATAGCCGCTCTCTCGATTCAGGAAAGCCAGGGCCTCTTTGCCGTCGTAGACCGCGTGTATCCGATTGCAAACCTTAGCCTCACGAAGGGCTTCCTTAGTCAGACGTATATCGCCGGGGTTGTCCTCAACCAGCAAGATCTCGATAGTCCTGCCCATTTCTGCCATATTCATGATTTCTCCTCTTTTCCGTTGGGTATCGTGAAATAAAATGTGGCGCCATTACCGGGCTGTGACTCAACCCAGATACGTCCGTTGTGGCGCTCTATAATTTTTTTGCATATGGCCAGCCCTATTCCCGTGCCCGGGTATTCCGCCCTGCTGTGCAGGCGCTGGAAGATGACGAAGATGCGCTCGAAGTACTGAGGTTCGATCCCAATGCCATTGTCGCGTACCGAGAAAATCCACTCGATGCCATTGCGCTCTGCTCCTACACGCACTTCTGGTTTCTTCTCGCCATGGAACTTGATTGCGTTGCCAATCAGGTTCTGGAATAACTGGACCATTTGTGTTGCATCGGCTGTAATGGTGGGCAAGTAATCATGTGTCACAACCGCGTCATTTTCTTTGATCGCAGCCTGTAAATTGGCGACTGCTTGATTAAGTACCTCCTCACAGCGGGTTGGCTCAAAGGGTTTATTGCGGGTGCCCACCCTGGAGTAGTCCAGCAGAGCATTGATAAGCTGCTGCATTCTGGTAGCGCCGTCAACAGCGTAGCCAATGAACTCATCGGCGTCGGAATCGAGTTTACCTTTGTAACGACGAGCCAGGAGCTGTGTATAGCTGGCCACCATGCGCAGTGGCTCCTGCAGGTCGTGAGATGCCACATAAGCAAACCTCTCCAGCTCGGTATTGGAGCGCACTAGTTCTGCCATAGTCTGCTTCAACTTCTCCTCCGCCCACCTGGTCTCAGTGACGTCTTTCAATGAAAGCAAAACGGCAACTTTTCCCTGAAATTCAATCCTTGTGGCAAGGGCACTTACCCATATTTCTCTATCGTCCTTCGTCTTTGCCCTGACATCGTATCTCTGACGTCGCTCCCGCTGATACAGGTCTTCCTCAAATCCCTTTATGGCTTTCTCCCTGTCCTCGGGGTGGACAAAATCAAGTAAACTCATCCCTACTCCATCGTGAAGTACAGGATCGAATCCGAACATCAGTGAAGCGCGCCGGTTACCATAGATGATCTTCAGCGTCTCGGCATCGACAACGACAATGCTGTCATGCGTGCTTTCCAACAAGATTAGATAGTCTTGCTCTCTTTGGCGCAGTTCCTCCTGCGTCAGTTTGCTCTCAGTGATATCTCTCAGACTGCCGACCATGGCAACCGGCATGTTTGCGTCATCGTATATCACTGAACGGCTGTCGCTTATCCATCTATACCCTAGCTCTTTGTGTTTGACCCGATACTCAATTCTGGAAGCGGCCGCTCCTTTCGAAGCGATCAATTCGATGACATTTTCGTCCATCTTTTGTATATCCTCGGGATGTATCGTAGCCCTCGTTTCTTCAAGGCTATGCCGCATCGCCTCTTCTGGACTGCAACCGAGTATTCTTTCCGATGCCGGGCTTATGTACTCATATTTACCAGTCTGAAGGTTCAAGCTATATATCATATCGATAGAATTGTCGAGCACACTGCGGAATCTTTCCTCGCTCTGCCGCAAGGCCTCCTGTGCCAGTTTGCGCTCAGTGATGTCTCTCAGACTGCCAACTATGGCCACCGGCATATTTGTGTCATCGCATACTACCGAACGGCTGTCGCTTACCCAGCGATACCCCAGCTCTCTATGTTTAACCCGATACTCAAAAGATAGAGCCCGGGCGTCTTTTTGAGTAATCAAGTCGATGATATTCTGTTGAAGCCTTTCCGCATCATCAGGATGCGCTAAAGAAATCAGTTCCTCTTGATTAAATGCTTGGAACTCCTCTGGACCATATCCGAGCACTTGCTTCGATGCCGGGCTTACATACTCGTATCTACCAGTTTGAAGATTCATGCTGTAAATCATATCGAGAGAGTTGTCGAGAACGTTGCGAAATTTCTCCTCGCTATCCCTCAACTCCTCTTCCATCCTCTTACGTTCAGTGATATCTCGAGCGATTGATACTAACTCAATCGGCTCACTACCCTCTACAGCCTTTACCTGCGAGATGGTATATTCGACATCTACCAGGCTTCCATTCTTCCTCTTCACCCTGTGTGTACCACTGAAGTATCCCTGTTTTCCTATTGCCTCAGCGACTTCCGTGGCAAATTTAGAGCGGCTCACGCCCTCAGGGAAAAGGAAAGCTGCTTCCTTGCCAATAAGTTCCTCTCTCTTGTAGCCGTATATCTCTTCTACTCTGTCATTACACCAGGTAATCAGTCTGCCTTTTGACTTAAAAACCGCGTCAGTGAGGCTTCCCACCAGTGTGGAGTAATGCTCCTCGGATTTCCGCAAAGCCTGCTGCACCTTTTTGCGCTCAGTGATATCACGCACAATAACGAGGTCAGCGGGCCTTCCTTCATATGTAATCACTCCTGCATTCAGTTCAATATCTACTCTGTTACCATTTTTATGCAGGAGCGCTGTCTCATACATCGATCTGGCAGTATCGCCTGACATCCACCGCTCATAGCCTGAGATAACCTGCCGAATTTCGTCGGGGTGAACATACTCTGTAACTGGGGTGCCAATCATCTCTTCAGGCTGATAACCAAGCATTTCTAACGAACGCTTGTTGATATATTTGATAATCGTGTTTTGAACTATGGCAACGACGTCGTTAGCTCGCTCGACTACTTCGCGATATTTTGCCTCACTCTCGTGCAGTGCCTGCTCCATCTGCCTGCGCTTGGTGATATCCCTCAAAACCACAGAAATGGCAGGCCTGCCTGCATAATACATGCGCCTGGCCCCGAACTCGACGGCAACTATTGTTCCGTCGCTTCTGGCCAACGTTGTCTCATATTGATGGGGCACAGCTTCCCCGCGGAGCCGCCTTTCATACCATTCCGACAGAACTTTTACTTCTTCAGGCGTGAGGAATTCCTCAACAGTTCTGCCGGTTACCTCTTCAGCAGAACGTCCGAACATCTCCGCGCTGCGGGTATTAGCGAAGACTATCCTGGAGTTCTGAACCACGAAATACCCATCGTTCATGTCTTCAACCAGGTGCCTGAACGTTTCCTCCGATTCCCGCAAATCGTCATGAGAATGCTCCAGTGATTCCAGCATCCTATTGATGTCGTTTGACAAGCCTGCTAATTCATCTTTGCCTTTTATCGTTACTCTCGCTGACAAAGCCCTGGTTCTACCTATCTTGCTGACACTTGAGCTGAGTTGGGATAGTGGAGAAAGTACTAACCTGTCCAATAGGACGTAGAATACCCCGATAAACGCTAGGCCGGCTCCCAGAAGAAGACAGAGAAAATAAAGCACGGTAGTCTGTCCGGTGTGAGCGGCATCTCTCAGGAAGATGCTCTCCGAGACTGCAAATAGAATCAGGAGCAGGCCAGCTAGCGTGGCTGTAATAATGACTATAGTTTTTCTACGTAGTGTCATAGATTGTCCTCTTAAGTTTCCTATAAAAAGTCACCCATTCGCTCTCGAATCCCTTAAGAACTGTGTTACTGGCTTTTATTCCAATAATTCTTGTAGTGATACTCGAACACGTGCCTTTCTCGTTCAAACATTAGCGCACCTGCTATCGGGTGTACATGGTTAATTAGTGTTGGTAATAGTAGGAAAATAGTAGTACCTGAACGAGCATTTAGGATTTCGAGCTTTAGAGATTAGTACTTATCACGGGGATACGGCGTGATTAGAGGCGTGTGGCATATCCAATTAGCTTGTAGGCCAGTTTGGCGGCGAGGAAGGCGCAGGAGGTTGGCCCCTCTCGCGGGCAGAGCTCCATCAGGTCGAATCCGACGACTTTCTTCTCGGCAGCTACTGCTCGCAACAGGTCCAGCACCTGCTGCCAACTCAAGCCACCGGGCTCGGGAGTGCCCACTGCTGACATGATCGATGGATCGAGGACATCGAGGTCGATGGATACGTATACCGTAGGTGACAGCGCAGAGGTCACACTGTTTGCAAAATCGGGGCTGTTTGAAGCCTCGGCATAGAACGGCTCCTTCTTTTGCTGCTGCAGAAACTTGTGTTCTTCCAGGCTGAAGCTGCGGATGCCTGCCTGCACAACAGGGCAAATCTCCCATACTCGGCGCATCACCGAAGCGTTGCCGTATCTCGTCCCCTGATACTGGTCACGGAGGTCAGCATGGGCGTCCAGTTGCAGCACCGAAAGCTCCGGGTATTTTTCATGAAAGGCCTTGACTGCGCCCAGCGTAAGCGAATGCTCTCCACCCAGCATAGCCCACAGCTTGCCCTTCTCAATCATATACTTCGCTATGCCGTATACCCGCTCCACCATAAACTCAGGCCCGCTCGCCAGGGGCTGCACTTCGGGCAGGGTGTGGATACCCACCTCGCTGATCTCGCGGTCCAGCTCGGCGTCGTACAGCTCGAGGTATTGTGAGGCGTCTATAATGGCCTGCGGTCCCTCCCGGGCTCCGCTCTTATACTCGGCGGTGCCATCGTAAGGCACAGGGACGATGATCACCTTCGCTGTATCGAAGGGCATAGCTTGAAGAGGTATGCCAGCAAAGCTTCTCGGGGGCAGGAACAGCTCATCAGTCAATTTGTCTGTCCATACAGGCGGAGTGTCTCACCTGCTGCCGGCCGGGTCCAGAGCTAACGAGGGCTGCTGATAATTGTTAAATTCCAGGCCTCGGTTGAGGATATAGCTTCTCACTTCGGTCAGCCCGAAATTCTGTTTGAACTCCTTGATAGCTCGTTCGGCATCGAACTCTTTGCAGGAGAAGACATCGATATTGATGTAGAATCGCTCGGGAAAGGTGTGTATGCTGATATGGCTCTCGGCAATGAGAACAAAGCCGGAAACCCCCCAATCCTCGGGTTTGGAGCCAACATATTTGGAGACATGCGGGGTTGAGATTTTCGTCATCCCAATTTTATCAGGATAACCGTCGAGTAACTGGAAGATGAACTCGACATCCTGCATCTTCTGTGGATCTCCTCCGTAACCATCGATAATCAGGTGCATTGTTCCCACCCCTTCTAGGTTATCAAACAAAAAATCACCACCTGCATTTTACACGGTGGTCGAAATTCGATTATTCTTTCTGTTTTAGATTAAAGAAGCCTACCGCTCAGCGGTTACTTTATCCCGAAGCTTTCCCTCGTACCATTCGTCCAGGTCTTGTTTTCTGATCCGATATGCCTTCCCAATTTTTGCTGCTGGAAGCCTGCGATCGCGGCACCATCTTTGCGCGGTACCTTTGCTTATCCTGAGTATCTTTGTAATATCATCTACCGATAACAATTCAGTTTCCATAATGTGGAAACCACACCACCTCCTTCGCTAACCTTAAAAGATTAGCAAAAGAAGCGTATCATATTTTAGTTGATAATGCAATACTTTAGCTGTTTTTTATGCTCAAAAGGTTGATATTGTTGCTTATAGAAGCTAATTGCTGCTGCAGGGCTCTATCTCGGAAAGGGGTAATTCTAATACTGCTTCGCTCTCGAGCTGCACGGTGACGGTTTCCTTTAGAGGATTGGTGCCCGTTACTTTGCCCACACCAAGACGTGTCTTTATCATCTCGCCTGTAGCGGGGAGTTTCTGTTTCATAACACGATATTGCTCGTTCTCGTAAGACAGGCAGCAGAGCAGTCTGCCGCATACGCCGGAGATATTAGCCGGATTAAGGGGCAAGTTTTGCTCACGCGCCATTTTCATGGAGATAGTTTCGAACTTGCACAAATGGCTGCCGCAGCACAAAGGCCGCCCGCATCTGCCGATGCCGCCCACCAATTTGGCAGCATCGCGCGTACCCACCTGACGCAGTTCCACGCGGGTCTTTAGGGTACTGGAAAGCTCACGCAGCAGGGCCCTGAAATCAACCCTTTTTTCGGACCTGAAGTAGATGGTGAGATAGCTGCCATCGAGGTTGTACTCTGCTGAGATAAGCTTCATAGGGAGACGGAACTTCTCCACCAGTTCCGCACACTTGGCCAATGCCTCCCTTTCCTTTTCCTTCATTCGCTTCATTTGCTCAAAGTCATCCGGCTGAGCTTTACGCAGGACTGGCTTCAAAGGCTCGCTGATTTCTGTGGAAGCCGCCTCTCTGGGTGCAGAAACAACTTTGCCGATTGCCGAGCCGCGAGAGGTCTCGACCACCACGTCGTCGCCTATAGCAAGCTCGATATCCGAGGGATCAAAAAAATATATCAACCCCGCTCGCTTGAACCGGACGCCTACTACTTTACTCATCTCTTTGAAAATAGAATTCTAGTTTTTTGTGTCATTCTGAGCTTCAGCGAAGAATCTCGGTACTTGGCCCTAATTATCATTGTCGCTCTTTCCGACGGTTCCTGCAAATACCTAGACAGATTAACGATGTTAGACGCCCGCCCTTTCGCCCCTGGGGAGATTAAGCATTAAGACTTCCAGCGCCAGCCTGGGATTGGCATTTTGCCCCAGTTGCACCACGGTCTCCCGAATAGCTTCCATAAAATCTCTGATGCCAGCCATGCTGTAGCACTGCGCAGACATGCGGAGTGCTGCTTCCCTATCGAGGTTAGTTATAAACTGTGCGCATCCTTCCCTGGCAAGAATGACATCGCGCCACCACCCCAACCAAAGGTCGAGCACCTCCTCGACCGAGTCCCGACTCTTACCGAACTGAGTTGCTAACTTGCCTGCGAAGGCGAACCGCTGGTCAAGGCTGGCGTTGTTTAGACTGAGAAGCTCATCCAACCTTTGAGAGCGTTCCAGGACCAGGCTTTCATCGCGTGAGGCGGAGACCGCCCATCCTATACTGCCCCGGCAAAGCCTGCTCAGCACTCTGGCTTTTTCAGGGGCTACCTGCCATTGTTCCATCAGCGCCTGCTCTATGACCTCAGCAGGCAGCGGGAAGAGCTCAACCCGCTGGCACCGGGAAACGATTGTGGACAACAACCTGGCGTCATTAACCGTCAACAGAATGAAGAGTACCCTCGGCGGAGGCTCCTCCAGCGTCTTGAGCAGGCAGTTGGCCGACTCCTCGTTTAGATACTCGGCGCCATCTATGATAAAGACCCGGTGCTTGCCTTCATAAGGCTGCAGTCCGGCAGACCGTTGTACTTCCTTTATCTGCGCTATGCTTATTTCCTTCTTAGTGCTTGCCTGGCCGGGTTCGGCGTTTGCCATGCGCCCGATAGACTGGACATCGGGGTGATTTCCTGCTGCTATACGGAGGCAGGACCGGCATTGGCCGCACGGCTTTGTTTCCTGTTCGCAGTTCAGCGCCTGTGCCAGATTAATAGCGAGGGTTGTTTTGCCCACGTGGGGCTGGCCTACAAAAAGGTAAGCATGAGAGAGGCGCTCGCTCTCAAGGCTGCGCCTCAGCAACTCTATCGCTCTGGACTGACCAATCACCTGCCACATCGCCCTGTCAACCGGCAAACGGATTTCCCGGCATCCTTCCCTGTTTTATCCGTGCCGTCTCTGCCACCTAGTCTTTTTCAACATCTTGCGATGCTTGTGCTTGGCCATCTTCTTGCGCCGTTTTTTTACAACGGAACTCATAAGTTTACCTCAGTCTACACTACCAGCCAGGATATCTCTCTGGCTATTGCTTGCCGTATTTTTCTTTGAACGCGATCTCAGTAAGTTCTTTCCTGCTGGACTGATGTGGCTCTTCATCGGGGTAGCCCAGCGGGGTCATCTCTACCACTGCCACCCCATCGGGGACATCCAGGACTCTGGCCACCTCTTTGGCATCGAACAGGCCGATATGTACAGTGCCCAGGCCGGTGGCATGGGCTGCCAGCGTCAGGTTCTGCATAGCTAAAGCCGTATCGAACATGAACCAGTCGCCTTTATCTGTACTTATCTGACCCCTATAATACCCCGATTTCCCCAGCTCAGCGCAGGCCACTATGACCACCGGAGCATTTCTCACCGCTGGGGCCGACCTGTTCTTCTCTCGGTCCAGAATAGCCGCCAGTTTTTCCTTTAGTTGAAAGTCCCGGACCACCACAAACCGCCAGCACTGACTGTTTGTCCAGGACGGAGCCCACCTGGCAGCTTCGAGGACTGTCTCGACAGCCTTATCGCTGATAGGGTCAGTCTTGTATTTGCGAACACTCCTTCGTCCCTTAATAGCCTGCATCAAATCCATAGCGCATCCTGCCTGCTACCATTTTGCCAGACCCAACAAAGCTATATTTTGCCTTAGTTTACGAGAATAGTCAAGGCGAATAAAAAGCGGGTAGTGTATCATTTTGAAATTAGACATTATTGACAATGCGTGAGCGATTTAGTATTGTGGTGTCATGGCAGGGAAAAAGAGAAAACCGAAACGAGACTATGACTTCGCTATAACTGCGTTTAGAGTAGTCCAGGAAGCTACCGAACAACCTCAAGTTGAAGCGAAGGAAGTTCCTCCTGAGTCCTCAATAGATAGACATGCTGCGGCAGTTGCTTTAGGACGTTTAGGTGGACTCAAAGGTGGTAAGGCTAGAGCGAGCAAGATGACTCCGGAACAGCGCAAGGAATCGGCAAGGAGAGCAGCCAAGGCTAGGTGGGCAAAACTTTAGAGGTCTTCACCCTCAAACATTTCGCTCTGCACACCCTCTTTTGCAAATGCTCTATTGAATAAGCGCTTAAAAGTCCCCCAATTCGGTGATGCTTTCATTAAAGTTATGACGGCTGTCAACTGTTTTTCCAGATGAGGATTGCCCACATTTTCAGTAAGAAATTGGAAGTTCTTGTGGGCTCGCCTTCCGTCTTTGATTATTGGATTGCGTGATTTCAATTCAGCATATACACCTTCTGGCAACTTCTGATATACCAATTCGCTCGTCAGTTGGCTGATGATTCTAGGGCGCTTAGGTTGTGGTGGGCTATAAGACCACCCTCTAAGTCTGAACAATTCCTTGTAGTAATCCTCCGGAAAGCGTTGTTCCCAAGGAAGTAATTGTTTTGATACATAAGCCTGAAGAATCTTATTGAGTTCATATCTGTCTCTATATTGTTCATATCCAGTCGCAGCATCAATTAAGGCTATGATGCCCACCCTCGCTAGACCACCAAGGAGACGTTCTGCTTTGTCTGCTATTTCCTCTTGAGCGGCGTTAAGAACACCACGAACTTTTCTAGCTTTTAGCCACGTCTCGCAAATTTCTGGCACGAGAGTAGCTAATACACCATAAGCGATGGCACCGCTCTTGGTTTTATACAGGATTGGATTCGAGAGAGCCGCATGCAAACTTGGTGAAACAAAGGGCTCTAGATTATTGGCCGACAAAAATACTGGCAAATAATCTCTACTAGGGTTTTCATGCAAACGCTTCCAGTGTGCACCTCCACGAGTGCTACCCAAAGCCTTTGTCATTCCAGTCTCTGATAGAACTCTTACCCCATTGTCCAGCACAGCGCAAGGCAATACTAAGTCATTAATGAAAAGAGTACCTGGAAATGAGGCTATAAGATTATTGCTACCATTATCTTGACTACCTCTCCACCTAGTAATTGCAGCTTTTTTTGCAATATCGGCTCGTTTTTCGGGTGATAGTCTTTCTGCTCTGATTTTGCCACCTTTTGAGGCGCTATTGTTCCACAATGCTTGCTGTTTTGCACTAGCCATCTTTATGCTACCCCCTTGAAAGTTTGCTTATTGGTAGTATAATATAGCAAGCATGAATTGTCAATATGCTTGCTATATATTTTGCGAAAATGACGAGAAATATAGCGCAAAACTATTGACAATGCGTGAGCGGTGTGGTATAATATAGTCAGTTAGGAAATAGGGAGACTACGATGAACAAGATGAGTTTGGAGAGACAAGCACAGGTTATAAAGGTTCTCTGTGAGGGTAACTCAATACGTAGCACCGCTCGGATAACCAACACGGCTATCAATACAGTGGTCAAGCTGCTTCGAGACGTAGGGGCTGCTTGTTTGGCATATCAGTATCAGAACATGCGGAATCTGCCCTGTAATAAGCTACAGGTTGACGAGGTTTGGAGCTTCGTTTATGCCAAGGCTAAGAATGTGCCAGAGGAACACAATAGTGAGTTTGGCTATGGCGATGTCTGGACGTTCACAGCGATAGATGCTGATACCAAGCTTGTTCCCTGCTGGAAAGTTGGCACTCGTGACGCTGATTGCGCTTATGAGTTTCTTTCAGACTTGAAGGATAGGCTTGCTAGTCGAGTGCAGTTAACTACAGACGGTCATAAGATGTATCTCGAAGCGGTAGAAAAGGCTTTTGGGCGAGAGATAGAGTATGCACAATTAGTTAAGTTCTATGGGCAAGATACTGAAAATGAGAAACGGTATAGTCCTGCTAAGTGCATCGGAACCGAGAAGCACGTGGTACAAGGCAATCCCGATATTTCAAAGGTCTCTACAAGCTATGTAGAGCGCCAGAACTTGACCATGAGAATGTGCATGAGGAGATTTACCCGATTAACCAATGCCTTTTCTAAGAAGCTAGAAAATCACACGCTTGCCCTTGCTCTTTACTTCATGCACTACAATTTCGCTCGGACTCATAGGACGTTGGCTAATCCTTATCCGAGAACCCCTGCTATGGCAACAGGACTCACAGACCACGTTTGGAGTATTGAAGAAATCGTGAACTTAACAAAATAGGCAGTCAGTCCAAAGCTGTTTTTTCGTATCCTAACAATTCTTCAACCGTGATGGGTGTTATCTCCAAGCCTTCAACTTTCTGTGCTCGCTGTATCTCTTTCGTGGCATCTCCTGAGAATCCGAAAGCCACAAAGTACCCTTTCAGCCTCTTATCTCTACGCATAGCTGTCTCAAACTTATCTATATCCGGTCTTCCTACCTTGTCTACTTGCTTCACTTGAATAGGATACCATTTATCTAAGGTCTCGAACATGCCTTGGGCAACTTTCTCTGATATGCGCTTGACGGTTTTCTCCTCTTTAGCCATATCAGCTAAGTAGAGCCTTCCATCTATTCCGTAATCTCCTACTTTGACCTTGTTCGGAATTCCTCCGAGTGCAACTACTGCCCAGTTTTGGAACTCAAACGGTGGCATTCTGTGTAGTTGGTCGACTGTTTTGGGCATGTCCTTCAATGTGAAGTCAATACCTTCTTTGAGGCCTAATCGCTTTTCTAAACGTTCTGCCATGACACGACAAGCTGTTGGGGAGAAGTCTATACCAATCCATTTTCTTTTTAGCTTGGCCGCAGCCTCAAGTGTTGTTCCGCAACCACAAAATGCGTCCATTACGACCTGTCCCTCATTGCTACTGGCATTCACGATTCGCTCTAGCAGAGTTAAAGGTTTTTGGGTAGGGTATCCTAATCGTTCTTTGGCAGTTGGTGACATTGGGCTAACATCCGTCCACAGCGATTGTGCGGCTACTCCAGGTCGTTCGTCCAGATAATATTTGATGTAAGGTTGCCCTGTCTTGCTATAGTAGAGTAGTCCTTTGGAATCCATTTCTGCCATTTTCTCTCTAGTATATGCCCAAAAACGGCCTTTTGGTGGTCGCACTCCTTTCCATTCATAAGATGTGTCTCCGCCAGGCTTTTTGGCAGTAGGCGTTACGAGTCGGTATCTTCTGCCATCCTTTTCTTGTTTATTATATTGCTGTTTTATTTGGCTTGCCGAAAATTCAACAAATTGAGTGTTCCATGTATATTCAGCACTTTTAGTATAGAATAAAAGGGTGTCATGTATGCGCCCATAATGCCTTGCACCCTGCTTTGAGTCACCGTGAGATGTAGTACGACGCCAGATAATCTCATTTTGGAAATTATCGAAGCCAAACAAGCGGTCTAGTTCCACCTTGATATAATGGGTAGCGTGCCAATCACAGTGATAATAGAAACTGCCAGTCGATTTCAATATGCGGTGTAGCTCTCGCAACCGTGGACGCATCCAATCGAGATATGTCATTACATCCCCGAATCTATCCTCGAAAGCCCTCCTCTCCTGTGCTTCTCCCCAGAATACCTCATATTGTCGGCTCGTGTTAAACGGCGGGTCAATATATATCAGGTCTATAGACTCATCAGGAATATATTTAGGCAGGATTTCTAAATTGTCACCACAGTAGATAATGTTCGTATCCATCGCAGAAGATTGTAGACTGTCTAGGTTTAGAAGTCAATTTAGAAAAGGAAAAATTCAAAATGATACACTACCAAAAAGCGGGTTCTCTTGCACCATGATGTAATTTAAAGTCGAAAATGCTATCCTGTAGCTATCCCAAAGGAGGCTACAGGATGGTTAAGAGAGATAGGAAATTTGAACGCAGGTTAAAAAAGATGTTAGAGCACGAACAAAAACAGTCAAAATGTATCAGCATTAAGCCATGCACGATATTAGACAAATCTGCTGGCACAGCAAGCTTAGAGAAACAGATTTATACCGAGCCTCAGCTTATTGCCTGTAAATGGTGTGGCAGCACGGACATAATGAAGCGTGGCGTAAGAAACGGGGTACAGAACTATATTTGCAAGGCGTGTGGCAGGGTTTTTATAGACAAAGATGCCCCTTACCACTTCCAAACCCCTACCGACCAAATAGGCGCAGCCCTAAATATGTTCTATGATGGCATGTCTGTAGCATTAGTAGCCAATCACTTCAAGGAAACCTATAACAATCCCGTTGCGCCTTCGACTGTCTATCGTTGGATAATACGGTATACCTTTATCGCAGCTACGATACTGAATCCTTTACAGCCGAAGGTATCAGACGTTTGGGTTGTGGACGAGACAGTTATCAAGGCAACGGGGCGAAATCTATGGTTTTGGGACATCATTGACGAGGATACCCGATTCCTTCTAGCTTCTCATTTGTCCAAATCTCGCACCACTCTTGACGCCGCTACCATCATGCGTAGGGCATGGCAAAAAGCAGGCAAAGCGCCTAGATTCATTATCTCAGACCAACTGGCAGCTTACATTGACGGGATTGAGTTAGTGTTCGGGTCATATTCCAAACATATTCAATCTAGAGGCTTAACTGCGGAAATCAGCACGAACCTGATTGAGCGTTTCCACGGGACTCTAAAAGGTCGCACAAAGGTATTAAGAGGCTTCAAAACAATAGAGACCGCCGAACAAATTCTGGACGGCTTCTTGCTTCACTATAATTACTTTCGTCCGCATATGTCCTTGAAGGATAAGACACCTGCCGAAGTAGCAGGGATTAAATCGCCATTGACTAGCTGGACGGATGTCGTTAAATTTAATGCAACTTCTTTTCAGCAAGTTGAGCTGAGGCAAAAAACGCCTTTCGGGTTTTAGGAGGCTATATGGATAAATATGAATTATATTACGATTATGCGAAACTAACTAAAGAAGAGCAAGAGAGCAGTAGGCGGCATTTTGATATGATGGCTACTGCAATGCTAGCCATAGCAGGTGCCTTAATTGGTGCTGTAGCCTTTGGCAGTTTTAAGCACCATTTCATTGAACGTCCGCATTATCTGTTCATAGGGGCATTAATCTGTTTTGCGGCTTGTGCAATATCTGCGATTGCAGCACTATGGCTACGGAAGTGGAAAATTAACCCCCTTTTGAACGATTTGCAGACATATACAATGTCAGAGGAATATACAGACAATGAATTATTGCTATGGTCAGCTAAGCAAATCTCAGATGTAGAACCTGACAATGCGAAAGTCTTGAATAGCAAAGCTAAATGGTTGCGAATATGCTATATAAGTTTTGCTTTGGAGGCTGTCATTTTAGGGATATTGATAATTACTATTTAGGGGGGTTTATTCTACGTGATGTCTTTCTCAGTACGACCTTGCCTTTCGAATCAGGTGGCAGCTTTATTTCCTTACATGCCCCCTTCTTTGACTTACAGGCAGGTCTATTTTTACCCATGTTCGGACTATATCATAGGATACAGCAAAATGCAAGAGAACCAAAAAGCGGGTAGTGGGTTAATTTGAATACTAAAGCTATTTAGTGTATTATAGTTGGAGATAATCATATAAGATGCCCGCCATTGATAGTGGAGGCCAAAATCATCCATGGCTAAACATTATTTGGGTTTATACTGGTTATTATTGCTAGCCCTTGTTGTGCCCCTTGGTCTCTCAGGATGTACCAACGGGGTGGGTGCACAAGCCATATTATCTAATGCGCTGAGTAACATAGCGACATTGAATACGTATAAATACACTCAGACTTCGCAAGAAGTGCTAACAGTTACCAGTAAGACAGGGCAGGGCTATATCATATCCCGGGGCAACTCGACTGCTTCCTTGAATATAATTAACCGAGAAATGCAGAGAACTCTGCAATCAAGCTTAGATCAGACAGGACAATTGGTTACCCGATATCTCACTTCCTACACGTATTTTATGGATGGGTGGTTTTATGGAAAAGCGAGTTCACCCAATGATAGCGGTCAGTGGATGAAAAAGGAGTTGACTCAAGATGCATGGATGATCAGTAATCAGATAGGTAGAGATGCCGATGCTCTTAAATCAGCACACAAGATTACCAAGGCAGGTGTTGAAAAAGTTGATGGTGTTGACTGCTATGTTATTCAATTCACACCGGAAATGGACACTCTAACGAAATCATATTTGGCTGATAATCTGAATGGGTTAGTTGATATCAATGGCGTAGACTGGAGCAAAATTCTCAAGTCCTATTCGATTAGAGAATGGATATCGAAGGATAAATATCTTCCCGTAAAAAACCAAACCAATATATCCCTCAAAATGGAGCGTCAAGATGTTGGTAATACTTTACTGAATATGGACAGCATGACAGTGACATTTACTTGTAGTACTACATACAGCGATTATAATGAACCGGTTAATATCCAGTTGCCTGTTGATGCCCTTAATGCCGAAGAAACATCGTTTTAATACTTTAATACTGATTATTTCGATTAATATGTCAGCCTAACTATTTCCTCTATATTCCAAACAGGGTCAGTTAATCCTGCTGCCATCGCTAGCGTCTTGGGATAAGGATTAGCTAGGCTCTTATTGCACTCGACAGAAGTTATAGTACATATAGTGAAGTGCTACAGCGTATTCTAGGTTCTCCACTTTCTTTGAGAATCCATTTGTTAGCCTAGTGAATCGCCTCATGTTCATTCTCATGGTTAGTAGTGTGGAGCAGCGCTATAATCGCTCACAAAACCTTTCTATATCGTTGTGCTACTTACAGTCCGATGATGAGCACGCTCACCGTGTTGCTCACCGGGATGCCGCCCAGGTTATGGGTCAGGCCAAACTTGGGGTTCTTTATCTGGCGCTTGTCAGCCTTGCCCTGAAGCTGGAGGTACATCTCGAACAGCATCCTCACGCCGCTGGCTCCGATGGGATGGCCGAAGGATTTCAGGCCTCCATCAGGCTGCACCGGCAGCCCACCATCCAGGTTGAAGAAGCCTGACTCGATATCCTGCTTCACTTTACCCTTGGGGCTGAACTTGAGGTCTTCACAGGTGACAGCCTCTGTTATGCTGAAGCAGTCATGAAGCTCAGCCATGCTTATCTCTTCGCGCGGGTTCTTTATCCCGGCCTCGGCATAGGCCGCTTCGCCGGCCCTGACTGTCGCCTTCACGGTGGTGAAATCGTAGTCGGCCCTGAGCTCGCCCTCGCTGGGGCACACGGAAATTTGCAGTGCCTTGACATAGACAGGGTCGGTCCTGTACTTTTTCGCCACGTCTGCCCTGCACACGATAGCGGCTGCCGCTCCGTCGCTCACGCCGCAGCAGTCGAAGAGACCCAGAGGCCAGGCAACTATAGGCGCGTTCATTACCTGCTCTATCGTCACTTCTCTGCGCAAGTGCGCCCTGGGGTTCAGGGTGCCGTTGTGATGGCTTTTCACCGAGACCAGGCCTATCATCCTCTTGCCCTCTTCCGGGCTCAGCTTGTACTTGGAGAAATATGTTGTAGCCATCAGGGCGAACATACCCGGCGCAGTCCTGTCGGGGTACCTATTATTGGGCAGACTCTGCTGGTCGGGAAGTCCGCTCCAGCCCGAGTCCTTCAGCTTCTCGAAGCCGACTGCGAGACAGATGTCATAGGCGCCGGCTGCTACTGCGTAGCAGGCGTTTCTGAAGGCGTCCGACCCCGAGGCACAGGCGTTCTCCACCCTGGTGACGGGTATGTACTGCAGCTTCAAGGGGTCAGCCAGGCAACGTCCATCGAACCCGGATACCCAGGTGCCTCCCCAGGCAGCCTCGATATCTTTAGGCTCCATCTTGGCATCCGCCAGGGCGTCCCTGGTTGCCTCATAGATTAAGTCATTTTTGCTTTTATCCCAATGCTCACCAAATTTGGTGCAGCCCATTCCTATTATTGCGACTTTGTCTCTAATACCTTTGATGCTCCCCATTTACCCTCCTTAAGTATATGGCAATTCTGATTATAGCTTTGTTTTAGCACCTGATGGGTGCGCACTTCCACCAGTAATTGTGAATCCCCTCCCAGTAATGCACCTGTCTGAACACCATCTCTAGCGGCATGCCTGTCTTCACCTCTTCGGGGTCGCGGTCGGTCATATTGAATATGATCCTGCCGCCCTCTGCGAAGTCAACCGCTGCAATGGTCGTCGGCGGGTCTATGCTGGCTGCCAGGTTGTCATGGGAGAAAGTGTTGAGCGTAGCCTTTACATCGGTGAAGTGGTATGGCTCGAAATTGTCCTCTGACTGGCAGATAACACATACGCGCTGGGGTGGGTACTGGGGAGTCTTGCATTTTTTGCAGCGCTGGCCGGTGAGGGAAAGGCCCCACTCGCGGTCTCTCCACAGCGCCGGTACGGATATATGGTTGATGGGAGGGCGCGGAGGGGGCTCGGTTTCCATCAGCCCGCGCCAGAGCACGTACTTCAGGTAATTCGGAATCATCTTCTTGGCTTCCAGATGACGCTTTATCCCTCTTCTATCCTTGATTTTCTCGATAGCCTCAGTCGTCTTCATGATTAGCACGTCGCAGCCATCGCCGTAGCCCACGCACATGAGCCTTTGTTCCGGACCAGCATCCTCCATAGCTGCCACCAGCATCATCAGGGGAAGCGCTGCGCCGGTATTGCCCACTGTCATGAACATAGGGTCTTGAAGCTGGGCAAAGGCGTCGAATCCTATCTTCCCGGCTACGTTCCCCAGCAGCCTGGGGTCGGCGGCGAAAATAGCAGCCTTGGAGATATCAGCTACGGTAATTTTGCACTGCTTCAGAGCTGCGTTGACCGCTTCGGGGACCAGCTTAGTGTATCCTGCTTCACGAATGAACCGCTCTTCCCAGGAACGAACGAAGGTGTCCTTGTCCGAGCGCCAGTTCTCGTGAAACTCCTGGAAGATGGCGTAGCTGCCTTCGATGCTGGTTGCTACTCCTGTGCTCGATACCAGGAAAGCAGCGGCACCATCGCCGAAGGTTATCTCCTTATCGCCCTTGGGGGCCCCGAGACGGGTCTCAGCGCAGGTGACCAGAACGTACTTGGCTGCCTTGGCATCCACGGCATCGATAGCCGCTCTCAGGGCATTTGTCCCCGCCCTTAAGGAGCCTGCGAAGTCCATGGCGTATATATCTCTGCGCAGCCCCAGGGCGCCGGCAATGATAGATGCTGCCAGTTTCTCTTTGTAGGGAGAGGTCGTAGAGGCGAAATACAACCGGTCGACTTTGTTCCGGTCGATACCTTTGAGGCAGTCCCTGGCAGCAGCCACTGCCATAGTTATGCTGTCTTCGTCATAACTGGCAACCGCTTTTTCGCCCGGGACTGGAAACATACCACCCCACGCGCTGTTAATTTCAGCCCGATTCAGCCGGTAAAGCGGTATGTATGCACCATATGATGCAATCCCTGCCATTTGCCCTCCTTAAATTAGCAACTTTCGACGTTCATTATAGCATCTTGTGCTTTCGTTCACAATTCCTTTGTGTAGCGCCGCCACTCCTGTGGCGACGTATTTACGTCGTGACAGGAGTCACGACGCTACATATATAGGGCGTCCTTCCCATGCGGGAAGGACGCCCCCGAACATTTCCCTTCCGTTTGAAGCTAATTGCCTACGATGACTATACTGACTACGCTCCTGTAGGGGATGCCGCCCAGGTTATGAGTGAGTCCGTATTTGGGATTTTTCAATTGCCTCTTGTCAGCCTTGCCCTGAAGCTGTTTGTACATTTCGTAGATCATGCGAATCCCGGAAGCGCCGATAGGATGGCCGAAACATTTCAGCCCGCCGTCGGGCTGCACCGGCTGTGCTCCGTCCAGATTGAAGCGGCCCGACATGATATCGTCCATCACCTTGCCCCGAGGACTGAACTGCAAGTCCTCCATAGTAACCGCCTCGGTGATGGAGAAGCAGTCGTGGACCTCGGCCATGCTGATCTCATCGCGGGCGTTCTTTATCCCCGCCTCGGCGTAGGCCCTTGCTGCAGCACGGGTGGTTGTTTCCACGTGAGTATAGTCGTAATCCGTGTACATCTCCTCCTCACCGGAGGTTGCAGCAATCTGGAGGGATTTGACATAGACGGGATCGCTCCTGAACTGCTTTGCCATGTCGGCACGGCAGACGATGGCTGATGCTGCGCCATCGCTCACCCCGCAGCAGTCAAACAGCCCCAGGGGCCAGGCTACAATCGGCGCATTCACTATCTGTTCGATGGTTACTTCTCTGCGCAGGTGGGCCTTGGGGTTCAAAGCGCCGTTGTGATGGCTTTTGGCTGATACCGCAGCCAGCATCTTCTTACCATCCTGCGGGCTGATGCCATATCTGTTGAAGTATCTGGTAGCCAGCATAGCGAACATGCCCGGCGCAGTCTGGTTCGCCCCGATAATCCTGTGCTTGGTGCCTATGGTGGCATAGTGCGAGAACTCAGGAAGGCCGCCATAGCCATTATCCTTGAGCTTTTCCACGCCCAGCGCCATGGCTATGTCGCAAGCTCCTGAGGCCACAGCATAACAGGCGCCCCTGAAAGCTTCCGAGCCGCTGGCACACATGTTTTCTACTTTAGTCACAGGTATGAATGGGAGCTTTAAAGTCTGAGCCAGGGGCAGAGCGCTGTCTCCTACACTGCCCGGAGTGAACTCGGGGCCGCCCTGCCAGGCGGCCTGGATGTCCTTTTTCTCTATCTTGGCATCTTCAAGAAGTTCCTTGAAAGCATCAACCATGAGGTCTTCCGGGCTTTTGTTCCAGAGCTCCCCGAACTTGGTGCAGCCCATTCCGATAATTGCTACTTTGTCTCTTATTCCTGCAGCCACCTTAACCTCCTTATGGTTCTATTTACCTTGATTGTTGTGCTCACGGGCTTTATGCTCTCGGTGGCATTGCTTTCCAGAAATAACCGTGAATGCCCCGTACGTTATCGACATATTTTCTGCGAAAGGTCATTTCCAAAGGCATGTCTACTGCAAGCGATTCTGCTTCGCAGTCGGTGAGATTGAAAGCGAACCTTCCTCCCCCGTCGAATTCCACCACACCGTACATCTCCGGTGGGCTGACGCTGTAGGCCAGGCTGTCGCTGGTGTAGCTGAATAACTTTGCCTTCTTGTCGGAGAAGCGGTAGTATTCCATTTCATCGATCGCCCCGCACTTGGGATTGACGCATACCCTCTGGTAAGGATACTGTGGAGTGCCGCAGCGCTTGCAGCGGGCTCCACACAGGGCCAGGATGACCTTTCGTTCCCTCCACGCCATCGACACCTTGGTTGGTCCCACCTCTCCGCGGAAGCCTGCCTCCATAGGTGCAATGTCTCGGAAGGACGAATATCTGTCATAGTTGGTCAGCTCTTTCCGTGAGGCTAGTTGTTTCTTAATTCCCCTCCTGTTTTTAGCCTTTTCGATGTGCTCGGTCACCTGGAAGAACAGGGCATCGGCGCCGTTTCCGTAGCTCGTCACCAGGATTTTATCGCCCGGCTTGGCGTCTTCGAGCGCGGCGACCAGCATTATCAATGAGTTGGCGGTGCCGGTGTCGCCCACTGTAGTCAGCATCTCTTTCTGGACCTGCTTTTCGTCGAGTTGTAGTGCTTTTGCCATCCCCTGGTGCTCCCTTAAATAGATGCAGGGAATAATGACCTTGGCGAAATCCTTGATATTCAGCTTGTATTTCTTCAACAGGCCGTTGATAGCCTCGGGGATGAACTTGGTGTAGCCTTCGTCTCGAGCCCATCTGTCCTCCCACATGCGGTTGAACTTCTCGCCGTCAGCCCGCCACTGGTCCTGGAAGTCATAGGTAAGGGTGTAAGAACCCTCCAGGGTAGCGATGACGTCGGTATCGCTTACCATAAAAGCTGCGCCGGCTTCCCCGAAGATAACCTCCTGGGCGCTGCCCGGCCTGCCCAGGCGGCAATCCGCGGCACACACGATCATATTTTTCTCTGAGCCCGCCTTAACAGCGTCGCAGGCAGCCAGCAGGGCATGAGTCCCTGCCTTAACAGAGTCAGCGAAGTCTGCGGCCCGGACATCGGGGCGGAGGTCGAGAGCAGTGGTGATAATCCCTGCGCTCTGTTTCTCCCTGTAGGGTGGGGTGGTGGTGGCGAAGTACACGCCGCCCACCTTGTTTCTATCGAACCCAGTAAGACAATCAATAGAGGCACCCACTGCCATAGTTACGCTGTCTTCGTCGTAATTGGCAACTGCCTTTTCACCGGGCAGAGAAGTTGCTGAGGTGGACCAACCCGTGGCATTTGCCAGAACTTTACGGTTAATACGCTGCAAAGGGATGTAGGCGCCATAAGAGGTAATCCCTACCATTGTTCCTCCTTTCGTCGTAAAAAATTATAGCATCTTGAGCACTGAGGGGCAAATAACATTGTGATTTTAAGCACAAACAGAATATAGCATTGCCACTCCCGTGGCGACGAAGTCCTACGTCGTGGACGGGAGTCACGACGCTACAAGGGCGAGGTCACCTCGCCCTTACGATGGGTAGGTCGGAGCACCTGCTCCGACCTGGGCCTGGAGCACCCGCTCCAGGCTACCCTGAAAAAGCTGGCCGTGAAGGAGGTTTATGTCATTGCTTTGAAAATAGAAGGATGAGTAAATGTCATTCTGAGCTTTAGCGAAGAATCTCGTATTCAGCTTCACCCTATAGTCCGAGATTCTTCGGTCGTCCTTCTTCGAAGGACTCCTCAGAATGGCACCATATTTTCATCCTTCGTGGTGTCCCGATGATTCGTGACGGGAGTCACGACGCTACAGTGGGGACACGAACTCTTTGATGGCCTGGAAGTATTGCTCCATTCCCACCGGCATGATGTCGTTGTGGCCTGCGTGAGGGATACGCAGCAGCTTCTTGTCTTTCGAGCCCACGTTCTGATAGAAAATCTCCGCCTGCTCAAACGGGATAATCTCGTCCCACTCGCCATGGATTATCAAGATGGGGATAGTGATGGAGCGGAGCTTATCCAGGTTCGCTTTTTCGAATTCGTCCAGCCGCGTAAAAGATGAGAAGGTATCCAGATATCTCAGAAATTTACCTGCGCTGGCGAAACCGCTCTCAATGATTAAACCCTTTAAATCTGCAGGATAGCTGGCTGCCAGTTCTGTTGCCGAAAGGCTGCCCAGAGACCTGCCCATGACGAAGAGGGAGCCTGTGTAGCCTGCCTTTTTCAGGGTATCACGAAAATACTTGAAGACGACATGTGAATCCGCAACTGTGTTGGAGAAAGAGGGCGTGCCGTCGCTCCGGCCGTAGCCGCGGTAATCCGCCACAAACAGGTTGATGTCTAACCTGTTGTAAAAAGGGGCGACATCGTCATAGTCGGAGACCACCTCGCCGTTGCCGTGAAAATATAGTATGGATGGGGCGCTTTTACTTGTGGGATAGAAGCGGCAGCCTATGGAGGTGTCTTTTTGCACAGGCACCGAATGGTCTACGGCGTTGCGCGGCGGTGGTGAGTAGTCCTCCCTGGGATAGAACACGAACTGGAGGATCTGCGGCTGGTCGAGCAGGGAATAGTCTATTTTGTGGTTCATGAGCAAGCCTATTTTAGCACTCAGGGGTGGTACGTCAACTGTAGGGGCGTTCAATTGAACGCCCCTACGACAGATTGACGCCGATAGCCGGCCACGATTATAATAATGCCTCGGAAATGCTCTTTATAGGAGGGAAAATAGGAGATGTCGGCCGAAGAACAGAAGGAGATAGTTGTCGACAAGAAGGAAGATGGCAAAATATGGGTTATCACTATCAACCGTGCCGATAGGGCAAATTCACTCACCCTCGATATGATGTATGACCTCGAGGATACCTGGAAGGCATATCAGGATGATGATGGTGCCCGTGTGGCAGTAATTACCGGCGCTGGCAGCAGGGTATTCTGCGCCGGGGCTGACCTGCTCACCCCGCCCAAGATGGTGAGGCCCGGCCCGTTCCGGATTCCCGCCTTCGGTCCGGAGGATGTCTGGAAGCCGACCATCGCTGCTCTCAACGGGCACTGCATTGCCGGAGGCGCTCTCATCGCTCATGACTGCGATATCCGCATCGCTGCCGAGAACGCCGAGTTCGGCATAGCCGAGGCCATGAGGAACATGCCGGCAAGCTGGGTGCGTGACCTGCATCTCCATTTACATTTGGGCCATGCCATGGAGATGGTGCTCTGGGGTGACAGGAGGGTCAACGCGCAGCGCGCCTACGAAATGGGGTTCTACAACAGAGTTGTGCCGGCGGAGAAGCTTATGGAAGAAGCAATGAGTTGGGCAGAACGCATGCTTTATCTGGCGCCTCGAGCGGTGTGGAACTTTAAAGAGATTATCAAGCGCGGTGCTTATATGGAGCCCAAGCTGGGCCGGGCTTTCGGACAGGCCCTGGAACAGAACCTGAAAGGCATGGAAGATACTCAAGAAGGCGCAGCGGCGCTCAGGGAGAAGAGGAGGCCTAACTTCAAGAACCAGTAGGAGGGCGCTGACACCTGGGGCAGAAATAGGTGCCCCGGTTGCGCACTGGAATGCGTTCGATAGGGGTGGCACAAACCTTGCAGGTTTGGCCACCCCTATGTGCTACATAAAAATCATTCTGTTGACTTCCCTTTTCACCTGTGGGACGGCGGTAGTCGCTGATGCTGGCGCCGCCGTTGCCGATGGCTTTGGAAAGCACCTTTTGTATAGCTCGATACAGCCTCTCTATTTCTTCAGGGGAAAGGCTGTTGGCTGCCCTCAGAGGATGGATATTGGCGAAGAACAGCGCCTCATCAGCATACATGTTGCCGATGCCGGCGATGACCTCCTGGTCGCAGAGAACTGCCTTGATAGGCGCTTTGTGCTTGCTCAGCCGTTCTGCCAGCTCCTTTGCGGTGAAGCTGGCACCGAGCGGCTCGGGGCCGAGCTTACCGATTACCTCTTTTTCGTCCTTTACCAGCGAGACCGTACCAAGCTTACGCCGGTCGTTAAATAACAGCTCCATGCCATCGTCCAGGCCGAAAACCGCTCTTATATAGGAACTATTCTTAGCGAGTGGCTCGCCTTTTTGCTTGAGCAGCAGCGAGCCGGTCATCCTGAGATGTAGTATCAGTACTTCGCCGCTGGCAAGACGGAAGATAAGATATTTACCCCTCCGGCCTATATCCTGGATAGTCTGGCCGGGTAGTCGCTGTCGCAACTCTTCGGCCGAGGGCCGGAGCACCATTCGGGGCCAGAGGATGGTTATATCGGTGAAACTGCGGCCTTTCAGACCGGGCCGCAGGTCATTTACAATGGTCTCGACTTCGGGCAACTCAGGCAATTTTCTACTCCATATCCCCCCAGCTTTTGCCTGTCTTGATGTCTACCTTGACGGGGACGCTGAGCTTGATTGCGCTGGGCATTATCTCGAGCACCAGCTCCCTCAGCTTTCGCTCTTCTTTACGAGGAAGCTCAAAAAGCAACTCGTCGTGCACCTGGAGAATCATCTTTGCCTCCAGCCCCAGCCTGTCCATCTCGTGTTGAAGCTGTATCATCGCCACCTTGATAATATCGGCAGAGGTACCCTGCACAGGCATATTTATCGCCATGCGCTCCGCTGCCATTCTCACCTGGGCGTTGGGAGAGTTAATCTCGGGGATATAGCGCCTTCGGCCCAGCAGGGTCTGTACGTAGCCATTTTGCACTGCCTCTTTTTTGGTATGGTTCAGATATTCCTTAACCCCGCTGTATTTCTCGAAATAGGACTTAATGAACTGCGCTGCCTGCTCCCGAGAGAGCTCGGTGGCCTGCTCCAGCCCGTACTCGCTCATGCCATAGATAACGCCGAAGTTGACCGTCTTGGCCAGGCGCCTCATGTCCCTGGTAACTTCCGACGGCGGGACGCCGAACACCTGTGATGCGGTAGCGGCATGGATATCCTCGCCCTGCTGGAAAGCGGCTACCAGCTTGGGGTCATGAGACAGATGTGCCAGGGCTCGCAAGTCTATCTGGGAGTAATCGGCGGCGAGGAGCAGAGAGGTCTCCTTCTCGGCGATGAACGCTTTTCTGACCTGTCTTCCCTCCTCGGTGCGAATCGGGATGTTTTGCAGATTGGGGTCGCTCGAGGACAGCCTGCCGGTGACAGTGCCTGTCTGGTTGAAGCTGGTATGTACCCTGCCGGTGTCGGGGTCGATAAGCGCGGGGAGGGCATCAATATAGGTGGACTTCAGCTTGGCCAACTGCCGGTACTCAAGCAGAAGCTCAATAACGGGGTGCGCCCCTTTGAGCGCTTCCAGTACCGATGCCTCTGTAGAGTAGCCGCTCTTGGTTTTCCTCGCTTTAGGGAGTTTAAGCTCTTCGTAAAGTATTTGCCCCAACTGCTGAGTCGAGTTTATGTTGAACGCATGGCCCACATCTTTGTATATCTCGTTCTCCAGTTTGGCCATCCGCTCGCTCATGCTCCACGACATCTCGCGCAGCCTGGCAGTATCCAGGGCCACTCCGTTAGTCTCCATGCGCAGCAGCACTGGCAGCAAAGGCATCTCAACTTCAGCGAACAGCTTCCACAGCTCCTGAGCCTTGAGCTCCTTCTCCAGCAGCTTGCTCAGCCTGATGGTCATATCGGCATCAGTGCAGGCGTATTCCGACACCTTCGGTATGTCAACCCAGGCCATGGAAATCTGTTTGGCCCCGCACCCAATAAGATTGGTTATCGGCGTCATCTCGATGCCCAGCTTGGAGAAAGCCAGCGGCTTAAGTCCCAGCGACTTTTCGCCCAATAAGTATGCGGCTATCATAGTGTCAAAGCTGAGATTCTGCACATTTACCAGGTATTTCTGGAGCACGGTCATGTCGTATTTGCCGTTATGGGCTACCTTGGGCAGCTTAGAGTTTTCCAGGAGCGGTTTGAGCTTGTCTATGACTTGCTCGATGGGCAACGGATTTCCTGAAGAATGACCGACTGGCAAATACCAGGCCTTCCCTGGCGTAATGGACAGGGAGATGCCCACCAGCGAGGCCTGTCTGGGATTCTGGCTTGTTGTCTCTGTATCGAAGACAAAGGATTCGGCACGGGATAAGGCGCTGACCACTTTGTCGAGAGCCTCGGCAGTATCAACAATCTGGTAGTCAGTTTCTATTTTGCTGACTTGCTCCATTACCGGGGCAGGATTCTCCTCCCCAGCTATAGTCTGAGGCAGCTTGGGAAGCAGGCTGGAGAATTCAAGCTCGCGGAATAGCTCAGCCACCTTGCTCCGCTCGTAGGTGCTGACGTGACAGGCCTCCAGGTCGAAATCGATAGGCACATCCGTGTCTATAGTGGCGAGCTCTTTGCTCTGCCGTGCATCCCGCTCGTTCTGCCGCAGTGCCTCCTGGGTTTTAGGCGGCGTTACCTCATTTATATGCTGGTAAATACCTTCGATGCTGCCGAAGGCCTGTATCAGCTTTGTGGCGGTCTTCTCACCGATGCCGCGCACCCCGGGGATATTATCCGAGGGATCGCCTTTAAGCCCTTTGAAATCAGGAAGTTTATCGGGGGAGAGTTCGTAGCGCTGCTGCACCGCTGCTTCATCGTAAATAACGGTATCGCTGAATGGCCTTCCCGGTTTAGGGGTGAGCACGCGAACGTGCGGCGAGACTAGCTGCAGCGTGTCGGTGTCGCCGGTTACGATAATAATGTCGATGCCCTGCTCGCTGGCTTTTTTGGAGATAGTGCCGATTATGTCGTCAGCCTCGTAGCCGGGCACCTCGAAGGAGGGCATGTTGAATGCTTTGATTAGCTCTTTCACTCTGGAGAACTGGATTTTGAGTTCATCCGGGGCCGGAGGTCGGTGCGCTTTGTACTCCTCAAACTTTTCGTGTCTGAAGGTCGGGCCCGGGCTATCCAGTGTCATAGCCCAATGGGTTGGCTTGAGCTCTGCCAGAATCTTGAGCAGCATGCTGGCAAAGCCATAGACCGCTCCGGTGGGCTCGCCGGTCTTGGGCAGCGAAAGCGGGGGCAGCGCATGGAAGGCGCGGTGCACCAGGGCGTGCCCGTCGAAAAGCAGAAGCAGTGGTTTTTGACTTGGCATGGTTTTCTGGTAATTTAAGACCCTTGGCTCAGCGCAAGGTTGAATTACCTTGAGTTTAGCTCTGAAGGCATTATATCAGAAGTAAGGACATGGTGATACTCTGAACAAGAACTCACGTGGCAGGTATGGAAGCGATGGTGATTGAACGGTCGCGATTTCCAGAGCTACTTATTCAGTGCAGCAAAAAGCTACACTGAATAAGCCAGGCTGGAACTCCACATCTTACCCTCTGATTGGGCGGCGATAAAGTTCGATGGCTGCTGGAGCAAAGCAAGAAGGTGGCAGTGCTAATATATACTCACCTGATTAACAAACAGCCAATGTCTCAGAACTGAATCCCTAGGGATGCAGCTTCTTATACTTTGCAAGCAGTTGCTCTTTGGTTTCCTTATGGGCCTCGTCGGGGACGCAGGCATCGACCGGGCATACCTCTTTGCATTTGGATGAGTCGTAGGCACCCACGCACTCAGTGCATCTGTTGAAGTCGATGACATAGACTTTCTCGCCTTCGCTGATCGCCTGGTTGGGGCATTCAGGCTCGCAGGCGCCACAACTGATGCACTCTTCGGTGATCTTATAGGCCATTTCTCTTCCTCCTAAATAATGTTCTTGGCCACTCTTTATTTCCCGTCCCGTTTTCGTGTTTCCGGGAATTTCTCTTTCAAGGCAATGGCAACGTCCTTGGGAACGAGAGCGCTGATGTCTCCACCCAGCTCGAAGACCTCTTTGAGCAAACTGGAGCTGAGAAACTGAAACTCGAGGCTGGTCATAAGACAGACCAGTTCTATATCATGATCCAACTTTTTGTTCATCAGTGCCATCTCAAACTCTCGCTCGAAATCAGAGCTCATCCTCAACCCGCGCACCATCACCTTGGCTTTCATCTTGCGAGCGAAATCAACGGTCAGGCCGTTATAGGACGCTACACGTACATTGCGCAGATGGGCAACCGCCTTCTTCATCAAGTCGACCCTTTCCCCGGTGCTGAACAGCAGGTGCTTCGACGGCCTATCGTATACACCTATGATCAGCTCATCGAAAAGGGCAGCGGCTCTATTAGCTATATCGAGATGTCCGTTTGTCACGGGGTCGAAACTACCGGGGTAAATAGCACTGGTCAAGACTGGCCCCCAGAGTATTGGTAGACAGAGACACAGCTATCGCCATGGCGCAGGCTCTTGACTTGCTTAAAATCCCCGTATCTTTCCTTCATGGGAACACGCCGGGAGTGTTCAATGACTATGGTAGAGTCCTCTCCAACCAGGCTTGAGCAGGAAAGTTGCTCCGTAGCGGTGGCAAGAGAAGGGTCAGCGTAGGGAGGATCCAGAAATAGTATACCGTATCTCTCTTTAAGGATAGATAGGGCTTTTTTAGCGGTCACGCAGTAAACGGCCGCCTGTTCCCTGAGTCCCGTATGTTCGAGGTTCTCTTTAATAAGAGCACACAATCTGGGGTTCTTTTCCACAAAATCCGTCCATTCGGCGCCGCGGCTCAGTGCTTCAATACCGAGAGCACCGGTGCCGGCGTAAAGGTCCAGTACCCTTGACCAATCGGTAGCTGTGGATTCCAGCATATTAAAAATTGCACCTCGGAGCAGGTCAGATGTAGGACGGAGTACTGAACTTTTCAGCGTTTTCAGACGATGTCCTTTAGCTTTGCCTGCAATTACCCTCATCACTATCGTGCCAATTTTCTATTATATCAGCGCTCGCCGTTCCGTCAAGTGTGAGGCAGGCAAAACGTAGTAGGGGCAGGTTGCCAACCTGCCCCTACTACGTTTCTGTGTCTTCGCTCGCAATGACACTAGCCCAACCTTATGCTATACTTTACAATAAATCTTCAGGCGGAATTGGAAGTACAGTGGCTAAAAAACTGAAAATTCAGCTATACGATACCACTCTTCGAGATGGGGCGCAGCGTGCGGGCATATCCTTCTCTGTCGAGGATAAACTCAAGATTACTAAACGCCTAAGTGAGATAGGCATACATTTTATCGAAGGCGGCTGGCCCGGTTCCAACCCCAAGGATGCGGAGTTCTTCACACGCGCCCGGGGTCTCAATCTGGGACGTGCTACGCTGGTCGCCTTTGGCAGCACCCGACGTCCCAATGCCGGAGCCGAAAGCAATTCCAATCTAGGTGCCCTGAAGGAGTCGGGGGCAAGGGTTGTCACCCTGGTAGGGAAGTCCTGGGACCTGCATGTCACCGGTGTGCTGCAGACCACCCTTAAAGAAAATCTGAGGATGATCGCTGATTCTGTCCGTTACATAAAGTCGGGCGGCCAGTCTGTTTTCTTCGATGCTGAGCATTTCTTCGATGGGTACAAGAGGAATCCCGGGTATGCCCTGCGCACCATCGAGGCTGCCGCTGAGGCTGGGGCAGAGTGCACCGTGCTCTGTGACACCAACGGCGGTACACTTCCTGACGAGATAACCGTCGCAGTCAAAGCGGCGAAAAAGGTGGGTATCCCTCTGGGCATCCACGCTCACAACGATGGCGAACTGGCGGTAGCGAATACCCTGGCTGCTGTCGAGGCGGGTGCTATTCAAGTTCAGGGGACCATCAACGGCTACGGGGAGCGCAGCGGCAACGCTAACCTTTGCTCTATTATCCCTGCGCTCAAGCTCAAAATGGGCCTCGACTGCATCAGCGATGAGAATCTGGCCAGACTGACAGATGTCTCTCGCTATGTAAGTGAGCTTGCCAACATTATCCCCGATCCGCATCTTCCCTATGTGGGGGCCAGCGCCTTCACCCATAAAGCCGGACTCCATGTCTCGGGGCTGGTGAAGCACGAGGAGAGCTATCAGCACATCGATCCTGACCTGGTAGGCAACCGCAGCCGGGTTCTAGTCTCAGAGCTATCCGGCTTGAGCAACATCACCTATAAGTCTAGGGAGTTAGGGCTGGATATCCCCCAGGGTGAGCGGGCGAGAGCAATACTGGAACAGGTTAAGACCCTGGAGAATCAGGGGTTTCAATACGAAGGCGCTGAGGCTTCGTTCGAGCTTTTGGTCAGGCGCACTGCCCCGGATTACCGGCCGCCTTTCGAGTTGGTGGATTTTATGGTTGTGGTCGAGAAACATCGCCGCACCCCTATCGTTTCAGACCGCATGGAGGATATGCTTTCAGAGGCAATGGTCAAGGTCAGGGTTAAGGGCGAGGTAATTCATACCGTAGCCGAGGGCAACGGTCCGGTCAATGCCCTTGATGCTGCACTGCGTAAGACGCTGCTGCAGTTTTATCCCAGCCTGTCGGCAGTGAAGCTGATGGACTATAAGGTGCGCATCCTCGAGGAAAGCGATGGCACTAAGTCTCAGGTGAGGGTGCTTATAGAGTCCAGCGATGGCAAGCACGACTGGCGCACGGTGGGCAGCTCCACTAATATCATCGAGGCAAGCTGGATAGCCCTCGCAGACAGCCTGGAGTACTGGCTGCTGCGCTACGGCTTAGCTTCTCCAAAAAAACTGGCCAGGAGGTCGGATTGACTCGTTTTATCCTGGTAAGGCATGGACAGACGGAGTGGAACCGTGTGGAGAGGTTTCGCGGCAGGGCGGATTTATTATTAGATGAGACGGGGAGGAGACAGGCCGAGGCTGCGGCGCTCAGGCTGAAGGGTGAGCAGATAGCAGCTATCTATTCCAGCCCCATGAAGCGCACTATCGAAACAGCCGACATTCTTGCCAGTCAGCTCAAGCTCCCGGTCCAGCCTTTTGAGGGGCTTATCGACCTGGATTTCGGCAGCTTTCAGGGCCTCTCCGCCGAGGAGGCAACGAAGCAGTATGGTGACCTTTACAGACTCTGGCTCGAGCAGCCTCACAAAGTCCGTTTCCCCGGAGGAGAAGGCTTGCAGGATGTCCGGCAAAGGGTAGTCCCTGCAGTGGAACAGCTTGCAGTTAAGCACAAGGATCAGACTGTTATCCTGGTCTCTCACAAAATGGTGTGCCAGGTACTGATGTGCGCCATGCTGGGTCTGGACAACTCCCATTTCTGGCAGGTGAGGCAGGACGTGAACGCCATCAACATCTTCGAGATCAGGGACGGTTCTCCCCTGGTGATGCTGGTCAATGACACCTGCCATCTGAAGAGCCTGGCTGCAGGATGAGCCCGTTGAGCATCGCTCAGATTATACAGTTGCTGGCAAAGCAATACGGCAGCGTAACCTGGCGCTCCCGTACCGACCCCCTCTCAGAGCTCATCATGACTATCCTCTCGCAGAACACCTCGGACCATAATTCCAGGCGTGCCTTTGACTCTCTGCTCAGCAGATTCGGAAGCTGGGAGGCTGTGGCCGGGGGCAGCGTGGAGGATATAGCGGAAGCTATAAAACTTGGCGGCCTGGCCCGGGTCAAGGCTCCCAGGATTAAGAATATTCTCGAACAGATTCAGTCTCAGAGAGGCTCGCTCGACTTAGGGTTTCTCAAGAAATTGCCTATTGCTGATTCAAAAGCATGGTTGCAGAGCTTGCCCGGGGTGGGGCCCAAGACTGCTGCCTGCGTGCTGCTGTTCTCTCTGGGAAAGCCTGTGCTGCCTGTGGACACACATATCCACCGGGTGGCCCAGAGGCTGGGACTCATCGACTCAAGAGTCTCGGCGGAGAAGGCGCACGAGATTCTGGGCGGTATAGTTCCCGCCAGGGATGTCTACCGGTTCCATATTCTGATGATTGAGCATGGAAGAAGAATATGCAAGGCGCAGCGTCCCAGGTGCCGCGAGTGTGTGCTGCTAAAAATTTGCCCGACAGGTCAGATGCTGGTTGAGGCAGAATATGAGCAAGGAAGATGAAATACTTGCCTGTGCCCGTTCTCTTTTCGATGCAGTAGGTGTGGCTCGTGACCCTGCTACTAAAGACGCCATCCTGATTTTAGGTTTAGTAACCACACCTGAAAGAGACCTGGATGATTTCGTAATAGAGGAGATGAAGGGCGGCAGGGATTCGTTCTGGCGCGGCTTCGTCAGATATGCCAAACCCAAACTGGATGCCTTGCTTGATTTCATCGGGAAGCAGGGTTTCTCTGCCCAGCTTGTGGGCAAGATGGGCTATTCTCCCAGCGGCAAGCCGAACCTGAAACACCTGGCTGTCGCTGCTGGTCTGGGCAGGCAGGGCAAAAACACTGTGGTGATCAACCCGCGTTTCGGCCCCTGGCTCAGGTTCATGGCCATCAGGACAAATGCGCCTCTGGCTCTGACTGGCCCGGGTGTATATGCCAAAGAAGGGAACCCTGATTGCAGGTCGTGCCAGCGATGTATCGAGGCATGTCCGGTAAGGATTTTGCAGCCGTATCGCTTAGTGGATGCCGACCGCTGTCTGGCAGCCATATCCGGTGAGCGCCGCGGTCAACTGGCGATATGCGATAAATGTGTGGTAGTATGTCCGGTAGGCGAGCGGCAAGAAATGTAGCGTCGTGACTCCTGTCACGACGCATGTGATTCGTCGCCACGGTAGTGGCATTTGTTCACTGCAATAGAAGTTTCACAGCGAGCAAGAAAAAAGGCTGGTTCACTCCTACTGGGGAACCAGCCTTTTTGAATCCAAGAAGCTAAATCTACATTGGTGCTCGTCTCCGTATCACTTGAGCAGCTTTTCAATTGTGATATTGTCTAGCATATTTGCTGGTGTCTCAGCATTCACGCCAACCAGTCCAGATGTCTCGTCTAAGCCAAACATCACGTTCAAGTTCTGAATAGCTTGTCCTGCAGCCCCCTTGATAAGGTTATCTATGGCCGATATAACTACGACTCTAGAGGTTCTCCTATCAGAGAAGATGCCTATATCACAGAAATTAGTTCCTGCCACATTGCTGACGCTTGGTGCCTCTTTTGGTTTCATAATGCGGACGAAGTACTTATCTTTGTAGAAATCGGCATACAAATCCCTCAAATAGCTCGGGGAAACCCCTGACTTTTCTAACTTAAGGTAGCTTGAACTCAATATACCTCGTTTTAATGGAGCGAGATGGGGTACGAAGGTCATCGTTGCCTTACATTGGGCAAGCGAACCGAGCTCCTGTTCTATTTCAGGAGCATGCCTATGCTCACAGACTTTATAAGGCTTTAAGTTTCCCATCAGTTCACAAAAAAGGTAATCGGAGTATGGTTTGGGATCGGCTCCGGCACCACTGACTCCGGAATATGAATCTACTATAATGTCATCAGGATCAACAAGTTGCTCCTTCAAAAGTGGGGCACAAGCTAGAATTACGGAAACAGGATAACAACCTGGATTAGCAACTAATTTTGCGCTCTTTATCTTTCCCCCATAAAGCTCAGTCAGCCCGTATACAGCTTCTTTTAGTAGCTCTTTGCTTGTATGGGATCGATTATATGTTGTTTCGTATACATGTGCGTTCCGAAATCTATATGCAGCACTTAGGTCTATTACGCGACAACGTTGTTCTACCAGTATAGGTACATTCTTGATAGAATTGTCGTCTGGTTTTGATGTCAGAACAGCTTCGCAATCAAACAGGGCTTCGAACTCTTTTGTTGTGTTTTTGTTGATTAACTTTCTGAATGTGGGGAAGATTTCGCCAATATTCTTACCCTCCTCACTGGATTCAGAAACTAAACATTCTATGTGACAATCTGGATGATTAAGAAGAAGCCGTATTAGCTCCTTGGCAACGTAACCGCCTGTGCCTAAGATGCCTACCTTTATCATAGGAGCCCCCTGTAAGAATCTATTCTAAAAATGCTAAGTGTAGAATGAAAAATGTGCCTTTTAAAAACAGGGCACATTCTATACGAAGCTAGCCCGGCTGTAAATTTCCGCAATGTCAGACTCTGTAGCTGCCAATATGCTTTTAATTCGGGCGAGCCCTTTGGTTCGCCTCCTACAATTGACACGAAAGCTAACACAGGAGACCAGAAAAGTCAAGTTCGCTCTACCAAATGGCGCTGTATACAATGATAATACATCTTTTAACAATAGTCAAAAACCTATTTTCCTATTTGATATGGTAGTATCGTAAGGTGTAATACTAGTACTTACTCTTTGTGCTCCTACCTGAACCATACAAAACGCATTATCTCTTTCTAAAGATTTCGTGATGTTATCATGATATTTGCAGAGGATTAATAAGTCATAAAAAAGAAGAGCGAAAAGTTAAATACTTATTACGTTTATGGATGCTATGTTGACGAGTCCTTCCAGTAAGTATGACCGGCAACTTTTGCCTGCTCTACCCCACAGTTGACATAAGGACAAGCAGGCTCATCGTAATAAGCTGCATAGACAACCTGGTTAAAGGTGGAGCGGGTCAGGCGATTCAGAACATGAACCTCATGCTGGGCTTCCCCGAGACTACGGGGCTGGATATGCTGGCGGTCTTTCCATAGTCCCGCTTCTTTCCTAGCCGCACTTCTTTATCCAATCCCACGCTTACCAGAGGTTACATTTTCGATATGTCTTTGCGAGGAGTCCTTCTTTGAAGGACGACGCGGCAATCTCTCGTGTCTGTAAATACCTTTAATGCGGTGAGATTGCCACGCCCCCAAAGGCGGGCTCGCAATGACATCTGAATCATGCCCGGTCCTGCCTTAGATATCCCGTATTGCCTATTCGTAAATGCCTCGCATGACTGGTGGTGGAAAGCCCCCCTCGAATTCGCTATAATCGAGTTATCGGGTATTCATAGTTAGTAAAGGATGATACCATGACGGGTCAGAATGGGTACGCCGGAAATATTCTCAAGATAGACTTGTCATCAGCAAGCATCGCCCGTGTGCCCACCAGCGAGTATGCCGACCTCTTCCTCGGCGGCAGGGGGATTGCTGCCAAAATCTACTGGGATGAGGTGCCGCCCAAAATCGATGCCTCTGACCCCGAGAACAGGCTTATTTTTATGACCGGCCCGCTCTGCGGCGTTCCCGGCTTCGCCAGCCGCTTCCAGATTTGCGGCAAGTCTATGGGAACCAACCAGTTCTCCTTCTGCAATCTGGGCGGCTCCTGGGGCGCTAATCTCAAGTGGGCAGGCTACGACGGCGTAGTGGTTTCAGGCAGGGCAGACAAGCCTGTGTATATCTCGATTGACGGCGATGAAGTGGAGATAAAGGATGCCTCTCATTTCGCAAGCAAAAGCGCGTTCCAGCGCGAGAAAATAATAAAAGACGACCTGGGCGATTCCGTCCGTGTGCTCACAGTAGGCCCCGCGGGCGATAACATGGTGAGCTTTGCCACTTTTCTGGCCTCCGATGATTCGGTGGGCTCGGGGCGGCTGGCCGGGGTGATGGGCTCTAAGAATCTCAGGGCCATCGCTGTGAAGGGTGATAGGAAGCTCAAGGTAGCTCATCCGGACAGGCTTTCCAGGCTCAGGGGCGAGATACGAAAGTTGAGCACCGGCTATGTCGAACCGTTGCTGGCTCTGGGGATGCTGACGCCCCGGGACAGATTGAAGAAGAGTTTCTGCCAGGGCTGCCCGGCGGGATGCGTACGCTCGACTTATAAAAAGCCCGATGGCGGTGAGAGGAAGTTCATGTGCGAGGCTGCCATGTTCTATGAGACACGTGCCAAGCGCTACTCTGGGAATACCGAGGCAGCCATCAAAGCCACCGAGCTCTGCGATGATTTAGGTCTGGATACCCGTTCCGTAGAGACCATGATTATGTGGCTGAGCAGATGCCACAAGGCAGGGATATTGACCGATGAGGGGACGGGGATACCGCTTTCCCAGATTGGCAGCTATGAGTTTATCGAAACGCTGCTGAAGAAGATAGCCGGCCGCGAGGGATTCGGAGACGTGCTCGCTGGAGGCACCCATAAAGCAGCTCAGAGTCTGGGGCAAGAAGCTCAGAGTCTGATAAAAGACTATATAGTGAAAACCGGCGAGAATGCACTATACGGGCCCAGGCTGTATATAACCACGGCCATTTTCTGGGCGATGGAGCCGAGGCTGCCCATTCAGAATCTTCATGAGGTCAGTGTGCCGGTGATGCTGTGGCATCTCTGGCTCATGGGCATGAAGGACGCGCCGGCAAACACTGAAGTCTTGCGCAAGATGGCCAGGCGGTTCTTCGGCAGCGAGCTGGCGGTGGACTACTCCACGTATGAGGGGAAGGCCCGGGCGGCGGCCATGATTCAAGACCGCGAGTATGCCAAGGAGAGCCTTATTCTATGCGACCTTTTCTGGCCTGTCTACTTCTCGGAGTCCTCGCCCGATGGGGTAGGGGATCCGTCTATGGAGAGCCAAATTTGTGCGGCTGTGACGGGAAGAGAGGTGGATGAAGCAGGGCTATACAAGATCGGTGAGAGGAATTTCAACCTGCAGAGGGCTATTCTTGTAAGGGAGGGACACCGGGGCAGGGAATTCGACACCATAGATGAATATAACTTCACCACGCCGCTGAAGGGTGACTTCGGCAACGAAGACTGTTTAGTCCCGGGCAAAGATGGCGAGCTCTACTCCAGAAAAGACGCTGTTCTGGACCGCGAGCAGTTCGAGAAGATGAAAGGCGAATTCTATGGAATTCGGGGCTGGGACGTCCCCTCCGGCTTGCAGAAGCGGGCCAAGCTCGGAGAGCTTGGCCTGAACGAAGTCGCTCGAACGTTAGAGAAGGAAGGCCTTCTCAGGTAAAGCCACTCGTAATTTAGGTTTCTCTTTAGAGTTTGCCTCTTTTGTGCTTTCTGTAGGGGCGACCCGTCGGGTCGCCCCTTTTTATGTCATTGCTTTGAAAATAGGCTTTTTCTAGTTGCATTTTGGCTACGGGTAGGTCGGAGCACCTGCTCCGACCTGGGCCTGGAGCGGGTGCTCCAGGCTACCCCGAAAAAATATTTTCATTCTTCGTGGTGAACGATGTGATGTTCATGATAGATTCCCGCGCAAGCGGGAATCAAGGAGCCTCACAGCCTGGCCACCTAACCAGGACAAAGACTAGCCAACTGAACAGTACGTAATCTCCCCGGATGACTGGCGCATTCGGAGGCGTTTCCTCTTAATATCGAGCATGAAACATGAGGTTTTAACAACCTCAATAAATTTAAAATGACTATTGACAAACTTAATATTATATGCTATAAATAATGAAGATAATTAATAATGCAATTAATTTTATTGATGGTGGTAGAAATGGCTAAAGAGTGGCACGAGCTGACAAAAATGACCCAGGGTAAGCCGGTAACAGTCGAACGCGTCCGTCTGGTGGATAGCGACATCGCCATCGAAGGCAGCTTTACCCTCCCGCCTCTGGCCAATCTCTCGGCGGAAGACCAGGTCTTCGTGATGGCCTTTGTTCGCTGTCACGGCTCCATCAAGGAGATGGAAGAGATGTTCGGCATAAGCTATCCCACCGTGAAAAACCGGATTAACCGCATCGCCCGGCAGCTTGAGTTAGTCGAGATTGTCCATGTCTCACCTACAGAGGAAGTAATCGGTGAGCTTGAACGTGGAGAAATCTCCACCGATGAGGCAATAAGGAGGTTATCGAAATGAATCGACCGCCCACATGGATGCACATCAAAATTCAGGGGGAACACAGGGGTTTCGGATTGTGGCTGCCGCTCTTTCTGCTGCTGCCCCTGGCGCTGGTGGTCCTGATCATCCTCTCTCCGCTGATACTGATCGGTGTCATTATTCTCTGGCCCAGCGGCAGGGGAAAGCGGGCGCTGTTTGTTCTAAGGGCCGCCTACCAGGTATTTTGCTCACTGCGCGGCCTAAAAATCGATATTCAGGGACGTCATCAATCTGTATATATTTCTGTCGTATAGACAGTTAAGAAAAGGAGGATACTGCCATGGCTGAGAACCGAAAAAAGATACTGGAGATGCTTGCTGATAAAAAGATAAGCGTTGACGATGCTTATCGCCTGCTCAGCGCAATCGACTCTACGGAGAGCGGCCAGGAAAGCACGCCGAAGACAGAAACGGCGGGCAAAGTCAAACCCAAATACCTGCGCGTCACCGTGCTGCCTGACCCGGAACACGAGCACAGCCAAAATGTGGATCGTGTAAATGTGCGCGTGCCCATGTCGCTGATACGCGCCGGCATCAAGCTGACCTCCCTGATACCGCCCGAGGCCAGGGACAAAGTGAACGGGGCTTTGCGGGAGAAGGGTATCGGTTTCGACGTACGCAATATGAAACCGGAAGACATTGAAGAGCTTATTGGCGCTTTAAGCGACCTGGAAGTGGACGTGGTAAGCGCAAAGGGTGAAAAGGTGAAGGTTTTCGTCGAATAAATAGCCGTAGGGCGGGTTGGGAAACCCGCCCTACGGCCTTCCGTACAACGGGATTCAGTTCGGTATGACAGGCTTCCCAGCCTGTCCTGAGCCCTGTCCTGAGCTCGCCGAAGGATTGCTGAAGGGCCTCGCAGGTTGCTCCCCATGGGGTCGCCCTTTTCATGTCATTCCTGCGCAGGCAGGAATCTAGGTGCGCTGTAGGGACGAGCCGCCCCCGTAATAAAAATCGGGCCATACCGGTAGGACAGACGCCCTCGTCTGTCCCCGAGTCCATCTTATAGCGGCACAGTATGCAGTAGGGGCGAGGTTTCCTCGCCCTCCTTGTCATTGCCGCATGACCTGTCCCCGTTTCCTCGTGCCTTGATATCAGGTAGAATATAGTGCAACAAGGTTTTTAAAGAAATCAATTCGCGCCAGCGAAGATGAACATATTGCAGGAGGCTCAAGCATAAAGATCAAGCTGAGTTTTCTGGGCGCAGCTCAGAACGTCACTGGTTCTGCTTATTTGCTGGAATGCAATGGCGTAAGGCTTCTTGTGGATTGCGGGCTTTATCAAGAAAGGCATTTTAGTGGAAGAAACTGGGCTCCGTTCCCGGTCACTCCCCAAACCATAGATGCTGTCCTTCTCACACACGCTCATCTCGACCATTGTGGTTTGTTGCCCAAGCTGGTTCACGAGGGGTTCGGGGGAAAAGTCTATTGCACGGCTGCCACCGCCGAGCTCTCCAGGCTTTTTCTCATGGATTTTGCTCATGTGCAGGAGCATGAAGCAGAGTTTAGGCACGAAACGCATGAATGTGATCCTGTGCGCAGGCCATATCCGGAGGTCCCGCTGTACACAACGAGTCAAGTAAAGAACTGTTTCCCGTTGTTCTCTCCTGTGAGATACGAAAACTCAATTGCGTTACGGGACGGGATTGAAGCAACATTCTACGACGCAGGTCATGTGCTCGGCTCTGCCATTATCAAATTTGAGGTAAAACAAGGCGGAGAGCACAGGACGCTATTGTTCTCTGGAGACATTGGAAGGTGGGGCAGCCCCATACTTCGTGACCCCACACTTCTCCACGAAGCCGATTACGTAGTGGTGGAATCCACATACGGCGATAGGCTGCATGAGGAGCAGAAAAATGTAGAGGATATGCTCGCCGATGTCATAAACTCCACCAGAAAAGCCGGAGGGAACATAGTTATCCCTAGCTTTGCGCTGGAGAGGTCCCAGGAAATACTGTATCGCTTGAACAAATTGCGCCTGGAGGGCCGCATACCGTATTTGATGGTCTACCTGGATAGCCCCATGGCGACAAATGTCACCGAGGTTTTCAAGCACCATCTCGATCTGGTCGATGAGGAAACAAGCGAACTCTTGCGCCAGGGGAAATCCCCGTTCGACTTTCCCGGCCTAAGGATTGTCAGGACAATTGAGGAGTCAATGGTCATAGATCACACCGGTGATACCGCCATCATCATAGCTGGCTCGGGCATGTGCACGGGGGGCAGAATAAGACATCACCTTGCAAGTAATATATCCAGGTCAGAGAGTGCGATACTATTCGTTGCATACCAGGCAATCGGAACTCTGGGCAGGCAGATTGTCGAGGGCTCGAAGCAGGTCGGTATATTAGGACAAATGCGTGCCGTATTGGCAAGGATTATTCACATGAATGGTCTTTCCGGGCATGCCGATAGGGGTGAGCTATTCAGATGGCTGTCTGGTTTAGAGAAAAGTCCTTTACATCTCTTTATCACCCACGGTGAGCTGGAGGTCGCTTGCCACTTTGCTCAGTTCCTGAGAGAGAGAACACATTGGGAAATATCGGTGCCGAAGTATCAGGATGAGGTCATCCTGAATTAGCTTCGGTACGGTGGCATATGATTGGACTTCTGCTTCCGGCATTCACGATGCCTTGCATATAAAGGTGTCACTCTGAGCCCTAACAGCATACACAATATCATTCCCGCGCAGGCGGGAATCCAGGTGCCCCGGACCAAACCTCTCGCCCCTTGTTAAGAAGCACCCACGAGCATAGAATAGAGAGCGGACCAACAGGTACAATGGATTAGTGAGAGGCGCCCAAACAGGTGCGCTATGCCCAAGATTAGATCTAAACGCAAGGGTCGGGCCTTCATCGTCACCATCAACCGCCCTGAGGTTCGCAACGCTGTTGACGCAGAGACCGCGGGGCTGCTTTTCAAGTCGGTCGAGGCATTCCGTCAGGATGATAGCCTCGACGTACTCATCCTCACTGGCTCTGGCGAGGTCTCTTTCTGCGCCGGGGCTGACCTTAAGGACATCGGTGGCCTTGCGGCTCGCCGGGGCGCTAAGAAGTCGGGGCCCGATGGGTATCAGCCACATCACTAACCTCCACAAGCCGACCATAGCGGCCGTGAACGGTTACTGCCTGGCTGGCGGTCTGGAATTGGCCTGCTGGTGTGACTTTCGTGTCGCATCCCGCAACGCGCAGTTCGGCGTGCTCAACCGCCGCTGGGGTGTTCCCCTCGTAGATGGGGGCACCCAACGGTTGCCCAGAATCGTCGGCTTGGGCAACGCCCTCTATCTGATTGAGTCGGGCGTGCTTATCGACGCCGCTCACGCGTTCCGCATCGGACTTGTACAGGAGGTTGTGTCACCGGGGCAGGCGCTGGCACGCGCCCTGGAGCTAGCCGAGGCTATCTCTGCGTACCCTCAGGCCAGCCTCCGCAATGACCGGCAGAGCGTTTACCAGGGCATGTCACTACCCCTGCCTGAAGGCCTTAGGCTTGAGCGGCGGCTTCATCGGGCCAGCCTCTCGGACCCTGACATGGCCGAAGCGCTGCGCCGCTATGCTGCGGGCCAGCGACCGCTGCCACCTCGACCCCCACACCAGGATCGGTAGGGTGGGTGAAGTCCTTCGTCGGACAGCGAAACCCCCCATTCACTCGATTTGTGTCGGCGTGTTCTATTTCACTTCATCCACCATATAAATATGTACGAGCTCAGAGGCGAAGCAGACGAATGCGCGTTCATAGTAGACCTAGCAAATAGCAAAAGACTGGAGTCCAAGCTCCAGCCTTCGCGATATTGCCTTGGGTTACCATGCTTCGAGCTACCTCTTCAGGCGTCTCGGCTAGCGATTACGCTTATAAACATACTTCCAAGCAAATGTCAACTTGTCCAAAACTTGGGTAGTGGGTCAATTTGAAATTGGAATTATTTTATTTTGGGGTCAATTCTCCTACCAATATCTTTACCTATCTGATCTGAACCAGGGCATTTAGTTGACGGATTGTCCGTTGTGTTATGTTCAGGTACTCTCCCTTCGGGATCAGCTGTCTCAAATGTGTACGCACATTGCGGGCATTTCCTCTTGTAATTAATCTTACCTAGTTCCACGTAGCACCTCCTAATGAGTTGATGTAGTTACGGAGTTCCCTTGTTTAGCGCGGGTCTTTCATGATTGGGTTCCGCGGGTGTTCTACCGGCTAACCTATGGCATCGGTTGTGGAACATAACTTTTAGGATGATGTTGCCCCATTTCCGATCTCGCTTATTGGCAAGGTTGCTGTTAGCTTTATGAACTGGCCTTCTTGCACCGATTGCACGTTCTCCAGATTGTAACTAACCTGGTTGGAAGACCACAACTTGAAGTCAGATAAGGACGATGCGGCGTTAGTGGAATCCGTGAACTTTCCAACACAGGTCAACTCCAAGGTCTGGGCATCAATTTTATGGAAAGCGTAGGCAACAGCAACGCAGTTGGTTTCGTCTGTAGGGAAAGAATCTCCTCCTGTTGCGACCGTAGCAGCGACGGCCGTGTTGGGTAACCTATAGACAACGTCTCTAACGTCATTATCGTCATATAAAGACTTTGCTTTGCCTGCAATAACCTCGATGTATTCCCTTGCGGCATCGTATGCGCCTGCAGAAATGGCACCTCGTGCGAAGACCATAACCTGCGTTTGGCCTTGTTCCCGCTCTGTCCAAGTCTCTATGCTCATGTACTCGGTCTTTTCAGCACCTCCATCTTGCAGAACCTTCCTAATGTTTGCGAAGTCCAAATTACCGCTAACTATGCCGTAATTTTGGCCACTTGCACTGGTTCCAACGAATACCGTATTAACATCGCTTGAACTAATGCCGACCGAGCTAAGGTCTCCGCCAATCGAACTTCGAAGAGCGTCATACAACGGTCTTAGGTCAAAATCGTTACGTAGATGTGCCAGGTCTACATATAGAAATGACTGCCAATCACTGGGTATCTGTTTCAATCCTTCGACTGCACCTGATGGCCCACCCTCATTTCCGCTGGCACACGCACCGACCACGGCTTGGATAGTAAATAAGACTAACAAGAGACAGGCGATTTTCGCTCTCCAGGACATTTACGCACCTCCTGATGCAATACTAGGTTCTTCCCAAACCCGTGGAATTGCCCGGAGTTATGGTCGAATAGTAACGTGCCTGGGGAGATTCTACTACGATTTCCCTAGGAGTCAAGAACGCGGTGAATTAAGTGCACCAACGTGCTTGCAGCTTAGAGGGCGGCGTAAAACCAAGAGTCTACTCAGTGCTTTATATACAACCTTATTGCTAACATTTTTGCTAACGAACTTTTCTCCACTACAATAAACAAGGTGGTACTGAAAAGTACCACCCGAAGGCAATTTTAGAATAATAAGATATAACCGATTACTGCTTTTTACGCTCAGGTACAAGTCTTTTGTATCTTTTAATCAGGGTGTCGGTAACTCGAATCTGCCCCGGCGCACTTATTAAATTTCTCTGCGACACTTTCCTCTTGACAATATCAGCACTAATGTTCTATTATTACACCAAACTCATCGGGGTTCGGTGCCCGAAACTACCGACTTTTTAGAGCAAGCTTGAGGCTGATGGCCGGCTGGCTCGGTAAAGTTTTGACTTTACTGATAAACTGAATAAGGGGTTTCACCGCTGGATTTCGTCCGGGGATGTCGTTCCTAAACTTAGGGTTAGGAATGTTCCTAAATCGGGCAGTCTCCACTGCGTTAAACACTGGATTCAACACAGAGTGGCGGGATGCCGGCGAGCAGGGGCTCCGAAAATTTTGAAATGCCTAAATTCGAATCTCGGGCCGTGCTATACCTGAAAGGTCGTACGATAGACGCAGGGAGAGTCCCGCTTATCGGAGCGCCTTTAGCTTCACTTCCGCTCCGGGCCAGGTCTCGATGGGGTCTGTGGACTTGACCAGGTTCATTCCGGCATCGGCAAAACGCTGGAATGCCCTGTCTGCTTCTTCGGTGTAATCGACCACGCCCGGCACGACGATAGGCGAGGAACAGTCCTCCAGGATGTATACTTTTCGGGCCAGTGACTCATCTCTGGCGAAGATATCGTCAAGCAGACTTTCGATGGTCCAGGCCAGGCAGTGACTTTTTGCTTCTCCGGTGATGATGGTCATGTCGCTGCTATAAAGGGTCTCCAGCAGTTTCTCGTTCTTCGCGGCGCGAGGGATCGTTTTGCCGGTATACATGGTCATTACTTCAGGCTCGAATATCGAGTAGTGTTCCGTCAGCGGGTTGTCGCCTTTGATTTCCAGCTTGTTGACGGAGCCGCGGGCAAAGCTGTGAAACAGACGGGCCTCATCTATCACACCCACCAGCCGGTGGCCGCGCGACCCCAGAAGGCAGTGGTAAGGCCAGATAGTCAACTGGTATCTCCCCGACTCAGCCAGTTTTTCACAATAGTAGGTAAACTGCTTGTTCAGGTCGTCAGGGTCCATACCCAGTTGGAACGCCATTACCGGATTGGCACGATATTTCCCGCGATGATAGTCGTCAGCCGAGATAATTGTCATGGGTTTGGGATGAGTGCCATCCTTACACAAGTGAGCAACAGGGTGAAATATCTGGTAAGGCAGATGGGTGTCCATAGTAAAAGTGATCTCAGTGATCAGGTGTAGATTGCGGTAAATGAACCTGGCAAGACGGTCATGGTCGTCCATCGCCCCGGTGCCTGAGCGTCCTCCGACATACAGCTTCCCGTCCGGGAAACTGAAGTCGAACTGCACATCAACGACCAGCAGGTGGATTTTCACCTCATCGCTCGACACATAGTGGAGCTGATGTGTTTTCCTCCACTCGATAGCCTGCTGTTGCAGCTTAGTTATGTCGGCCACATGGTAGTCGAACCTGTAGGCATTTGCCTTATCGTAATGTCCCGGAACAGGAAGCCGAGAAATTCTCCTTATCATTTTGTACTCCCTTGCCACCGGATATCCTATATATTAACACACCATGTGAAGACGCCCCCCTCGGGCTGACGCCCAGTATGTCATTGCGAGGAGTGCAGCGACGAAGCAATCTTTCGTACTCGTAAATAGGGAAGAAGCACGAAAGATTGCCGCGGCCTCCTTCGGATGGCCTCGCAATGACATGGAGAAGACAACGGGTTTAGCCTGAGGGAAAAGACGCTTCCGGGTTGTCGGGATATACCTATTATGCTATATTTGTGCAAAAGTAAAATCCGGTTGTGGCTTTTTAGCAGGTTTATGGAATACGGGATAATCTGGGAGGCCTGACATGGTGGAGAGGAGCACAGCCCTCTGCGCAGACCGCTATCACGCAGTTATGGGTAATTTCTCGCTCGGGGTTGACCCTTTGGGGCTGGGTGAAACCCTGGGTGATATGCCGGCTACCTTTTATGTCACTGAAAGAAAAATTCCTTATGCTCCGGCATTGGGTTACGAAAGAATGGTTGATTTATTAAACAGGTCACGTGCCGATGAACCCCGAGCCAGGTTCCTCACCGAAGATAGGGCCGGCCTCAAGCTCATCGCTGAGAGGCTGAAGCACTCACGTTTCCCCGGAGAGGTGTTTGCCGTCCCCGAAGGGACAATCGTTTTTGCGGGTGAACCTATCGCTGAGGTGTGCGGGCCTTTCGCCATGATACAGATGTTTGAAGTCGTTTTTGAATATACTTACGACCTTCCGATGACACTGGCCTACCTGGCGATGCAGATAAAGGAAATGGTTGGCGATGAAATTTTCGTCTCTGACTTTTCCCTGAGAAGGTCGGGCGACCTGGATCGGGCAGTCGAGGTGTCAAAGTACCTTTACATTGGCGGCTGCGATGACACCAGCAATCTGGAGGCGGCTTTTCTTTACGGAATCGTCTCGGTTGGCACGATGGCCCACTATTTAGTCCAGGCGTTTATGAGTTTGGTCTCCGGTGCCGTAAAGGGAGGCAATAAAATTCCCCAGCCCTGGTATGACGAAAATGGCAATCTGAAGCACGGGCAGAGAATTTGTTTCGAATACTGGCTTGACGCTCACCCGCATGGAACAGTATGTCTTGTGGATACTTTGTCGCTTAAACTCGGCATGATCCATGTGATTGAGGCAGCTCTCAGCAGCCGTAAGCGCAGGAAGGCTCTCAGGGCCGTGAGAATTGATTCGGGAGACCTGGTAAAAGGGAGTATTTTTGCCAGGAGGATGCTAGATGCCAACGGCCTGCAGGAAGTGAAGATCCTTCTGACCGGAGATTTAGATTACAGAAGGGTGGAGGGGATTGCACTTGGGTTGCGGGATTACTCTCTAAAAAATCTTGAGACAGAAAATCGACAGTCCCTTGAAGGTGACAGTCCCCAGGTATTACAGAAGGCGCTGAAGAATATGGGGATTATGGGAGTTGCTGTCGGTACGAAATTCACCGCTGAGATTGAAAAAACCGCCGGCGTGATCTTTAAGTTGATAGAGTTCTGGGAGCAACCTACACTAAAACTTTCCGGGACGCCGGGAAAGGAAACCCTGCCCGGGAAATTGCAGATTTGGAGATGCGAAGATAGAAAAGGCAGGTATATGTTCGACGTTTTAAGCCTGGCAAATGAGCAGGCTCCTAAAGGACGCGGGGTTTGTAACGCGACACCGCTTATCCAGCCCTTTTGGAGGCATGGGATGTACCCAGAATTGAGGACGCCTCACGAGTTGAAGCGCTGGGTAGCGGAGCAAAGAAAGAGATTTGTTGTCCCCCTGGAAGAGTATGGCAAGACAAAGGTTCAATTGAGCCCTGCGCTTTCCCAGCTAAAAAGCGAGCTTCAGGAAGACTATCTTAAGGCACCGCGGACCAAAGTCAAAGTAGTTAAGTGGCCCAGATAATGAGCGTAGGCAATTGGGGGCGAGACCCGGTAAAAAAGCCCTGTAACAAATATTTTTAAACCCCCGCCCGTCAGCGGGAAAGAACCGGCCTGCCTAACAGCTCATCCGGTTTGCTGCAATAGGGTAACGCTTCTTCGACCGTAACCATGCGAGACCTGACGAGGTTCTGTAGCGCTTGATCCATAGTCAGCATGCCGAACTGACTGCCGGTCTGCATGTAGGTAGGCATCTGCTCTATTTTGCCTTCACGAATGATATTCCGCACGGCATCGGTGCCAAGCATGATTTCCACCGATGCTACCCGTCCATGTCCCGTTGCCCTTCTCAATAGAATCTGGGAGAGCACGCCTTCCAACACTAGCGATAGCTGCAATCTTATCTGCTCCTGCTGGTGGGGCGGGAAAACATCGATAATGCGGTCGATGGCCTGGGGTGCACTCGGGGTGTGCAGGGTGCTTAACACTAAGTGCCCTGTCTCAGCAGCAGTTATAGCTGTCGCGATTGTCTCCAGGTCCCGCATTTCCCCGACCAGGATCACATCGGGGTCCTGTCGGAGCACATGCCTCAGAGCATTACCGAAAGACTTGGTGTCTGACCCAAGGTCTCGCTGCGCTATCATGCTCTTATCATCCTGGAATATATACTCTATGGGGTCCTCGATGGTTATTATGTTCCGTGACTCGTTTTTATTTATGTGGTCAATCATTGCGGCTAACGTGGTTGATTTTCCGGTTCCGGTTCTGCCAGTCAGGAGTACTAGTCCCCTTGGCTTCAATGCCAGAGCTTTACAGATCTCCGGAAGTCCCAATTCGTCCACAGTGGGCACCACGTACGGTACTCGCCTGATGGCCAGACTGAGGGTATCCCGCTGCATGAAGACGTTGATTCTGAAACGAGCCATTCCACGGATTCCATACGCCAGATCCAGTTCCATATCGTGGTGGAAACGGTCTCTCTGGCTCTCATTGGCTACGTGTTCAAACGCTTCTTTCAAATCGGATGGCGTGATATGGGGCATGTCTTCCATTACCTGGAGGACGCCATCAATACGCAGAATAGGTGGTCTCCTCACCCTCAGATGCAGGTCGGAAGCCCTTCTATCTACCATTAAGCGGAGTAATTCTTCTATTTTCATGCTCAAATCCCCCCGTTGTGTTATTAAGCGGCCGGTGTATTATTCACCTGATTTCTTGAGAAAATTTATGACGACAAGTTTTCTAAGTTGACGATTCAATATTAACCATTTGGCCTGAATGAGAATCACGCTCGTTTGCCTTATCATCGTTCTTAATGTATATCCAGCCATCGCGTGCCGCTATGAACACAGCGTGTGCCCGATCGTTTGCATTCAATTTGCGCAAAATCGAACTGACCTGATTTTTGATTGTCTGTTCACTGGTGCCTAATATATCCCCGATTTGCTTATTCGAGTTGCCCTCGCAGATGAGCTTCAATATCTGGAGTTCTTTGGAGGTTAGAGACTCCAAAGCATTCTCTACATATTTTTTGTTCAAGGAGAAGTCCTGGAACTCTCTAAGTACCCGCCAGCTTAGCTTGGGCCTATTTGCTACACTATCATTAATAGGATATTCACCATCGGCGCATCGGTTTACAGTTTGAACTAGTAAATCGGGAGTGCACCGTTCAGCGTTAAGGTACGCCGCTGCTCCGCTCTTGATGACCTGAAATAGCTCTGCATCATCTTCTGCATTCCTGTTGCTGATAATCACTACCTTAGTGCCTCTAAACGTCTTTGTGATTTTTCTGGTCAACTGAATCCCTAGCGAAAGATGATAGCCCTGGTCCAACAACACGATATCTGGCAAGCAGTTCGAGATTTGTGTGATTACGTTTGCCCCCTCCTGGTCTAAATCGCACTCTACGATATCCAGTATGTGCGCATTTTGTCCGGATAACATCTGCTCGATTCCAGATCGGGCGAATGAATTGCTGCTCACAATCATTACTTTTATGCTACGCATCGAACCTCAAGTTCCTTAACAGTTTGATAGGCAGTCGTATTCAAGATTAACGAGTCCTCGTACAGCTTTCGAAATTTGTTACTGAAATCCTAATAATGTGATAGTACCAACTTGCTGTACTATAACCTATTAAACGGCGATAATTTCCTTACAATAAAAATTTAGCGTATGTTCAACGTAGGTACAATAGTACTTTCATTGCAATCTCTGGCTTCTACAATAGCCCTTTAGTTTTGAGCTCGCTAGAAAAAAGTACTATCTAAATACTGGCGACACTGGGAAACTCAGGTGCCAATGTGCCGGATGTTATTCCAGAATATGTCTTGCAACTGAATTATCATATACTGTGCAGGCAAAACTGGTGGCGTTTAGCCACTTTTACCGGCCGCGGAATTAATCATTGTGCGGTAATTTGCCGGCTCCCACGTCGCAGCAAATACTCTCACTATTTCAGGATCGAAATAAGACCCGGCACAGCGCACAATTTCCTCCAGGGCTTCCTGGTGATGTAATGCATTGGGTCGGTAAGGACGCGGCGACGTCATAGCATCATAGGCATCAGCGATTGCCAGAATACGGGCTTCCAGCGGAATGTTTTCACCAATCAGTCCGGCAGGATAACCCTTTCCGTCAAAGTGTTCGTGATGATGTTGAATGACTGGCAAGCATGAGCCCAGGCTCTTGATATGCTTGAGTATTGCCACACCGAACTTGGGATGTTCCCGTATAGCCGTCCATTCGCTGTCGGTAAGAGAGCCCGGCTTCAAAAGAATATTATCGGGAACTCGAATCTTACCGATATCATGCAATAACGCTGCTGCTTTAAGCATGGCTACCTTGTCATTGGAATAGCCAAGTGCCTGGGCAATTTGCCCGGCATATTCTGCCGCCTTCTTGGAGTGTCCGTAAGTGTAATGGTCCTTGGCATCAACAGTGGCTGCCAGAGCATGAACGGCGTTTAGAATCTGCTCCTCTTTATCGAAATCGGATTGTTGGAGGGATATCGTGGCAGAGGCCAGGGATACCTGATTTCGCCCTGCTTGCTTGCTCCGGTACAGGGCGCTATCCGCAGCCATAAGGAGTGCTTCTTTGGTAACTCCGCTGGTGGGCCACGATGCTACTCCTATGCTGCATGTTATTGCTATACCTTTGATGTCCATCTCGGATTCTACTTTTTCCCGGATCCTCTCACCGACATTGTAGGCATCGTCCAGGGGCGACTCGGGCAGAATGACCGCAAACTCATCTCCGCCATAGCGGCAGGGTATGTCTATCGACCTGATGGAATTTTTGATATGACGTGTTATCTCCCTCAGGATGTCGTCGCCTGCCAGATGGCCGAAGGCATCGTTGTAGGATTTGAATAGGTCGACGTCCAAGAAGAGCACTGAAAATATGTTGCCAAAACGGGAACAACGTGATATCTCCTCGTCTGTGCGCTGATGAAAATACCCGTGGCTGAGCAAGCCTGTTAAGTCATCTGTATGCACTCTATCTCTGGTGATGTTAAACAGTTGAGCGTTTGCCATAGTCACGGCCAATTCCTGACTCACCTTTGTGAGCAGGGTGATGTCTTCCCCGGAGTACGGGCCGCTCTGTTTTGGCCCCAGGGCGAGGATTCCGATCGTGTTGCTTTTATGCTGCATTAGTACAAGCAGTCCGATGTCACAATCCTTGATTGCGTTCCTCTCAGCCTGGGCAATCCGCACGAACTCAGGTGCTGTATCCAGGGTGTGGGGAAAGAGGAGCCCGTTATTTTCTCTAAGCCACTTCACAATCGGGCTGTCCTTGTGGAGTTCCAAAGGCGACGGCGGCGTCACTCCAATAAGCTGGTCATGGAACTGCGAAACGAAGCTCCCGTTACGGGGGAGAAGGAGACTTACATGTGGAGTATTCAGGGCTCTGGGTATCGGGCGCAACAATTCTTCAGCAAGGTCACTGACACTGAGAATATTTCTCAACCTGGTAGGGAGATTCAGCATTGTTTCCCGGTAAGGCAATCTCCAACCATAGAGAATTCTATCTACTTTTTTTTGTATAGGGGCCCTTAATGTCACCATAACCGAGGGAAAAATAAATACCATAAAGACTATAGTGATGATGCCCCAGGGATCGAACCAGCTGTTTGTAGAGTAGCGGAGAGCCCAAAGCGCGATTACATACAGAGGGGCGACAATTAAACCTGCAGAAATGTATGTTAAAATCTTTCTCGCGATAGGTTTGAAATCTGTCATTTTAAATCAAATCGAAGCAGGTTTTGAATAGGACGTGTTCTCGATCACTCTTGAACCAATTATGCTACGAAATCGAATGGAATCAATCCTACGGCAGTAACAGCGACAAAGTTACTTTGGTGTTGACAGAACTTCATCAAAGTACCTTCTCTGCGATGCGGCTTACGTTGGAGTCTCCGGCGAAATATCGGACCAAATGGTTATTATTCCAATTTCTGTTTCTGCTAAAATCATGGTTCGGACATTACTTTCAGGTATTTTTGAAGCTGGAATAGCCTCACCATATTTAATTTCAATAATAAGACAAAGCCATATACGATGAATGACAAATAACGATTTAGTTGGTATACTGAAAAATTAGTGAGCAAAACAGTAGGACTAGTGAAACACAGTTGGAATTTCGGGGAGGGCTTTCCTCCCAGAACAGTCGCCATCGTGGGCGTTTCCAGAAACGATGACTCCAAGCACCCGGGGTATACAGGGGCGGGCATTCTTCGTATCCTCCGACAGGCAGGTTTCCAGGGGTCTGTATATCCTGTTAACCCCAAAGCTAACGAGATTGAGGGGGTCAAAGTATACCCGAGTGTTATCTCTATCCCTGAGCATCTAGATCTGGTCATAATTACGGTACCTCCCGCCGCAGTCCCTCAGGTAGTGAGAGACTGCGTTTCAGCCAAGGCGCTTAATGTACAGATATGCACCTCCGGCTTTGGCGAAACCGGTCAAGCGGAGGGAAAGAAGCTGGAGGATGAGATACGTGAGATAGCTTTGAAGGGAAACCTCCGGGTTATCGGCCCGAACTGCATGGGTTTCCAGATACCCTCAATAAATATGCAGATGCATGCTGACACGCCGCCTGTCCGTGGGCCTGTGGCTTTTGTATCCCAGAGCGGGGGCCACGCACGTATATTCCTGTTACGCGGTGCGCAACTCGGCATAGGTTTCAGCAAGGTGATAAGCCACGGTAATGCGCTATTGCTGGATGCCCCTGACTTCCTTGAATACCTGGCCAAAGACCCGGAGACTCAGATCATCTGCCTGTATCTTGAGGGAGTCAAAGATGGCAGGCGGCTTACGGAGCTTGTGAGACAAATAAATCCGGTAAAACCAGTCATTGTTTGGAAGGGCGGCCTGACGAGTGCAGGTGCCAGGGCTGCAGCATCACACACCAGTTCTCTAGCGGGAGATAAACAAATCTGGAAGGCCTTCTTCAAACAGACGGGAGCCATAGCAGTACACTCGATTGAAGAGATGGCCGAGGTAACCATGACATTCCTCCATTTGGAGCCATCGCCTAATAAACGGGCAGCCGTACTGGCAGTCGGGGGAGGCAGCAGCGTAGCCACCGGAGACATCTGTGCCGAGGAAGGTATTATATTACCAGCTCTCTCGGAACATACAAGAAATGGTCTGCTTAAGTTTATCTCTCTGGTAAATCAGGGGGTGGCAAACCCGATAGACGTGCCGAGTGTAGTGGTGGATATTACGCCTCTGCACCGGGCCTATGAATTGCTTGCAGCAGATCCTCAAATAGATATGGTCATGTTACACCTGGGCGCTGAGTTCGTTGCGGGCCCGGCGGCTAATGTGTTAACCGAGTTGCACAAACGTATCTCTAACTCCTCTAATCCGATGTCTCAGCACAAGCCGATGATTGTTGCTTTATCGGAGGAGGGGCAGATTCATGATACTGAAACATATGCGAGGCAGCTCAGAGAGGCCGGAATCACAGCCTACAATTCGCTGCGCAGGGCTTGCCGGGCTGTGAACCGATTCGCAGATTACCACAGGTTTGTAGCTGAGAGCAAGATGTATTTGGACTCTTAGAAGGTATTACTTGAGGATGTGGTCGGTCACGATGTGACGTATCGCCGCGAGTCCGGGTGAAGTAACGGGGAGTTCCAGGATGGACTTACCCACCAGGTCATAGGAGGCTATATTTTCGTCCTGGGGGACGTAACCAAAGACATCCAACCCTATCTCCTGCGCAGCTTGTTTCAATAGCTCCTGATTGCCTCGAACCCTGTTGAAGATTAAACCTATTTTTTCGCATTGTATTACCTTGTCGTCTCGCACCATTTTCTTTACCAGGGCGGCGGTTTGAACTCCTCTGGATGTAGCATCGCTGACAATAATCAGGGTATCTACGCGGCGCATGACCTGTCTGTTGATTTGTTCCACACCGGCTTCGCCGTCGATAACGATGGTGTCGAAATTACTGGATAGGGTTTCTATGGCATCCCGCAGAAGGTTATTGACCGGACAAAAACAGCCTTGTGTCTCGGTGCGTCCCATTGCCAGTAACGAGAAGCTATCTGTTTCGTAAAGGGCCTCCATGACCATATAGTCAAGCATACTGGCCAGCTTAGCCTTTTTCTCCTTGTCGCTGCCTCTTGCGGTCTTGATGATTTCCTCGCGAACCTGGCCCATGGTCCGCTTGACTTTTAAGCCAAGGGCGTTGGGTAGACCCATAGCCGGGTCGGCATCGATGAGCAGCAGCTTGCCGGAGTTGCTGCTGTCCAGCAGGACTCTGGTCATCATGGCAGTGAGCGCTGTCTTTCCAGTGCCTCCCTTGCCGCAGACGGCTAGAAGTCTCTTTTTAGAAATACCAGGAGCAGTCATCACAAAATCCTAAGTCCAGAACTCTAAGCAGTCTCAGTATCCACGGCCTTCTTCTTGCGCACTTTCAGCACTGTCTTGATATCATCGCAAACAGCTTTATCCGGGCAAGACCCGCAATCCCAGCCCAGGGTGCATTCGAGGATGTCGTAGCCCCTGGCCAGCCAGGTCTCTCTGACAATATCCTTGCTGATCTTCTTTACCTGCTCAGCGATTTCGTCCAGCCGTCCCACGTCTTCTTTGCCCGAGGTAACGAAAACAACCTCCATCGCCTCTACATGGGGTGCATGGGACTTATAGATGGCCATGAGTGCCTTTCCCAGTGCTTCGAAGCCAAAGCCCCTCTCTGCAGCGTCGTTGCTTATCCTCGTCCACATACGTCCAGGTGTACTCTTTACCATGTAGCCTTCAATCTGGTCTGAGATGTATTGACTTTCATCGAAGACAGAGTGCTCTTTTTCGCTGAGCTTTTCCCCCGCCGCCATAATAATTTGACCGAAGGGCAGGCTTGCACCTTTAGATTCAAGGATATCAGGGCCAATAAGGGTAATCCTGCAGTCTTTGACCAGGCTTGTATTGTTAGTCCAGAGCGGAAAGGCACAAGAACCGGCCTCAGGACTGCCCAGTTCGGCAAAGGTATCTCCGCGCAGGACTATTCCCGAGCCTGCTCCGGGGCCAACCCTGACAGGCAGCCCGTTCAGCAATCTTTCCGGACCACTGGGGCAGTCGAAAGTCCTGACCTGCCTGCCGCTGGCCTGCATTGCTTCGATATATTCAGCTACTTTTTTTATGTAGACATCGAAGACAGCCATAAAATGGGTTCCTTTTCGCCGCTATAGTCACGGTGTTGGTGAAACCGAAACCCTGAGCGTAGCGGCCGCTACGCTCAGGGTGATTGACTGGTTCCCTGCTATTTAACCCAGCCCCATAGCTCTGAAGAACTGCGAAATTTTGTCCTTTATCTGGTCCGGTGTCGAGTATCTTTTGTCGAACAGGTCGAGGCCCAGGTGAATAAACGGCACATTGAGGTCGCGGCAGGTCTCTCTCATTATGCCCACAGTCGCCGAACCGTCTTTGTGGCCCATGTGCCCGGGCCAGATTACCACGTCGATTTTGTAGTCCTTCACTATTCGCCTGATATCGTTGGCGAAGTTGTCGGCCACACCTCGCGCCTGCCTCACCATCGGTGAGTCGAATAGATTCCTCTTGGCGAGGCCCAACCACATCTTTTCCTCACTTGAGGTATCAATCATGGTGTAGGGGAAATTAGCGAACATGTCCATGACCATGACTGCTCCCCACTCTGACTCCAGCCAAGGCAGAAACTCGAAGACCCAGCCGAACGGCAGAAGGTCGAACCAGAACAGTCTTATCTTCTCCTGAGGCACCGGCCCTACGCCAGCCTTCACGTTTAGCTCGGCTATCTCAACCAGCTTCTTGAACCAATCGACGCCCTCAGGGGTTCCCGCCTGGTACACCCAGGCTTGAGAGAAGCACTGCGGACCGCCTATGCCCCAACCATGAGGGCTCGGTACATTGCGCCGCAGTTGATTGTATTCGTCCCACAGCCTGAACATTTGATTAGAGCATTCGATGGTCTCTTTCAGCTTGTCCAGGTCCAGCTTCCTGTGGGTATGCTTCTCAATGAACTTTACCATATTCCTTAGCTCGCCGGCAAAGTAGTTCAGGCTCCGCTCATCCATATAGTACGGCGGGTCGGGGGCGAACATCGGGATATTGCGCCAGCGTTGGTTACGCTTTATCACCTCGTGAAGCAGTGGAGCACCATCGCAGGGGTAAAGCAGGTTGAGGGCGCAGGTTGGCAGGGGCGAGAGGTTGGCTTCAACATAGTATATGGACAACCTGATGGCCGTGCAGAGGTCATTCCCCAGCCCCATCTCTTCAGCGGCATCGATATCTTTTAGAAGATAAGGTACCGAGGAAGCCAGGAACGGAGTCTGCATGACCATGTAATAAGGCAAGTCCATGGCCGTGTACAGCTCCGGTGCCAGGCAGTAGTAGCTGGCAAGGAACGGCTTGTTATTCTCCACCGCGTCTATTATCCTGCCATACATGCTCAGTAGAGAGTCAAGCGTCTTTACCTGTAACTGCATTTCAGGGATTTCGATAAGAGCCACGGTCTGTTCACGGAGGAACTTGAACCACTCCAGCTCTGAAATATAACGTACCATCTCGGGGTGTTTATCTACCAAAGCCATCTTCTACCTCCCAATCGTTTCTAGGAATGCCTGGGCCCTGGTTCTGAGTTGACCTACGCCGCCCGTAATGTACTCTCTATCCAGTTTCAGCATCGGAATCCCGGCAGCTTTAAGGTCCTGCCCAAGCATGTAGTGCTCCACGAGCCAGGAGTCACAGAACATCAGCCTTTCTCCGATGATCCCATCACATTTGAACTCGCGGCACATATTAATGACGTAATTGGACCGATTGTCATGCTCGCCATAAAAACGCGGGCACGAAGGGCGCTCGGCCACATAATATCTCGCCAGGGCTTCAGCAGGATCCTTAATATTTTCATTGACCTCGACCCACATGATCCTGGTGCCGAAGCAAAGCGAATCGGTAACGACAAGCCCGCCCTGATCCTCGATGACCTTGACGTAGGCGGGATCATCGAGAATACCTCCCACGAGCATCAATCGTGCCCTATGGTCGCCCGGGCCCTCGACTCCCTTTAGCTCATCCAACAGCTCACGCAGCATATCGTTGTATTGCGCCTTGGGCATAGCAGTGCCTGCGACCATAACAGCGAGTGTCTCGGAGCCTGTGATCGGCGGTTTGTCCTTCTTTCTCAGCTCGTAGAGTTTCTTTTGCAGCCGCCGTGTCTCGTTGTGCAGCTTGATCGCCTTCCACAGAGTTTTGTCGCTAATTTTGACGCCAAAATGTTTCTCAAGCTTCTCTCTAAGGAGATTAATCTCGTCGCGGTACCAGGCAATCTGGGGAGGGTCTGTCTTGCGGGGAAGGCTCATTACTTCGATAAACTGCGTATCGGGCACAAAGCGTTTCCAGTTGTCGTATATGCGTCGTACATGGTCGCAAGAGTTGACGCAGACAACCCCGTCTAGAAACTTGAACTCGCCGGTTAGCGCCAGGTTGAAACAGTGGCGCGGAAAGCTACAGTTGATGCTGCTGAAAAATGCATCTGACATCTCCGTGCTTGTGCTTCCTGTCGCTCTCATTCGGAACGAAGTTAACCCGGCGGCTGTGATTAGCTCCTCAGGGACTGTGGAGCAAAAGTACCCTATTATCTTGCCACCCTGCTTCTTCCAATCCTGCAGCACCGGATTAAGCAGCGTTTTGGTGGCTTCATTAAATTGCTCGAATACCTTGGACTTTATAGGTGTTTCCAATCGCTGTACCTCCTTTCCCGGAACAGTTTTAAGGGTTGTTTTTTCTGTTTAAGCGTTACACTATGCCCTTTCTAGGCGGGGCTCTTCATGGTCTGCTTGCTTACTTTCTCCGCAGCAATAAGCGCAGCTCCAATCGCCCCCGCGATCTGCGGATCTAGGGGTAGCTTTTTGACTGTCACGCCGAGTTTCTCTTCGAGGGCTTTAACGAGGCCGTCGTTTTTAGCACATCCTCCCGTAAGCACAACGTCCTCAACCAGCCCTACCTTCCGCACCATTGAGTTCAGCCTGCTGGCTATCGAAGCATGGAGGCCTGCTACTATGTCGGCAAGTTCCATGCCCTCATTGACCAGGGTCACCACCTCCGACTCGGCGAACACGCTGCACTGGCTTGAGATGGTTGCCGGGTTTTTGCCCTGGAGTGACAGCTCGGATAGCCCTTGAAGTCCACAGTCGAGGACCCTCGCCATGGCTTCAAAGAACCTGCCTGTACCGGCAGCACACCGGTCGTTCATAACGAATTCCAGCACTTTACCGTTTGCTCCGAGCGACATCACCTTGCAGTCCTGACCTCCTATATCCACTGCCGTTCTAACGGTAGGCAAAAGCCACTGTGCACCTCGAGCGTGGCATGTAATTTCAGAGATGTTCTCGTTGGCGAAGGGAACCTTTAGTCTACCATATCCGGTGCCAACAATGTACTGAAGATCTGCGATTGATGAGAGGCCAGCCTTCTCAACGGCCTTATCCATAACCATCCGTGCGGTTACTTCGGGCTTGGTTGTGGACGGTATGATTTCATAGGAAACGATCTCACCATCTCTCATTACCACGGCCTTGCCTGTGGCTGAGCCTACATCACAGCCTCCGACTAACATTCTGTCACCTTCCTTGAATAGTATTCCGGATTCTAACTGCCTATTTCTGCCTCGATTGTCTTCAAATGAAACGGTGTGCTGCCCAGGGTCAGGGCAAAGGCCTTGGCACGACGGAAATAGAAATGGAGGTCGTAGTCTCTGTCAACGCCCAGGCCGCCGTGCAGTTGCTGGGCCGTGAAGGCAACTCGCTGGCAGGCGATATTGGTAAATGCCTTGGCGATGGCTACCTCACGGTCAGCAGGTAGCCCCTCGCTCAGACGCCACGCCGCCTGGTACGTTGTCCAACGAGCGCCATTTACATCAATGAACATATCGGCCAGGCTGTGCTGCACCGCCTGGAATGTGCCGAGAGGGCGCTGGAACTGTATTCGATTCCTGGTATGCTCGGCTGTCATCTCCAGTTCCTGCTGTGCTATGCCTACCATCTCGGCGCACTGTATTGCTGTGGCCTTTTTAAGCGTTTCTCTGACTAAAGGCAAGCCGTTGTGTAGGCTTCCGAGTATATTGTTTGACGGAACATATACCTTATCGAAATTTACCTCGAACTGCTTGTCGGCGGCCATGGTTGCCAGCGGGGCGATACTAATGCCTTGAGACTTTCTATCAACTATGAAAACGGTGATACCTATTTTATCGCCGGCAACTCCCTTTGTCCTTGCCACCACGAGTAGATAATCTGCAATGTGTGCGTAGGGAACAAAAAGCTTGGTGCCGTGGATTAGGAAGCCATCGTCCTTTGTCATGGCGCGAGTGGTGATGAACATGGGGTCTTCGTTTACACCCGGCTCTGCCAGCGCCAAGGTCAAAAGTAGCTTACCGGCCGCCACTTTGGGAAGGAATGTTTTTTTCTGCTCCTCGGTTCCCCATTGCAGAATCGGCAGCGCTCCGAAGGCTATAGTACTGAACATGGGCTCAGTCATGGCAGCACGCCCAAACTCCTCAAACAGCACCGCCATGTCGAGCAGGCTTAGGCCGGCTCCGCCGTATTCCTCAGGCAACGCCAGGCCCATCCAGCCCAGCCCGGCCATCTTCTGCCACAGCTCGGGAGAGTAACCCGATTCCCCGGCCTCCAGCTCCTTCACTAATTTTTTGGGACACTCAATGCTGAGAAAATCTCGCGCCGATTTCTTCAACATCTCCTGCTCTTCACTAAGGGCGAAATCCATGCTACCCCACCTTTCTGAACTTGGGGAGGGTGAGGCCCTCGGATATGTCATCGAAGACCGCCTCCACAGGCATGCCAATGAATATCTGCTCCGGCTTTACATCAACCATATTGCTGACCAGCCGCACTCCTTCCTCCAGCTCCACCAGCACCACTGAATATGGCGCTTTGAAAGCGGGATGAGGCGACTCTCGATAGGTGACAAAGCTATACACGGTACCTTTCCCCGTCGAGGGTGCCCACTCTTTTTCAAAGGAACGGCATTTGGGACACGCAGGCCTTGGAGGATGAAGCCAGGTGCCGCACTGTTTGCATCTCTGAAAGACCAGCTCATGCTTTTTAACGCCATCCCAAAAGCCCTTGTTATCCCAGAGTATAGGGGGCATGGGTATGGGATGTTCCGTATCATAAGCCATGCTCATTATTTACCTCCTAGAATGAGACCACTGGCTGGACTGCCTGCCCCTGAAGCAACCAGCACCAGCCTGGCATTCTTCACCTGGGCCGTTGATATGCCCCTTATCTGGCGTACTGCTTCGATGACGTGGTTCATACCGTATAAATGGCCCTCGCCGAGAGAGCCGCCGGAGGTATTGAGGGGCAACTCGCCGCCTAACCTGATACGGCTGCCGCCATTGCAGAAGTCCACGCCTTCGCCCCGCTTGCAGAACCCCAGTTCCTCCAACTGCATAGGAACAAAAGGCCCATATGAATCATCGAGTTGCACGCAATTTATATCCTTCGGGGTAACACCGGCCATAGAGAAAATCTTCTTTCCCACCTCCGCCATCTCAGGGAAACCCGATATAGACCGCCGATAATACGAGTTTTGTTCTTCAGTTTCAGGCACCATGCTCTGAGCGGCTCCGAGCACATAGACTGTTTTTTGTCTGAGGTCTTTTGCCCTTTCTGCGGTAGTAACGACTAGGGCAGCAGCCGCGTCAGCCTCTTCGTAGTAATCCAGCCTTCGCAGAGGCTCCACAACCATCTCCGATTTCCGGTAGTTCTCGATAGTAATTGGCTTCTTGTAGTACATGCCATTGGGATTTTGAGCGCCGTGTTCTTTGCATACTACAGGGACCCAGCCGAATTGCTCGCTGTTGATACCGAACTCATGTACATATCGGCGCACAATCATAGCGACTCGTCCTGCCTCAGACATGTGCCCGAAGGGAGCATGAAATGTCCACTGGAGCAGGTCTGATGTAGACATCTGTC